>DATCVA010000311.1:0-6993 GCA_036567205.1 Eoetvoesiella sp. | reverse complement strand
GTCGGCTGCTTCAAGGTTGGTCCGCGTAGCGGTTTCTTCGATGTCGGCGCCGCGGGTAGAGCGAGCTGAGTTGACGTCGATGGCTACGAGTGCTTCGGTATGGTCGATAACTACCGAGCCGCCCGACGGCAGTTGTACCGTGCGCGAGTATGCGGTTTCAATTTGGTGCTCGATTTGAAAGCGCGAAAACAACGGCACGTCGTCGCGGTAAACCTTGACGCATTGAACGTTGTTGGGCATGACAACGCTCATGAACGCTGTGGCTTGTTCGGCGATCTCGTCGGTATCGATCAGAATTTCACCGATTTCCGGCGAAAAATAATCGCGAATGGCGCGGATAACCAGGCTGGACTCAAGGTAAATCAGGATAGGGGCGGCGTTTTCACGGGCAGCGCCGTCAATCGCACTCCAGAGTTGCAGCAGATAGGACAGATCCCATTGCAGTTCTTCAACACTGCGGCCAATGCCAGCGGTGCGGGCGATGATGCTCATCCCGGCCGGAGTGTTGAGCTGGTCCATGGCATCACGCAGTTCCTGACGGTCCTCGCCTTCGACACGGCGCGATACGCCGCCTCCGCGCGGATTGTTCGGCATCAGGACGAGGTAGCGGCCGGCAAGCGAGATAAAGGTGGTCAGCGCAGCGCCTTTATTGCCGCGTTCCTCTTTTTCGACCTGGACAATAAGTTCCTGGCCTTCGCTGAGGGCATCTTGAATACGCACTGTGCGTACATCAACGCCTTCCTTGAAGTAAGTACGGGCAACTTCTTTAAAAGGCAGAAAGCCGTGGCGGTCTTCGCCGTAGCTAACGAAGCAGGCCTCGAGGCCGGGTTCGATGCGGGTGATGACGCCTTTGTAAATATTGCCTTTACGCTGTTCGCGGCCAGCCGCTTCGATGTCGAGGTCAATGAGTTTTTGACCATCGACTATCGCAACGCGTAGTTCTTCTTGGTGCGTTGCATTAAACAACATTCGTTTCATGAGGGTTTTTCTCCGTAGTCATGGCGCGCCGTTTATCGGCGCACGACCGCGGGCCACTCGGTGTGTAGCGCTTAATCTTGTAGCAAGGGGGGCTCTGGGCTGACGACGTCAGGCAGCACCCGCCTTATTGTCAGGCGGGCACGGCGTGCCATCGGGCACGCAGTTCAGTCAGCAGGAAGGTCAGTTTCACGGTAGTGGTTGACAAAAAAATTGCTGGGAACGGCAGGCGCGCTTTTGGTTGCGCGACTGGTGCATAAAACGTTGACTTAACTTTACAAGAACTTCAGCGCCGCACGCGGTTGGTAATGGGACTGGATAAACAGCGGGCACTGTGTGCCACACCACTGTTGCGCAGACCGGCATTACCCCGGCGACCTTATGACCCAGAAGCTGAAAATCAGGCAGTACAATATGACCTTTGTGGCCCAACGGAGACGCATCCCTTGCATCTCTACGTTAGGTCGTTTTTCAGCTTCTATAGGCTGAGGCGATTATATGCCGCTTTTCTCTATGCGCAAACCAGAAAATTACAAACAACCCCTTCCCGCGGTACGTTTTTTCGAAATTGATACCGAACAGGTCGGGCAACGTATCGATAATTTCCTGGTGCGCTTGTGTAAAGGCGTACCAAAAAGTCATTTGTATAAAGCTATCCGCAGCGGTGAGGTGCGGGTTAACAAGGGCCGTATCTCTGCCGATTACAGGCTGGAGCTCGGGGATAGCGTGCGTGTGCCTCCGCTGCGCCTGCCCGATCCGGGCATTCCAAAATTTGTGCCGCCGGCAGTTTTCCCTGTGGTTTACGAAGACGATGCGATGGTCGTTATTGACAAGCCCGCCGGCGTGGCGGTGCATGGCGGAAGTGGGGTGTCTTTTGGCGTTATCGAGCAATTGCGGGCGGCCCACCCGGACGCGCCATTTTTAGAACTGGCTCATCGCCTTGATCGGGAAACCTCGGGGTTGCTCTTAATTGCAAAAAAACGGTCGGCGCTGGTGGCCTTGCATCAGATGATGCGTGAAGGAAAGGGGCGCAAGCACTATCAGGCTTTGGTGGTAGGCGATTGGGTGAATGACAAGCAACATTTGCGCCAGCCCTTGCTGAAATGGTTGACGGAGTCCGGCGAGCGTCGCGTCAAGGTCGATCCGGCTGGTAAAGTGGCTCACACTATTATTACGTTACAAAAACGATATGGGCCATATACTCTGGTTGAAGCGGAGCTGCGCACCGGGCGTACCCATCAAATCCGCGTACACCTCACCTCTAGCGGGTTTCCGATAGTAGGCGACGATAAATACGGTTCTGACGAGGTGCGCGCAAAATTCGCCCGGCTGGGGTTTAACCGCATGTTTTTGCATGCCTGCCGCCTGGAAATACCGCATCCCTTATCCGGCGACATATTGAATTTAAAGGCGGACTTGCCGCCTGCTTGTATGCAAATCCTTAATTACCTGGAGCAAAACTCGTGAAACGTTACGGTGCGGTGGTGTTTGATTGGGATGGAACCATCATGGACTCAACCCATTCCATAGTCAGTGCCATCCAGGATGCGTGCGCCGACCTTGAGTTACCCATTCCCAGCGTCACGAGTGCCAGCTGGGTAATTGGCCTTTCGCTTGAAAGCGCCCTGTACCATGCGGTCCCGACACTCACGGCCGAAAAGCTCCCCCTGTTTCTGGAGCGTTATCGCTTTCATTTCCTGAAGAAAGACCCCGAAATCAAGCTTTTTGACGGTATTCCTGAATTGCTTGCAGAGTTGCGCGGGCGCGAAGTGCTTCTGGGCGTGGCAACAGGTAAAAGCAGAATCGGACTGGACCGGGTCTTGAGAACCATGCAGTTGCAAACCCACTTCGAAATCACGCGATGCGCCGACGAGTCCTTCAGCAAGCCGCATCCGGGCATGTTGCTCGAAATCATGAACGAATTGAATTTGCAGCCCGAGCAGGTCCTGATGGTGGGGGATACTTCGCACGACGTTCAAATGGCGCATAATGCGGGTGTCGACAGTCTGGCGGTTACCTATGGCGCCCATGACAGGACAACTCTTCTTGCGGCGGAGCCAACGTTCATGGTGCGCAATGTAAAAGAAATGCAGGCCTGGTTACATAATCGCGTGCCGCAGTTATAGGTTTCCTTTCAGCAAGTCCGCGGCAGGTAATTGCACGGGGCCTGGTCCGGCTGTTTAGTTGAACTAATTCGAGGCTTGCGGCTCCAACATACAAGTTGCATATTCAAGGAATGCCATGTCCAAGCCGAATATTCCCCCTATAGCATCTTCGCAAATAACTCCCGAGCAAATCTGGCTGGAACGTCGTCAATGGATGAAGCAAGCCGGTTTAGGTATGTTAGGGCTTGGCGCCGGCGGTTTGTCGCCGTCGTGGGCGGCCCAGCCGGCGTCCCCGTTTGCCGGCAAGCCGAACCCGGACTATCGCGTCATGGGGAAACTCACGTCGGAAAAAGACGTTTCTTCCTATAATAATTTTTACGAATTTGGCACTGACAAGCGCGATCCCTATGAGTATGGCGGCGCGTTGCAAACTCGCCCCTGGACAGTCAGTGTGGAAGGCGAGGTTGCCAAGCCTCGCACGTTCGATATCGATGACTTGATCAAGCTTGCGCCGCTTGAAGAGCGCATATACAGAATGCGCTGCGTCGAAGCATGGTCCATGGTCATTCCCTGGGAAGGTTATCCGCTGTCTACGTTGCTCAAGCAGGTGGAACCGACAAGTAAAGCTAAATATGTCGAATTCGTCACGGTGGTGCAACCCGGGAGTATGCCAGGGTTGAACGACCGTATTATCGACTGGCCTTATGTTGAGGGCCTGCGGATCGACGAGGCCATGCATCCATTGACGCTCTTGGTGTTTGGTGTGTACGGCAAGGCTTTGCCCAATGCAAACGGGGCTCCCGTCCGAGTGTCGATTCCCTGGAAATACGGATTTAAGTCAGGTAAGTCCATCGTCAAGATCAGACTGACCGAAACGATGCCTGATACCAGCTGGCCCAAAATCGCACCTACTGAATATGGCTTTTACGCAAATGTAAATCCTAATGTTCCGCATCCGCGCTGGAGTCAGGCTACCGAGAGACGCATCGGCGATAGTTTTTTTGCGCCTCGCGTTGAAACCTTGATGTTCAACGGCTACGCTGACCAGGTTGCCTCCATGTATTCCGGCATGGATCTGACGCGGTTCTATTAAATGCGGGGTCAGTCCTTGGGTACATCGCCAAACTGGACAGCCAGACAGGTCGCCCGATTTAAGCCTTTTATATTTGTTCTGGCGTTGTATCCGGCGCTTCGCTGGGTATGGCTGGGTTATACCGATGGGCTTACCGCTAATCCGGCGGAATTTTTGATTCGTTCATCCGGCATTTGGGCTTTGGTGGGCTTGTGCCTGACTCTGGCGATTACGCCTTTGCGCCGTATTATTAAGCAGCCTGCTCTGGTGCGCTGCCGACGCATGTTGGGTTTGTTCTCTTTTTTTTATACCGTGTTGCATGTATGGGCGTGGGCATTTTGGGAGCGCAACTGGTCGCTAATGTCGATGTGGGAAGACATTATGCAACGTCCTTTTATTCTGATAGGCGTGGTTGCTGTGGTGCCGATGGCCGCGCTGGCTGCTACGTCTACACAGGGATGGATTCGCCGGCTGGGTCGCCGCTGGCAAACTCTGCATCGGACGGTGTATGTCATTGCCGGGTTGTCGGTGTGGCACTTCTGGTTGATTCGAGCCGGAAAGAATGATTTTTTCGAGCCTTATGCGTATGGGGCGGTGGTGGCGGTTTTGTTGTTGATACGGGCGGGGTATTTTTTCCGGCATCGGCAACAAGAGCGGCACGTTCTTAAGTCGGCGAATATGACAAAAAGGCCCACCTGACCCTGGCCTTCAGCGCAGAGCTTTCAAGATGGCGGCAGTTTGCGCATCTGGCACGCCGTCATAGCGGGCTGGCCGATAGTGCATTTGAAATGCCGCTATGACATTTCTGGTGGCTTTGTCCAGCAGGCCGTTTTTGGGTACTGCATAGCCCAGCCGTTCAAGCTCTGTTTGTACCGCTAATATATCCGGCAAGCCGGTGCGCTGGAATTCCAGTAAGAATTCGTCGACTTTCGTCTGCTTGTACCAGCGTCCAATACCCGCATCCGCTAATTTTTTCCAGGGGAAAAGAGGGCCGGGATCAACCTTGCGCTGGGGGGCGATGTCGCTGTGCCCAACGATGTTGTACGGCTTGATTTGATGGCGTTTAATTACATCATGAAGCAGCGCAATAAGGGTTCTTATTTGGGTGGGGGAGTAGGGCGCCCAGTTTTGTTTGCTGCCGCCCTGGTTGACAAGTTCGATGCCTATCGAACCTGCATTCATGTCGGTACGGCCATACCATTGGCTAACCCCCGCGTGCCAGGCTCGGCGGCTTTCATCGACAAGCTGGTACACATGGGGTCTGGCGTCATCGGTAATCAAATAATGGCTGCTTACATTTTGTTCGGACAGTATTTTTAACGACGCATGGTTGCCAGTGGATGTGTAATGCAGCACGATGAATTCAACTCGGCTGTCCTGGCTTTTGGCCTGAATGCTGCGGTCGATCTTTAGCTGATCCGGGCTATATGAGCTACAGGCCGCCAATAATAAAACCAGACTTACAGTGGGTAACAGGCCGGCAAGCCTGCGCAGTTTTGGGCGAAAGAGGCGGGGCAGTTTCATGGCGTTATGCATTGGGGCCATAGCGCCCGACGATGCAACGCGACAAGAAAAAGATGGATAAATTGCAGTTCAATATGCTTTCACGCTAAAAACAGAAAAATAGTAGGCTGTTTGTTTAAATCCGGCGGCGGCAATTTTTTCCATTCAGCCACGCTATGGGTTTGAATCCATTCGCCGCTGGTGGTAAGTGAACGAGCGATGCACAGCCGGCTATTGCCGTTTAGCGCTTGCTTCAGGGTTTCGAACATCGCGCCGTTGCGGTAGGGAGTTTCAATGAGGATTTGCGTCTGGTGCTGTTTTTTGGATTCGATCTCCCAAGACTTGAGCTGTTTGGCACGCTCTTGCGGATCGATAGGGGCGTACCCATGAAAGGCAAAACGCTGGCCGTCCAGGCCGCTGGCCATCAAGCTAAGCAGAATCGATGAAGGTCCTACCCAGGGGGCTACACGTATTCCCATGGCGTGCGCCACAGCAACGACTTTGGCGCCAGGGTCTGCCACGGCGGGGCAGCCTGCTTCAGATACCAGTCCTATTTCACCGCCTTGCAGCAATGGCGTCAGCCATTGACGCATCAATTGCGCATCAACTTTGTCGGTTAATGTGTGTATGGTTATTTCCTGAAGCGGCGATGCCGTGCCAATCAGTTTTAAAAAGGCCCTGGCTGTTTTGGCGTTCTCGGCGATATAGGTAGTGAGTCGGCCGGCAAGCTCTTGCACCGCTTGCGGCAACCATAGGGCAGGGGCGGCTTCGCCCATGCCGACAGGGATCAAATGGAGAGTTCCAGTAGGTTTCACGGTTGTTGCACTTTGGAAGCGGTAATAGGGTTAAGGCCAAAACTGCGCAGCATGCGCGCTAAAGCAATAAGGGGCAGCCCAATGATTGCCGTGGGGTCGTCGGACAACATGCTTTCCATGAGCGCGATTCCCAGACCTTCGGCTTTGGCGCTGCCTGCCGTATCGAAAGGGCGTTCGTAATGTAAATAGGCGTCGATTTCTTCGTCGCTTAAAATTCGAAACTGGCAGCGGGTAACGACGTCGACAACTTCGTGGCGCTGATCGTTGCCGACGCAAACGGCACTATGGAATTCTACCGTTTGGCCGCTCAGCTGTCTAAGTTGGGCCTGGGCGCGTTCAAAATTTCCTGGCTTGCCAATAGGGGCGCCGTTAAACGTGGCTACCTGGTCTGAGCCTATAATCAGCGCATCGCGATGTTGCCGGGCAACGGCCTGCGCTTTGGCTACTGATAGCCGCAAGGCCAGCTCTGTGGGGCTTTCGCCGGGTAGCGGGGTTTCGTCGATATTGGGCGAAACAGCAGTAA
>DATCVA010000310.1:0-16196 GCA_036567205.1 Eoetvoesiella sp. | reverse complement strand
AGGCGGGCGCGCTTTACAAAAACAAATTGGTTCTTGTAAGGCCTGATGGGCAGGTCGCGTGGCGTGCAGACAGTTTGCCTGCCGATGCGCGGGAACTGATCGATATCGTGCGAGGCGCGGTATCGCCGCAGGCGGGGGTGCAAAGCGCCCACGCGGTCTTGACAACACAGGAGGCGTGAAATGTCCAGTACAACAATCATGAAAGATGCCGATGCGCGGCGTTCATTAAAAGAGGATTTGGCCAAATTCAATTGCCGTGTGCATCAGCCGGACGATCCCCCTTTATTTACGCGCGAGCCTAATTCGGCTACTAAATCGGTGCATTGGCGATGGCGCGATCTGGAACCGTTGCTTACTCGGCTGGGCGCCGAGATCGACCTTGGATCGGGGGGGCAAAGGCGTACCTTGCGTCTGTCGAATCCAGGGCTTCCGTACGGAACAACCCATACATTCTGGGCATCAATTCAGTTCATTTTGCCCGGAGAAATCGCCAGTGCGCACCGCCATACCGCTAATGCATTTCGCTTCATCATGCAAGGGGGCGGGGCTACTACGACGGTCGACGGCGAGTGTTATCCGATGCATGAAGGCGATCTTGTTTTAACACCAGGCATGATGTGGCACGATCATAAGCACAATGGTAATGAGCCGATGATCTGGCTTGATGTGCTCGATATTTCCTTAATGCGATCTATGCACGCAACGTTTTTCGACCCATACGAGCTGGAACAGCAGCCTGTTTTACCGATTTCTGACGGTTCCGTCCGCGCCTATGGCAGTGGAGTGATGCGCCCGCCTAATAAAACTGATGTGCCAGCTAACAATCCACTGCTGGTGTATCCCCGCGACACCGCGGAAGCAGCGTTACAGCAGGCAGGCGGGTTGGAGCCTGATCCTTTTGATGACGTGGTGCTTGAGTATCAGAACCCGGTGGACGGCGGCGCGGCCATGAAGACTATGGGCATGAGATTGCAAATGCTTCGTCCCGGGGTGCATTGTAAAGCTCGGCGGCATACAGGAAGCAAACTCTATTACATCGTGCGCGGCGAGGGTACAACCATTATCAATGGCGAATCCTTCGAATGGAGTGCCGGTGACTTTCTTACTGTTGAGCCCTGGGCTTGGCATGAGCACCTTAATCGATCCACCGAGCACGAAGCTGTGCTGTTCCAGGTCAATGATTTTCCTGCAATGGATGCATTGGGTTATTACCGCGAGGAGGCATTGACCTCTGGCAGCGGATTTCAACAAAATCTAAAGGACTGAGATGAAAATTGCGGTTTTCGATGAGTACAGAATAGGTTTGGTCCAGGGCGACGATGTTTGCGATGTTACGGGCGCCTTGCCTTCATTCCTGGATGAGCTGCCTGCGCAGCGGATGAACTGGCTTATCGCCAATTGGACGGTGATGGCCGAGCGGCTGGACGCCTATCGTCAATCAGGGCGGGTCCTGCCTCTGGCGGGAATCAAACTGTTGCCGCCCAATCCGGCGCCGCCGCATGTTTTCGCTGCCCCGGCCAATTACCAAAAGCACATCGGCGAACTTGGTTCCCGTGCGGTCACCAAGGGCGGACGAAGCGCCAGGGAGCAGGGGTTTTTCTTGAAGGCGCCGGCGTCACTGGTTGGCGCGGGCGGCAATATCATGTTGCCCTCGGGCTCATCACGGCGCTTTGATCATGAGTCCGAACTGGCTGTGGTTATCGGACGCCACGCGCGCAATGTGCCGCGCGATGAAGCTATGGACTATGTGTTTGGCTATTCATGCCTGATCGATGCAACCATGCGTATCGAGCAAGGTGTGGCTGAAGAAGAGCGTTCAATGCGCAAGTCGTTCGAAACGTTTACGCCAATGGGGCCTTATCTGGTTACCGTGGACGAGGTTGCTGAGCCGGGTTCCCTGCAGAACCGGTTATGGGTTAATGATGAGTTACGCCAGGAAGCCAATACCAGCGAAATGATTGTTGGCATTGCCGAGTTGATCGAAATGATCTCTTCGGTATTGCCTTTACAGCCCGGCGATGTGATTGCAACAGGAACGCCGGCTGGGGTCGGGCCTTTCGCGGCTGGCGATCGCGTAAAAATTGCGATCGAAAGCGTGGGTGAAATGACGCTGGACGTGCGCGAGTGCCCGCAACGGGCACCGCGCCCGTATTAGCGCCTGTTTGCTTCGAGAAGGCAAACTCACCAGACAGGACGCTGGACATAGAAACGGGTAATTCGCTAGCAGGAAATAGATACTAAGCTCTCTGTGCCCCGGAGAGCCTTAAAACCAGGAGGAAGACATGAAGAAAACACTATTCACAGCATTATTTGTAGCAATCGCATCATTTTCCGGCTCGGCCATTGCGGATTCATATCCATCGAAGCCGGTCAAGGTCATTGTGCCTTTTGCCCCGGGCGGCGGCATCGATGTCCTTATTCGTGCTGTTGGAGCCGAACTCGGGCAGCGTTGGGGCCAGGCTGTCGTTGTAGAAAACAAGCCAGGCGCGGGCTCGTTGATAGGGGCTTCCATGGCGGCCAATGCACCAGCCGACGGATACACCTTGCTTGCTACGGTAAACCAGACTTTGGTCGGTAACCGGTTTTTGTATAAAGAGCTTCCCTACGATCCGGACAAAAGCTTTGATCCGATCACAATGATGGTGAAGGCAGATCAGCTAATTATTGCCAGTGCCGACTTGCCTGCCAAGTCATTGAAAGAAGTGGTCGACATGCAACGCCGCAAGCCCGGCTCGCTTACCTACGGCTCGTTCGGTAATGGAAGCCAGCCGCACCTGCTGTTTGAAACCATCAATAAGAACGAATCGCTGGATCTGCTTCATATTCCGTACAAGGGAATTACCCCTATGCTAACCGCGTTGGCGGGCGGCCAGGTGAAGCTGGGTACCGGTAGTGTGGCCGTTGCGGCGCCACTGATCGCTGCGGGGAAAATCAAACCGATTTCCGTCGCGGGCGATAGCAGGGTGGCGCAATTTCCCGATGTGCCGACCACAACAGAGGAAGGCTTTCCTTACGTGAAAACTTCTATCTGGTATGGTTTATTTGCACCGGCCGGCACGCCCAAGCACATCGTCGATAAAATCCGTACCGATGTGCAGGCTGTTTTGCGCAACCCGACATTCGCCGAGCAATTTGCAGTTTCGAAAGGGCTGACCGTGATCGCGGGGGATGCGGATCAGTTGCGTACCACCATTAAGCAGGAAACCGTTGCCACCGGCGCGATGGTTAAGGCGGCAGGCGTTGTTGCCGAATAAGTTAGGACGGAAAGCCGTGCGGTAGTGTATTAAACTCACGACAGCGCAGCCTGGGGTGTTTCCAGTCAGCGCTGTCGAATAGGTCAGCCTGTCATGAAATATCCACTGCGCCACGAGTTTGCACTTCTGGCTAATCAAGAACAAACCAAACTGTCCCGGGTGTTCGAGCAAATCTGTGATCAGATTCGAACCAGGCTTAAGGACGGTACCTTGCTTCCTGGCGACAAGCTTCCGTCGGAGCGCGAGCTTGCCGCCCAATTCGGCGCCAGCCGCACCGCGGTCCGCGAGGCGTTCCGCAGTCTGGAAATAGCAGGCCTGCTCGAACTTCGTCCGGGGGTTAAAGGCGGTGCATTTATTCGCGAGGGCGATCCGGCGATTATGACGCGCTCATTGCGCGACATGGTGCATTCGGGGCATATTTCGCTTGAAAGCCTTACGGAAAGCAGGGTAATCATTACTGATGCGGTGATCAAACTTGCTTGCGAGCGTGCTACCGAGGCTGACTACCAGGCGCTGGAACGGTGTATCGATCGTACCGAGGCCTTGTCCGAGACAGGCGATCCGGAAAAACGCCGGGTACAACTGGTGGAGTTTTATCGACTATTAAGCGTGGCTACCGGAAACGAGATCATGATGATGCTGGTGGATGCGCTGACAGATGTTGTGCTGGGTGTTTTGGAGGAGCTGGACGCTGCACCGCGACACGAAACGGTAACCATGCAGCGTGAACTTATTCGCTGCCTCCGAGCAAAGCAGCCAGAGCAGGCTTCAAAAATAATGGCAGATCATTTGCGTGCTTTGCATCAGCACTTGTTCGAAGCCGAAGCCCGCGGCTCCGCTATGCCCATCAGGCGCCGCACATCTTCATTCGATACGGCAGTATAAAGTTAATTTTTTTGCGACAACTCGTTGTTGGGACCATGCTCGACTTTCATGGGGCGCGTCCACTCGCGCGCGAAATCGCGTTGTAGCCGAGTGTTCAGTGCGGCTGTGATCAGCATCGCCAGCAACGCGCCCAGCGCTGCAAGCCCCATGTCTTTATGGGCGTCCCAAATGTCGCCCTGAGTACCCAGGTAATGCATGCCCAGCTCACCACCAAAAAGCGTCGCAGCACCCCACTCGATTAACTCATAAAGAGCAGAGGTGCTTAGCGCAACATCCAGCGGCAAAAAATAAGCCCAAAAACCACGCACTTCAACAACGCGCAGGAAAAATTCGCGAATGGGGTAAGCCAGAAGTAAACCGTAGCTGAAGTGAACCAGACGATCGAAATGATTGCGCTCCCAACCAAACACGCTGTTCAAGGTATGCCCGGTTAGCACCCGCCACCATTGGTCGTAGGGCACTTCAGAATAGGTGTAGTGAGACCCAACTGCGTGTAGTGCCAGAAACAACAGGATTAGCAAGATAGAGGCATTGGAAAACCGAAACCAGCGTCGTACCCCAAATAGCACGCCGAACAGAGCCAGCACCAGCGCATTTTCCAGCAGCCAGTCGGAGCGATCGAAAGGTTGTATGGCCAGAGCGAGCCAGAGAATGGCGTAGGCAATTGCGATTATGAGAACTGCTTTTCGACTGCTTCGAAGAGGTGTCAATATTAGTTGATACATTTAGCATTGTTGTCTTGTTTAACGTTACCGTGTGTGCGATCTTCAGAAAAAATATTGTATATAGAGTTTTCCATTTCGTTTTACTCCGTGCGCATTTGACACGGGCGCTTACAGGTCCGTGTCGCTATGGGTGTTATAAAAGTTTTAAGAGTAGGCATCTGCCTAGAACTTAGAAGGACACACTATGAATATGCGTTTATCTGGCACCTTGGGTATGGTTGCGTTATGCACCGGGCTTGCTGCTTGTTCAACCACCGACAAGGCAGAGCTGTCACAGAAAACTGTTGAATACTCATGCGGCACAGACGGCCAGCAGGCGCTTAGCGTTCAGTACACGTTTCAGGGATCTGAGGCGATGGCAGCCAAAGTCGTAATGGACAACAAAGCTATCGATTTGAATCGGGAAACCAGCAATAAATCAGACATTGTCGGCAATACATTCAGGGGCAATGGCTACACCTGGACTACCGAAAAATTTACGCTTGAAAATGTTGGCTCGGTAAACGGCGATATGCTGACTCAGGATGGAACGCAGACGGTTAATGGCAATCGTGTGGCCGTAAGTAATATATTGGCTAAGCAGTGTAAAGTCAGGGGCTGATATTTTGACTGGTGTGACATTAATACTGTAGTTCGATAACTGAAGTCGGACTAGCGGGTTAGTTCGGGGGATAAAGGCGGTCTTGATGTTCAAGATCGGCTTTATCCCCCGAACTATTTGTTTTTAAGTTCTGCATTTCAAGGCCGGTAGCGCCGCCAATGCTTGTTGTGTATGCTTGAAAAGGTAACGAAGGGTAGACGTATATAGGTTCGCGCTGTACAATCTGCTTCGCTGGTTCGCCGGCTTTTCGTAGTAAATCTGCATCCGCCGTGATTCAAGCTTTTATTTCAAGACATGTTTTAGCGTTGTCCTGATCTTGTAATCACATCCAAAGACCACTTAGCAGTGGTCCGGCTTTTTAGCCGAACAAATGCCCGGCCGATACTGGCCGTGGTACATAACAGCCACTACATCGGCTACGACTGCAATTAGTTGTTAATAGCAACCTAACGCCCGCACTGGGCGCGCCTGGCTATTTTCAGCTTACCGCAAAGAGCACCCGTTTAATTCGTGTTCTGTCACCAGGTCTGATCGGATCCCTTGCGCATCCGATTCAGGCCTGCGCCTGCTGTGGTTTTTTTGAACATGGATTGCCGGTTTGCACCGTGCCCGTCTTTGGGATTGTGCCGCCCCTTTGTCAACAGACGTAAACGGCATTAACGCTATTTCTTACTCTCTTCATTACGAACTAGATAGATAACACGCTCATTTAAGGATTTAACGCATGCAAGAGGCTGCATTTTTTCAACTATCGACGTCCACCGCTGTTCTATTGTTGTTCGGCTTTTATGCCGCTACCTTTTTGCTTTCATTGCTGATCGGTCAGAAAAATGAAAACGTTGATAGCTACATGGTGTCGAATAATGCGGTCGGTTTCGGCCTCTCTGCAGCCAGCATGATTGCCACCTGGATTTGGGCGGCGTCGTTTTATGCCAGCGCTACGTCCGGATTTACCTACGGTTTGTCCGGCCCCATCCATTACGGGCTTTGGGGGGCGTTGATGATTCTTTTTATCTATCCCTTTGGACGCCGATTCCGAAAACTGGCGCCTAAAGCACATACGCTGGCCGAGATCATGCATGCGCGTCATGGCAAGTCCAGCCAGTTGATATTGGCGATTTCGAACTTGATAGGCAGCTGTATCAGCCTGATGGTGAACTTCACTGCGGCTGGTGCGCTGGTCTCTGTATTAAGCCCCTTGAGTTTTATTCAGGGTGTAATGATTGCCGGCGTAGGTGTGTTGTCGTATACGATCTGGTCCGGTTTCCGTTCGTCGGTCATGACGGACTTTGCCCAGTTGGTGGCAATGATACTTGCCGCCGTCATTATTATTCCGCTGATTTTCATTAATGTGGGCGGCACCGACATGTTGATGGCCAATATGTCGAATCTGACCTTTGAGCAAGTCGATTTCTTTTCGACCAAGGCCATTCTGGAGCAGGGCGCCCCCTATTTTGTGGCGGTCCTGGCTTATGCCATTGGTAACCAGACGATTGCGCAGCGCCTCTTTGCGGTACGCGAGGACTTAATCAAGTCGACCTTTCTGACCGCCACCGTTGGTTATGCCGCAGTCGTGATTGGTTTGGGCATGTTGGGTCTGCTGGCTCTGTTTGTTGGCCTTGAGCCTCTTGATGGCAACATGAACAACATCATTCCGCAAATGGCTTCGCAATACCTGCCCCCGTTTGCTATTGGCCTGTTCTTTATTTTGGTGGTCGGCTCGTTATCGTCTACTGCTGACTCAGATCTTTCCGCGTTATCGGCCATTATGATGACGGACATTTACGGTAAGAATCTGTCCAAAGGCAAGCCTGATCCGAAACGGATGCTGTTGTGGGGCCGTATGACCATGATTGTGGCCACTATGATCGGTATTGTTTTTGCCAGCTTAAGGCTGGATATTCTGGTGATGCTGGTTTTCGTCGGCGCCTTGTGGGGTTCGATTGTTTTCCCTGTAATCATCAGTTTTTACTGGGATCGGGTTACGAACAAGGCATTTACATCAGCCGTTGTCAGTGCGGTCGCCATGTTTGTCGTGGCCCGTTTTGAGCTCCTGCCAATGGAAGGTATTGTTGCTCTGCTGTTCGAAACGTTTGCGTCGGTTGGGGCCGGCGTGGTCATCGGCTTGATGGCTTTTGGTTTCCTGGGAAGGAAAGCAGGCCTTGTGCTGGGGATTCTCGCGGCTGTCGTGGCGTTACCTTATAGCTTGGAGTTCTTGCGTGATTACACCGTTCTTTTAAGCTCGTTAGCCGCCTACGGTGTCAGCGCCATTGTGTGTGTGGCGATTACTTTACGCAGCACTGAACGTTTTGATTTCGACTTGCTGGACGAGCGCGTGGTTGCGTTTCAAACTAACGATAAGGCAACCGATCGCGTAGTGCCCCACCGTTCAATTGATGCGGTTCCCGCGCGCGCTTAAGGAGAAAAATGATGAGTGCATTTGCATTAACAGCTTATATATTGGCTTGGCCTGTTGTGTCGGCGGCCATTCTGGTGCTTTTGGTCGTTACGCTAATTAAGGACATGCGTGCGGCGCGTAAAAGCGGCGAGGACATGATTTAGTTTGGAGGCAGGTTTTATTAGCTTGCCTCTTGACCAGCGTTGAAGAAGGGTCCGGCCATTCCAGCCGGGCCTTTTTTTGTGGCTATGTATGTTCTTCGTGTGGCTGGGCATGGGGTCCGGTCAGATTGTTGCTTGCGCTTTTTCATTCGATCTAGTCCGCACCAACCCCTCGATAAAGCACAGGGTTTGGCGGTTTGACAGGATGTTTTTCGATCCTCTTGTTATCATTAGCGGTTTATTTTTACTTTTTTCTAGAGATTCTCAATGCCGCAATACCGTTCCCGTACGTCGACTCATGGCCGTAATATGGCTGGAGCGCGCGCGCTTTGGCGCGCCACTGGCATGCAAGATGGCGATTTCGAAAAACCCATTATTGCAGTGGTCAATTCGTTTACCCAGTTTGTACCGGGGCACGTTCATTTGAAAGACATGGGCCAACTGGTGGCCCGGCAAATTGAAGCGGCCGGTGGCGTTGCCAAAGAATTCAATACGATTGCCGTCGATGACGGCATTGCAATGGGCCATGGCGGCATGCTGTATTCGCTGCCTTCGCGCGAATTGATTGCTGATTCGGTCGAATACATGGTCAACGCACATTGTGCCGATGCCATGGTGTGCATTTCCAACTGCGACAAGATCACCCCGGGGATGTTGATGGCGGCCATGCGGCTTAACATTCCCGTCGTCTTCGTGTCCGGCGGCCCGATGGAAGCGGGCAAGGTGCTGGAAGCCGGTACCAACAAGGTCTTGATGAAGCTCGATTTGATCGACGCCATGATCAAGGCCGGGGACCCGAATGTAAGCGATGCCGAGGCAGCCGAGGCCGAGCGCAACGCCTGTCCAACTTGCGGTTCATGCTCGGGCATGTTTACGGCCAACTCCATGAACTGCCTGACCGAGGCGTTGGGTTTGGCCTTGCCGGGCAATGGCACCATTGTGGCCACACACGCCCGCCGCAAACGTCTGTTTGAAGACGCTGGCAAACTGGTCGTGGATTTGTGCAAGCGTTACTACGAGCAGGATGACGTCTCGGTGCTGCCGCGTAACATTGCCACCTTCCAGGCTTTTGAAAACGCCATGGCGCTGGACGTGTCCATGGGCGGGTCAACGAATACGGTTCTGCATTTGCTGGCAGCCGCTCAAGAGGCGGGCGTGGACTTCACCATGTCGGACATCGACCGCATTTCGCGTCGCGTGCCGTGTTTGTGCAAAGTGGCGCCCGCTACCGATAAGTTCCATATCGAAGACGTGCACCGTGCCGGCGGCATTTCCGCTATCTTGGGCGAGCTAGCCCGTGCGGGTTTATTGCATCTGGATGTGGGTAACATTCATAGCGGCACCCTGGGCAAGGCCATCGAGGCCTGGGACGTCAGCGGCGGTAATGCGTCCGACGATGTGCAGACGCTATTCAAGGCGGCTCCGGGCGGTATTCGTACGCAGGTCGCCTTTAGCCAGGATCGTCAATACCAGCACCTGGATCTGGACCGCCAGAACGGCTGTATCCGTTCTAAAGAGCATGCTTATTCTCTGGATGGCGGGTTGGCGGTGTTGTACGGTAATCTGGCGCCTAATGGCTGCATCGTCAAGACCGCTGGCGTGGACGACAGCATTCTTAAGTTTACGGGTAAGGCTCGCGTATACGAAAGCCAGGAAGATTCGGTTGCCGCCATCCTGGGGGACGAAGTTAAGGCGGGCGATGTTGTAATTATTCGCTACGAGGGTCCCAAAGGCGGGCCAGGCATGCAGGAAATGCTGTATCCAACGTCTTACTTGAAGTCCAAGGGTTTGGGTAAAAGCTCCGCATTGTTGACCGATGGCCGTTTTTCAGGCGGTTCATCGGGTCTTGTGATCGGGCACGCGTCGCCAGAGGCTGCCGAAGGCGGCAATATCGGTCTGGTCAACGACGGAGATACCATCGAAATCGATATCCCTAACCGGAAAATTCATCTGGCGATCAGCGACGAAGAACTGGCCAGCCGCCGTGCCGAAATGGAGTCGCGCGGCGCCAAGGCATGGCAGCCGGTAGACCGTGAGCGCGTTGTTTCGCAGGCACTGAAAGCGTATGCCGCATTGGCGACATCGGCCGATCGCGGGGCAGTTCGCGATGTAAGTCAGGTGTACGGGGTGCGCAGGTAGACGCTTCAAGTACTCACGCTGCAGTCGCGGTAGGGGTGGTTCAGGCTGGAGGGCGAATTCGTGGGCGCCGGTCAATCCGTCTGAATCGGCGGTGCAAGACCGCGCCTGTCCGAGTCCGACGGGTGCTGACAAGCTGGGGGCTTGTCAGCCGGACGAGTTCGCGGTCGCCCCGATTCAGCGGATTGGCCGGGAAATCCCGTCAGGGATCGCCCACGTGTGAGCCCGGAACGCCTGAACCACCCCTGCCGCGACGAGTAAAGAAATTAGCAGTGCGTTAAAAACAAGCTCTATAAGAAAAAAGCTGCAACTTTAAATGGTCCAGTTGCCTAAGCCGGCCCGACTTTCCCTTCCGGCCACCAGACAACAGATCCGCCTTCAGGTCGATCCTCTTCCGTCACCATTAAACCCGTCAGTTTGTTGGGCTTGCAGGGGCCGCCCGTACATTCCCCCGTGTCTGGCTTAAAAGTGGCGCCATGCCGGGCACACATCAGCAGGTCACCTGCGCGCGTAAAAACACTGCCTTCCCAATCCAGTTCCGACCCCGCATGTGGACACCGATTCAAATAACCATACGCCTTGCCTTCGTAGCGAACGAAAAAAGCGGTAGTAAGATCATTGCCATGGCGCACCGGCACTTTACAAGCAAGACCGCCATCAACTAGGGCGTCAGAAGGGCAGATATCAATAGAAGCAGCAGACATGTCGCTTATTTTACAGACCTCCCGAACAATGCAGCACTCGCCCCGTCACATAAGAAGCGGCAGGAGAAAGCAGCCACACAATAGTTTCGGCGATCTCGCTGGGGTACGCCAGCCGCCCCATAGGAATCTTGCCTGCAATACGCTCGGGCCGGTCCGGCTCGCCTGCCGTGGCATGAATATCGGTCAGTGTAGAGCCCGGAGCCACGGCGCAAACCCGTATTCCGCTGCTGGCCACTTCGCGCGCCAGCCCAAGCGTAAAGGTTTCGACCGCGGCCTTACTGGCGGCGTAATGAACATATTCGTTCGGGCTGCCGGTGTGCGCAGCGATCGACGAAATATTGACAATAATGCCCGTTTGCTTACGCCGGGCAAAACAATCCAGCGCCATTCGCGCGCATTGCATGGTGCCAAAGACATTGACCGCAAAGACACGTTCTATCGTCGCCGGCGCTGCCTCGGTAAAAGGCCCGATACGGCCCGTCAAGCCCGCGTTATTGACCAGACCCGCCAACGGACCCAAAGATTCTTCGGCGATACTGAACATCCGCCGGACATCGTCGGCTATCGATACGTCGCCCTGCACGGCGATCGCTTTGCACCCGTATTGCAAGACATCGTTGACGACCGATTGCGCGGCCTCTTCATCGGCAATATAGTTGATGGCCACATCGAAACCATTCCTTGCCGCAGCAACCGCTGTGGCAGCTCCGATGCCGCGGCTTGCACCGGTAATCAATACGGTATTTGCGCTTAAGGTCATGAATGAATCCTTTGATGGCCGAAGTGGTTATGGCATATATAAGCAGCAGATATCACTGCGCCAGCCTTTGCGATGGCATCCATTTAATACACTATGCAAAGAGTGTATTTGAAAAACCGGCGCGCTAGTGCGACACTGGCAGGCTTCCAGGAGATAAAAATGAAATCGGCTAAGCCTTTACGGTCTGCAAATATTACCCAGGGCGCGGCACGTGCGCCAAATCGTTCCATGTACTACGCCTTAGGCTACAAGGAAGAAGACTTCTCCAAGCCCATGGTGGGCGTGGCCAATGGCCATAGCACCATCACCCCGTGTAACAGCGGCCTGCAAAAATTGGCCAATGCGGCCATTGTTGCTATTGAAGAAGCGGGCGGCAACGCTCAGGTGTTCGGCACCCCGACAATCTCCGACGGCATGGCCATGGGCACCGAGGGTATGAAGTATTCGTTGATTTCTCGCGAAGTCATTGCCGATTGCGTTGAAACCTGTGTGCAAGGCCAATGGATGGACGGCGTCGTGGTTATCGGCGGTTGCGATAAAAACATGCCCGGCGGCATGATGGGTATGTTGCGCGCCAATGTGCCTTCCATCTACGTTTACGGCGGCACGATTTTGCCCGGGCGGCTGCACGACAAGGACTTGAATATTGTCAGCGTGTTTGAAGCGGTTGGCGAAAACGCAGCGGGGCGCATGAGCGATCAGGAGCTCCGGCAAATTGAACTGCACGCCATTCCCGGACCCGGCTCGTGCGGCGGCATGTATACCGCCAACACCATGAGCTCGGCCTTTGAGGCCTTGGGCATGAGCTTGCCGTACTCTTCGACCATGGCCAATGTGCACGACGAAAAAACGGATTCGGCGGCCGAGTCGGCCCGTGTTTTGCTTAAGGCCATTGCGCTGGACCTGAAGCCGCGCGACATCGTCACGCGACAGTCCATCGAGAACGCTGTCAGCGTGGTCATGGCTACCGGTGGCTCAACCAACGCCGTGCTGCATATCTTGGCTATTGCCCACGCCGCCGATGTCGAATGGACCATCGACGACTTCGAGCGTGTGCGCCAGCGCGTGCCGGTTATTTGCGATCTTAAGCCCAGCGGCAAATACCTTGCCGTCGATCTGCATCGCGCCGGCGGCATACCGCAAATCATGAAAATCCTGCTGAACGCCGGTTTGCTGAACGGCGACTGCATGACCATTACCGGCAAAACGATTGCTGAAACGCTAAAAGACGTTCCCGATGCTCCGGCCAATCAAGAGGTCATACACACCATCGACAACGCGCTGTACGAGCATGGCCATCTGGCCATCCTGAAAGGCAATCTGTCGCCCGAAGGTGCGGTGGCTAAAATTACTGGCTTGAAAAATCCGGTCATTACCGGCCCCGCCCGCGTGTTCAATGACGAGCAGTCTGCATTGCAAGCCATTCTTGATGGAAAAATCAAAGCAGGCGACGTCATGGTTCTGCGCTACCTTGGGCCAAAAGGCGGACCAGGCATGCCGGAAATGCTGGCCCCCACCGGGGCCCTGATCGGAGCCGGTCTGGGCGATTCAGTCGGCCTGATCACCGACGGGCGGTTTTCCGGCGGTACCTGGGGTATGGTAGTGGGGCACGTTTCGCCCGAGGCCGCCATGGGCGGGAATATTGCACTGGTCCAGGAAGATGATTCCATCACCATCGATGCCCACCAGTTGTTGTTGCAGCTAAATGTTTCCGACGACGAACTGGCTAAGCGCAGGGCATCATGGCAAGCGCCGGCCCCTCGTTACACCAGGGGTGTGCAGGCCAAGTTTGCTTTCAATGCATCAACGGCCAGCACAGGGGCAGTGCTAGACCGTTTTTAAGGTCGGAGTTGGGCGGCGATACACCCTGCGCAGCAGGGTGATCGTAATGGTCAGGTTAAGCAAGTTCCAGGCGATGCCGTTTATGAATGCAGCGTGGTATGAGCCTGTAAGGTCATACACCTTGCCTGACATCCATCCGCCCAGGGCCATGCCCAGCATGGTGAACATGATAACCATGCCGACACGAGTGCCTGCTTCGGCAGGCGAAAAGTGTTCGCGCACAATAATGGCGTACGACGGTACGATTCCGCCCTGGAACAGGCCGAACAGACCGGCAATAATATACAGCGATACGATGCCGTTGAACGGCAGAAAAAGTAGCAAAGCTACCATTTGCAGGCTTGACCCCAATAGTAGTGTGCGCAAGCCACCGATACGATCGCAAATAGCGCCCGAAACCAGCCGGCTGATTATGCCCAGCCCAAGCATTAACGACAGCATTTCGGCGCCGCGTGCGGCGCCATAGCCCAGGTCGGCGCAATACGCCACGATATGCACTTGCGGCATTGACATGGCAACACAGCACGCCGTGCCAGCGATGCACAGCAAGGTCTGGGCCTTGCCGGGCGATAGTCCGAAAGGCTGTGTCGGGTGGGTGATGGGGGCGTGCTTGCTAATGTAAGGTTTTGCCGTTGATGTTTTTTGGGCCGGAACCTGGATCGGTGCTGCTATAGGCGGCCGTTTGTACATCAGCAGTGCCAGCCCTCCCATGGTGGCGGCGGTAAAAATACCCATATAAAGGTAGGTTTGCCGCCAACCTATGTCGTACACAAAGTGCTGGACGATGGGCGGCCAGATTGTTCCGCTTAAATAGTTGCCACTGGCGCAAACGGCCACGGCAATACCGCGTCGGCGTACAAACCAAAGCGAGGTGTCGGCGATAAGCGGGGCAAACGTGGCAGAGCTGCCCAGCAGCCCTATAAGAACTCCGTGTATTAATGTGAACGTCCAGATGCTGTCTGCCATCGATGCGGCGCTATAGCCCACGCCCAGGCCGACGGCGCCCAGCAGCAGAGGCACCATAACGCCGAAACGGTCAGCCAGATAGCCCATAAACATGCCGCCGATCCCCACCCCGATCATAAGCAGGGTGTAGGGCATTGAGGCATCGGCGCGGGGAACGCCAAACTCAGCTTGTACCGCCGGAAGCACAACGGCAATAATGTACATGCCGCTACCGCCTACGGTCATGAGCGCCAGCGTGACCAGAAGGCGCATGATCGCGTATGGGGAATCAGGTTGTGGGTGCTGGTTCAATGCGGACATTGATTGTCTTAGTCCCGTTCGTATGCGTTGAACATTTTCTGTGTTTTATGCATAGTACTTCCAGACGTAGGACAAGGTTCTGAAATTATGAAGCCGCCAGGCGCCCGGCGGCCTGGGGATCAGGACTTCAGTGCTTTTTCCAGCAAGTCGCCCACGATTTCGTTAATGCTTATATTTTGCGCTGCGGCCCGGGCGCGGATTTCTTCGGCGACTGTTTGCTTGAGTTTGATGGGAAACGAAATCAGGCCTTGTGCTTGGTCCAGTTTACGTTGCTCGCGGCGGTCGACAAGGCCGCTTGCAGAGCCACCGGCAAAACGGTTGGGAATACCTTCTTGCTTCATTTTCCCCACTGTTTTTAGTGCTTTGTTTTTTTCCAGGTCGGTCTTTTTCATGGTGTTCCGTGGGTGGGGTTGCGTGGCCGAAAGTCGGCCATGCGGCAATTATAAGCGTTGTAAGCTTTATACTTTAGAGTATCGCAAGGCCGGTGAAAGACGCTGCCGGCTGCTATTAGTCCTTATTCCATTTTCAAATCAAAGGAAATGCCGTGCTGTCACCCGATCAACGTGCCGTTCAAGGCAAGATTGCCACAGAGCTTGATGTCGCTCGTGATTTTGATGCCGGACAAGAAGTCGAGCGTCGAGTCAGTTTTTTGGCAGATTACTTAATAAGCACACATCAGCGTGCGCTGGTACTGGGCATTAGCGGCGGCGTTGATTCGCTGGTAGGAGGGTGCCTGGCGCAGCGTGCCGCTCAGCGGGTGCGCGATCTCGGTCACCAGGCAACGTTTGTTGCCATGCGCTTGCCTTATGGCGAGCAACACGACGAACACGAGGCACAAGCATGTCTGGACGTGATCCGGCCTGATCAGGTCACTGTGGTCAATATCAAGCCGGCCTGCGATGCATTACTTAGCGCGTTGCATGCCGGGCAGGTCGAGTTTCGCGATGAAGCACATCAGGACTTCCTGCTAGGCAATATCAAAGCGCGTCAGCGCATGATCGCCCAGTATGCCGTGGCGGGATCGCACGGGGGGCTTGTCATTGGTACCGATCATGCGGCAGAAGCGCTCATGGGGTTCTTTACAAAGTTCGGCGACGGCGCAGCTGATATTACCCCGTTAGCCGGTTTGAATAAACGGCGAGTAAGGGCGCTGGCGCATGTGCTTGGGGCGCCGGACTCTTTGGTATACAAAGTACCTACCGCCGATCTCGAGTCGCTTACTCCGCAAAAGCCCGACGAAGATTGCTTCGGTGTAACCTACGACCAAATCGACGATTTCCTGGAAGGCAAAGAGGTCTCGCTCCAGGTGTACGAGACCATCTTGCGCACCTACCGCAACAGCGCGCACAAGCGTGCGCTGCCGGTTTCGCCGTCGGCATAGTCTGGCTGCTGCTTAGAGTTCCTGTTATCCGGTGCCTGCCCGAGATTGGCCGGGTAGTACTGCGGCTGTCACGTTTTGTAGCG
>DATCVA010000309.1:0-2593 GCA_036567205.1 Eoetvoesiella sp. | reverse complement strand
TGGCTGGGCAAGATCCGGAGCTTTGGCTGAAGAGTTTTCAATCAATGGTGCTTTCCGTTATTGCGATTACCGACCGGGTACTGCCAGGAATGCGCCAGCGAAAATGGGGTCGCATTATTACCAGCACTTCGTCTGGAGTCGTAGCCCCTATTCCAAATCTGGGTATTTCCAACGCGCTGCGTATGTCGCTGGTGGGCTGGTCCAAGACTCTGGCACGCGAAGTGGGACGCGACGGCATCACCGCCAACATTGTGTTGCCCGGTCGTATTGCAACTCCACGCATCGCTTTTCTTGACGAGCAGAAAGCCAAGAGGGAAGGCCGCCCAGTCGATGACGTTGCCGCCGAAAGCACTGCGTCGATTCCTGTTGGCCGCTACGGCTACCCCGATGAGTACGGTGCGGTGGTTGCATTTCTTGCCAGCAAGCAGGCAGCGTATGTAACCGGCTCGGTTACCCGCGTCGACGGAGGGTTTATTGCGAGTGTATAAACCGTGGCCTACTGCAATATTCCCGAGGCCTTGGGCGTATGGACGGCAATGGCATCCATTAAGGTCGGGGACAGGCAGTCGTAAGGTTCCAGCCCTTTTTCTTTAAGGGCGCTGCGAATAGCGGGCATGTCGTCCGGTTTGGTGCCTGATTCAATAATCGACGAAACGAACGCGGCAAAGTCGGGGGGCGACCAGCCTTGGTCGGACGACAGTTCGGTATGGATGAAGTCCAGCCCATAAAAGGGGTGGTTTTCATTGTGGATGCGGCCATACATATGTACGCCGCACTCTTTGCACGCATAGCGCTTGATGGTAGCGCCGCTGTCGACCGCTCCTTGGCTATTTTTTGAATAACGCAGTGCTACCCGTGTGTCTCGAATAACGAAACCCGTTATTCCATTTCGAGATTAATAGCGAGCACGAAGACAAGGCTTAGAGCGTACATTTACCCGCAAGATGAAGCCGATACAGTGCATGGTTGATTAGAAATGGAAACGGTCAACATGATGCTACGCCCCATTGCCGCTCTTGTGCAACTGGTCTTTTGCCAGTATGCATCAACCCGCTTTAACCAAAGAGGTAAGGTCTAAATTCGCTTCAGACAAGTGCTGTTGATGAGCCGCTACCTCGCCAAGAACAATCACCGACGGGCTGGCCATTTTATGGGTTTGTATGTCCGCAGCCAGATTTTGCAGGGTAGTGGTTATATGTCGTTGCGCGGCGCAGCTTACGTGCTGCACCACGGCCACCGGCAGCGTTCTGGCAAAACCTGCCGACAGCAGTTCAGCGGTCAGGTTTTCAATGTGGCCAATGCCCATGTAACACACAATGGTCAGTCCGCTTTGCGCCAGTGCCTTCCAGTCAGGCTTGCTTCCATCGGCAGTGTGTGCCGTGACCAGAGTTACCCCGCGGGAGATTTCGCGGTGGGTCAGAGGCAAGCCCAGGGCGCTGCCTACTGCCAGGCCGGCCGTGATGCCGCTGATGCTGCCGACCCGGATTCCGCGCTTGTTCAGCCACTCCATTTCTTCCCCGCCCCGTCCAAAGATGAATGGGTCGCCGCCTTTCAGGCGGGCTACCGTGTGGCCCAGGCGCGTGTAACGGGCCATGAGCCGAAGAATAAAGTCTTGTGGGGTGGAAGCACACCCGCCGCGTTTGCCGACTTTGATAATTTGCGTTGCGTTACCCGCCAGAGCGAGAATTTCCGGGCTCACAAGATCGTCCACCAGCCAGACCGAGCATTCCTTCAGGATGCGCATGGCTTTGACGGTTAGTAGTTCCGGGTCGCCGGGGCCCGCGCCGATTAGCCAGACCATGCCTGATGCATAACGGGATTTGGTGTGGATGGGGGTGTTCATGATTGATGCTCCACCAGGTTGCTACGTTGAATCATCTGTTTGATTTGCGGCACGCACGAGCCGCAGCCTGTGCCGCACTTAAGGCTGGCCTGGAGCTGTTCCAGGTTCTGACCGGCGGCAATGGCGTGTTCAATGGCCTGATCGGTAACGTTTTCACAGACGCAGACCATGCGGGAACGAGTCACCTCTTTACCGCGGCCCAGCAGTACGTGGCTAATGTTTGCGGGTGTAAGGCCAGTTTCAGCCCATTGCAATAGTGAGTCATGTGCACGGGAATCGCCCGCCAGCAGGAAGGCTTTGATATGACCGTCCTGGCGCAAGATGCGGCGCACCAGACCTCGAGCCGGGTCGTCAAACGCCAGGTCGGCGTGATCCAGGTTCAAGTCGGCGATGAGCTGTGCAAGCAGCGTGTGGTCGGCATTTTTGAGGCTTGCCATGCGCAGGCGGACTCCTTCATGGCCGATCGCCGTTGGCACCATGACGGCATAGGGGAACAGCGCCAGCCATTTATGTAGCTTGTTACGCAATAGGCTGATGGAACCTTGTATCCAGGCGGTGGCGTGCCATTCATAGTTCATGGCTTCGACAGCGACGGCGCTGTGCTTCAATTCGGGCTGGTGCGAAATTGGGTCGCGTGCGTCATTGGTCAGTGAATTGACACCATCGCCAGCCATAAAGGCGCTTCCCCAGTGCATCGGGATAAAGCCGTGGCCCGGTTTTAAGGTGTCGTCGCTAATGGCCGGCAGCACA
>DATCVA010000308.1:0-4483 GCA_036567205.1 Eoetvoesiella sp. | reverse complement strand
ATAGAGCGTCGAACTGTTGCGTCATCTTCTGGCGGGAATGCCTCTTCCGCTAGGGTTACTGCGCGTCGAAACTGTCGGAAGCGCAAAAACTCATTCATTGCCTTGCAATGGCGGCTAACGGTCTGCCTTGATACGCGTAGTTCTCTCGCGATCTCGGCTTGTGTCATGCCCACTGTAGTATGCATCTCGTAGATATGGGCCCGTAACGTAGGTGTTACTTCACCGGTGGATAGTACTTTGAATAACCCGCTAAAGTGCAGCACATCGTATACCGCCCGCCGAAGTGTTTGCTCGTTGGTATCAAAATCTACGCCGGGCAAAATCCATGGTTGATGGTCGGTTATATCGTTTGGCTCACCCGAACCGAACATGCCAGTAGGAAAGGCTTTCCGATAGATTCGATCTTTATCGTACTGAAAGTACTCATCGCGCATTCCGCTGGTTTGAATGTCTCGAGATTTTATGTGGCTCGGATTGTGATACCAGCAAAAACGATTGTTGAGTGAGCTGATTTTTCTATGGCGTTGCTCTTGAGACCAGCCGTCCATGCTTGGGAGCTCGACTGCACAAGCGATTGCACGCATGGTTCTCCGATAGCAAAGCTCGCAGAAGGAATCAGTTTTATGTTGCATTGAGTCCCACGTTTTAAATTGGCAGTCGCCAGTACGATATCTGGCTGGCGCGGTAAAACTAATAAGTGCGCTGAGTAGCGTCACACAGAAGTTTAAGGCCTCCAATGAGTTCTTGCTATGGAGTGTGTGCTGAGACTCAGTGGCGCGTAGCGCTATGGTTAATGAGGTTAGATGTTTCCTCCATTCGACCATGCTTTTGTGAATCATAGCTGTGGGCGACGGCGAGTAGTCGGCACTTTCTACGGAGGCGTCTATAGGAGGCTTGCAGATGTTTGGTATGGGTTTTTGAGTATCAGAAAGCTGAAAGCGGCTCAGAGTGACATAGATCCAGTATTGGGTTCGGGAAGTATCAGTAGTCGGGGCCCCGTGCTTGTTTTCAGCGTTGAACCATTGCATCCATGTACTGCTTTGCGTAATGGTGTTTAGGTAGCCGCCCAGACACTCTTTAACCGGCTCGTCGAGATACTTTGCTATCAATTTCCAGACTGAATGACGCTTAGAAGTTATGGAGTGTGAGGGGGTTAATTTTCCAAGGAATTCTCGAGTGCTGATCCAAAGCTGTTCGTCACGTAACTCCCCTTCAAGCGCCACGGGAAGGATAAATCGCAAGCCTGCGAGGCGTTCTTCTCTAAAGGTCCTTTGCACCATGTTGTCACCCAAAATGCCAGAAAATACGTCACAACGAACTTGATTGATTACCGTAATCTTTATCTCGTATTAGTAAAACAAGTACGGGATAAATATGCAATCGTTAACTACAGAAAAAATGATACTTGACCGCTTCGGCGGCTCGCCTTTATTGTCAACGCAGCAACTCGCAGAGATACTTCATCGCAGCCCTGAAGGCTTGCGTATCACAATACGTGGCAGCGGTGACCTTGCGGAACGGCTCCGCGCGTGTAAGCTGAAAATAGGGCGTCGCGTCTATTTCCGCGTAGCACTCATAGCCCAGCTGATAGACCAAGGCTAAGGCTTGTAGTGAGCGAACTTTTCCATGCCGGATCATCGGCGCAGAAAGGTATTGCAAGCGATGCTTGGACTCGGATCAGCGCGCGAGCGCAAGAAGCTCAGCGGCTACTTCAAGTTGATGGAGATAAGGTAGATAACAAGCCAACCCAGCTATTTCTGCCTGGCCTTAACGAATTCATGCGAGCAATGCCCAACCATATCGCTCGGTCGAGCTTGTTCGCGCCTGTCGCCAGGGGCAGAAAAGCGATCCATAAAAACTCCTTGCTAGTCAGCCGCGGGGGTGTCACCATCAAGTTTTGGGGTGAGCAGTTGGATGAGGCTCAGGCAGACGTTTGGATGCAGGCAATGCACGAGGCGACTAAGCAGCCATTGGGCGAGCCTATTGCAATCAACCGTGCTGGGTTCCTTCGCGCCATCGGTCGGAAAACCGGGAACTATGAATACAAGTGGTTGCACAGCACGATGCAGATTTTGAGTTTTGCCATGCTCGTAATCGACGTGTACACGACCGACGGAGAAACGAAGCTGTCGATAGGAAAGAGCCACGCGCTGCATATGATTGATGGTTTTGAATACGACGAAAGGGCTGAAACGTATACGATACGGATCGACCCGCGCTGGCGTGCCATGTATGGCAACCGTGAGTTTTCCCTCATTGATTGGGAAAAGCGCTTACGTTTTGGGCAACGCCAGGATATGGCCAAGGCTTTGCAGCGTCTTGTTGCTACAACAAATAACAAGCAGCAAAAATATCAAATCAGGTGGCTAAAGGGCAAGCTGGGCTACAACAGTCCAGACCACAAATTTCGCAGAGCCTTAACGGCTGCGATGCGCGAGTTGGAACGGCTAGAGATCATCGCTGATGGACAGATAGGGCATAACAAAAATGGCGATCAGCAAGCCTTGTGGATAAAGTTGTAAATCCGTTGGGGTTACGTTTGTTAGTTCTCGGGGTTACGTTCCTCTGCGTCGAGGTTACGTTCCGCTGCATCGGGGTTACGTTCCCTTTTATCGGGGTTACGTTCCTTTCGGATTCCTAAGGCCCGCATAAACAGGGGCTTTCCGGAGGAAAAAAATCCCTTTACCTTTCTTTTACCTTATCTTTTTACCTTATCTTTACCAGAAGCGGCTGTGGATAACAGGCCGAGTTTGACGGCCCCACTGACATCGTGACGGTCTACTGCAGGGGCGAGAAGGGCCCTATAGCGCTCAAGTAAAGGACATCGCCAGGAAGGGGCACACACTGCGCCGCGTGCGCTGAGGCAGCCCTAAATCGAGGCGCCAACGGTGGACGAACACCAACGCACGGCGCCCTTTGCGCCCATAGGCACCATCTAACAGCCACGGCTGCGCGTTGGTGTTCAGGATGATCGAGGGCAGGCCCTGGCCCCGTTAGGCAAGTCACAGCGGCGACAAGGGCCGAGTGCGGTTCTCCATAATTCCCTGGCAGTCAGACGGTAACGATATGGTCACGCTGCATTATCCCCAGCCCTTAATTAAGCTGGCTGCAGCTTCTCCAAAGCAAATAGCTTCGGTCTCGGCCTTCTCTCCGCGTAGGCTGCGGCATTGTCGATTAAGCGTAGCGGCTAGATCCGGGGATCGGGTATCTAGTACCCAATGTTGCACGAGTCTGTAGCCTGCTGCCTTCATACGTTCTCGATGGCGGGCGACTTTGTTGAGGACCATAGTTTTCTCCTAGGCTCAATCACAGGTTTCATGATTCGGTTTTATGAAACTACTGTCAAGCATTTCCAGCTTCTTCTATATCGTTGAATGATTCGTTCACAGCAAGTAGACCAAGGGTCCCCGTGCTGTGCGAGGACGTTAGCCTACTTGCCTATTGGTGGTGCTGTGATACAAGAGGAGCATGTGTTCAACGGGAGGTTTAAAAGTGGCAACGTCTATTCGACTTGCACTGGAAATTGAAAAGAGGTTGAATTCTCTTGCCGCTAAAACCGGGCGATCCAAGGCTTACTGAGCGTGACTGTTGAGATACGGTAAGAGGCGTCGGTTAGACGCCAAAACAGCCGCAAGGCGGCGCAAAGATGCGTTTAGGTGCAATGGGCTTGCGCGCTAAGAAAACGCAGCTACGGGGCTGTAATGCCGCCCTACGGGGTGCCCTGGTAGCTCAAATATTTGCCCCGGCAAGGCCGGGGCTTATTCCGCTAGGTGCGGTCATGCAGAAATATCCTAACCGTTTATTCTCTGCAGGTGTCAGCCGTCGATTACGTCCAGCCCCAGGGGCAGGGCGACGAATATTAGATACGGGATTGAACGGCAGGCCGATACCCCATTCCTTGATAGCGACGGTAAACAGATGGCCCAGCAACGCCAGTTCCAGACGCACAGTATTGTTGCTACGCGGTACACGCTTGCTGTTCTCGCCTTCATCGCCAGCCAGGCGCTCATCGCGGTACTGGGCCACAATATCGGCACTAAGTGCGGCTAACGAATATTTACCCAAATGCTTAATCAGCGCCTGGGCTTTTTTATGTTCACCAATTTGTGTGGATTCGCGTTTGGTAGGGGTGACCTCACGCAGGTACCGTTTCAGCGCCGCCTCAACGGTCATCCGTTCAGCTGGCGCACGATGTATGTACATGCCGCGTACCATTTCATCTTCAGTACGGCGCGCCCAGTCTTCGGCGTCTCTTTTAGTGCGGAAAGTTTTGGCGGTAGCGGGCCAGCCAGTTTTGCGGATTAGTGCCTTCCAGGTGCCGGAAGGAGTCTTGACGATAGTGGCCATTCGGGCTCCGGATGATGCTCAACGCTTCACCACTGTACCGAAACTGTACCTAGTCGGTCCTGAATAAGTCAGTTTTGCTGGATCAAAGCAGGTTCATCAGCGTACCGGTTTTGACTGGGCCACGACAGCAACGTAA
>DATCVA010000307.1:0-18333 GCA_036567205.1 Eoetvoesiella sp. | reverse complement strand
ATGCACCGCGCAACACGCCTCCCGAGATCGTTGCGAAACTGAACACCGCCCTGCGGGCTGCGTTGAAAAATCCTGAGCTGATAAAACGCCAGGAAGCACTGGGCCTAAGCATAATCAATGATGACCGTCTGGATCCCGCCGGGCATAAAAAATACGTGATGGGCGAGATGGAGCGGTGGGCCAAGGTGATCAGCGCTTCGGGACAGCAGCCTAACTAACAAAAAATCATAATTAAACGGCCGCGCCCCTGTTCGAGCCAGGGGCGCGGCACAACATTTGAGCATTCGTCACAACTTTCACGCCTTCAATGTATGAAGCGTGCGAGTTTAACCCGCTCTTTTGAGTGTATGAAGGGCTAGCTGCTGATGCAGTTCGGCCAGGTGCACCAATGCAAATTCAGCGCTGGCCTGACGTATTTCGTTGCGTCCCCCCGAAAATTGCCGGGTTTCCGAAAACACCAAGGGTTGGGCATCAGATACTTTGAATGCCCATGCAAAGCATTGCGTACCGGCTGGCGGACCGTTTTCCATGAAATCGGTAACACCGGTATTGGAAATGGCAACATTGGCACGACCGCGGACAAGCGCACCTAACGCCATTTCCCGGGATACCTCTTCACTAGTCAGTCCAAAGGCACTGATCGTATTCCCATGTACCCCCAGGCATTTGATCTTGGCCGACGGAGAATACACGACAAACGCGCAGTCCAACAGCTCTCCGGCCCCAGGGATATCGGCCAACGTTGCCGCAATCAGGCCTGCGGTACATGACTCGCCGGTAGCAAGAACCAGCCCTTGCGACTGCATATAGCACGCAACCATCTTGATTTTGTCCACTTGCCTTGCCTCCGCGTACTGACAAGAACGCGCACTTTCGACAGCGACAACCTTACCTTTGCTCTAAGGCCGCCTCTTCCTTCAACGCTTGCATAGGTTCCAACAACTCGCGCAGATCGATTTTTTTCGAGATAACTTTAGGAAACAGCTCGCCTTCTTCTTCGGTGATGTGGTGTGTAACGTATTCTCCTAGCACCGTAAATTTTGCATCGTATAAGTTGTCCTGCGGTTTCATGCTGGATAGTTGATTAATCAACTCTTTGGCACTGGCATGCTCGACTTTGGCTTCGTCCAGCAAATCTCCAAACGCCTTGGCATCCTGGTTGCGTAAAAAAGGGTAGAAATGCGCTTCCTCTATTTGGGTGTGCAACGTCAGGTCGCTACAGGCCTCCATCACCATTTTTTGTTTCTCCGCGTCATCTTTTGCCGACTCGAAATCTTTGAAAATTTTCTTCACCTTGCGATGATCATCAAGCAAAAGGCCAAGCACATCTTTTTGCGCGGTGGGAATCTGGGATTTATTCATAACGGTGACCTCGCTAATAATTGTTTGACATGAGCAGAAAAATTCATGCCAGCGCTCTTAGCAAGCCCTGTGCCACGCCACTAACTATTTGAATAAAAAATGCCGGCAATTATTTTTCAGGCTTGAAATTCAATATTTTCATGGCCGCTGTAAGTGTTTGCGCTGCATCGTTGTAGCCTCGCCACGGCTCATTACCTTTATCCAGGCGTTCGTGAATATTGCCAATATGCCATTGCGCCGAACCATGCAGCGTATCGACCTCGTCCCAGGCAACTGGTACCGACACGCCCATTCCCGGCCGCGCACGCGCCGACCATGCCGCGACGGTCGTGGCGCCGAAGCCATTGCGCAGATAATCGATAAAAATTTTCCCCACGCGATTGCGGGGCCCGCTTAAGGCGGAAAAACGCTTCGGCAATGTTTTAGCCAGATGCAACACAATGGCATGCGAAAAGTCTTTCACTGTGTCCCAACTATGCCTCCGTTGCAGCGGCACGATCACATGCAGGCCCTTGCCTCCACTGGTTTTCACAAACGAATCCAGCTCCAGTTCATTCAGAAAAGCACGAACAACCAGCGCCGCCTCTTGCATTGCTGGCCATTCAATACCCTTGCCAGGATCCAGATCGAAAGTCATCCGATCCGGCTTGCCAATCGTGGTTTTGACCGCGTTCCAGGTGTGAAACTCAATTACGTTCATTTGGGCGGCGCTCAGAAGACCCTGCGCAGATACAACCTCCATCAAGGCATCGTGATCCGGATCCAGCTCAGGCGAAAGCTGACGTACTCCGACCATCTTCGCTGTCTCCAGATGCTTCTGGAAGAAGATCTGGCCGTTGACGCCGTCGGGTGCGCGTACCAGCGAGACAGGCCTGCTCTTCAGGTGTTCCAGCATAAGCGGTGCAACCAGAGCGTAATAGCGAACCACATCTATTTTGGCCGTGCGGGATGATTCGTCTACTATACGCTCGGGATGAGTGACCTTAAACTTGGCAAGCAGCGAATCGGGCTGGGCGGATTTGGCGCTAATTTGCATAGGATGCTCCCTGACCACACTCTTGGCCGGCTTGTCATGGCGCAACCCATGAAAGACCGAATGACGAATGCTTCCCGTCTTCGTCCACTGGCCAAACGATACCTCCGCCAGCAATACCGGTTTTACCCAATGAGCTTTTCCATCGATGCCTGTCGACGCCGAAAAGGGACTCTTGCCGGTATGCAGCGCTTCCAATGTTTGCTTAATGTCGGCGAGATTTTTTTGATTGAAGCCCGTACCGACATTTCCGGCGTAACGCAGCGCCCCGGCATCATCGTGCACCCCCAACAATAAAGATCCAATACCAATCCTGGATCCTTGAGGGTCGGTATAACCGCCAACCACAAACTCTTGCCGCAAGCTGCATTTTAGTTTGATCCAGTCTTGTGATCGACGCGATACATAATAAGATGCCTTTTTTTTCCCGATTACGCCTTCCAGCCCGAGCTTGCAGGCCGAAGCAATCATATCGCGTCCCGCCGCATTGAACGTCTCGCTGAAACGAATCGAGCCGCTTTCGTCCGCCGGAAGCAGCCCTTGCAGTTTTTCGCGACGCACGACAAGCGGCTCTTTGCGTAAATCCATGCCGTCGCAAAAAGGAAGGTCGAACAAGTAATAGACAATATCTTCGGTCTTTGAATTGTCGAACGCATTCTGCAAAGCCTGGAAATCTGGCAAGCCACGCTTGTCCAGAATCACAATTTCGCCGTCATACCAGCCTTCAGGCAGCTTTAAGGCTTTTAGTTGCCTGACCAACACGGTAAGCCGGCCCGTCCAGTCATTTGCATTGCGTGTATACAGTTGAACCCGGCCTTTTTGTACCCGCGTCAGTATTCGATAACCATCAAGCTTGATTTCGTAAAGCCATTGCTGCGAGTCACCGGGGGGAGAATCGACCAACGTGGCCAGCTGCGGTTTCAGCATTGCCGGAAGGCCGGCTTTAACGCCGAAGCTGGTTTTTGCGCCAGAACAATGCACAGCTTCGCGCCGCGCTTGTGCTGCAACGGCCAAGGCCTCTGGCCCGGCATTGCCGCCAGGGCGATTATCGTCCAGCCGGGCTACGCTGTCCGGCATTTCGTCAACCACGCTAAACTCATTGGCCTGACGCGAAAACTCATCCTTTTCCTTGATCAAAAGCCAGTGATCCTGACTGGCTTTTCCTCCTTTCATCCTGACCAGGGCCCATTTCCCCCGCAGTTTATGGCCGTGTAATTCAAACTTCAATTTACCTTCCCCATAACCCTTACGCGCGTCGCCAAACGGCATCCAGACGCCTTTGTCCCAAACAATCACTTTTCCCGCCCCATATTGCCTGGCGGGAATCCGGCCTTCAAAAGTGTTGTATGCAATGGGGTGGTCTTCAACATGTACCGCCATTCGTTTATCGGCGGGGTCGAAGCTGGGTCCCTTAGGCACTGCCCAGCTTTTCATAGTCCCGTCCAGCTCCAGCCGAAAATCGTAATGCAGGCGAGTGGCCCAGTGTTTTTGAATAACAAACGAACGGGCTGATTCGTTGGCCACGCCTCCTTCGGCCGGCTCGCTCGTCGTCGAAAAATCGCGCTTGGACTTGTAGGGCTTTAGCGGGTCGGTTTTAGCCATGGTCACGCCGCTTTACGGCCGCTGCCCGTGGTTGTTTTAGATTGCTTTGATGCAGTTTTCTTTTTTGCTTTAGAGGTTTTTACCGGCGCCGTTTTCTTTGCTGCCGATTCTTTCGCCGAAGTCGGGGAAGACTTTTTACCGCTTGTCGGCAACGTCGCTGATCCGCCTCGCCGACTCGTGGACTTCGCCTTCGCTACCTTTTTGCCCACACTTGGAACGTCAGTTGCCGAACGGGACAAAGGAGTGTCTTTGGGTGCCGTTCTGGTGCCTTTATTCAAGCTTCGTTGCAGCATTTCCGTCAGATCAAAAATCTTGGCACCGACGGTTTCCGTTTCCTCTTCCTCAAGCTGCGTCACAGACTCCGTCTCGCCAGCCTCCACTTTTTCTTCTACCAGCCTCAGGATTTGTTCTTTAAATGAATCAGTGAAATTCTGAGGCGCCCATTTCGTGCTCATATCGGCAACCAATTGCTCGCCCATCGCCATTTCTTTCTCAGTCAGGCCGGTCGACTGGACGCCTTCGGCGGGCAAGTTCAAATCGTCCCATGTCCTGATTTCTTCATTCCAGCGGATCAGGTTTAATATCAGAGCAGGTCCGCAAGGCATCAAAATCGCCAAATGCTGTTTCGTCTGGATCACAACCTTCGCAACACCGACTTTTTTGGTCTTATGCAGCACTTCGCGCAGCAGCGCATACACTTTAGCGCCCTTGTTGATAGGGGAAATATAATAGGGACGCTCCAAATACACGAAAGGGATATCGCGTATTGGCACGAACGTCTCGATCTCTACCGTCTGTGTAGTTTTTGGATATGCAGCCTCTATTTCCTCCGACGATAAAACAACATATTGTCCTTCTTCGTACTCAATTCCTTTAACGATATTTTCCTTGTCGATGTCCTTGCCCGTGGCCTTGTTGATGCGTTTGTAGCCCACGGGATCCATGCTGCGCTTGTCCAGCCAGTCAAAATCCAGTCCTTGCTCAGTCGTAGCCGAGTGCAATGCTATCGGTATGTGAACCAATCCGAACGATATAGCGCCTTTCCATAAAGCGCGTTTGCTTGAAGCAGCCATGGCTTATTCCTGCGTTTACGTACGTTTGATTTGACCAGCAAGAAATGTTCCCAAGTCCTGCCCGACGCTTCCGTACAGCGAATCGACAAACCATTACCGGCAAGAAAAATACCGGCGCGACTGCAGGCACATAATTTGCTAAAGAGCTGGACAGCTATATGCGCAGACCTCTGGCGAGGCAGTTGTGCATGGCTTACAGAAAGATTCTGGAGATAGAAATGACAACCCCTCCCCGCCCCGGCGACAAGGCTTATGTCCCGCCAAAAACGCCGCCCGACAAGGACAGCAAACGGCCATCGAACCCGCCCGACAGCATCCCTGACATACTGCCGGGAGTGGATCCGGAACAAACCCCCGGCATCGACCATTTGCCAGCGGAAAGATACAGCCTTGCGATGCGGGCACGCAGGCCGGACCAAGCGCGCAACAAACAATGACATACGGCTCTGCCGAGCCGCTATCCGTAGAATTAGTTTACGTCAATGATCAACAGCCCGGCATCGCGCGCAAGCGATTCAAAGATGGTTTCCGCTACACCGATTCCGCCGGGAAAGTCATTACGGACAAGGATACGCTTGCTCGTATTAATGCGCTGATGATTCCACCCGCCTACGAAAAGGTGTGGATATGTTCGTCTGCCTCTGGTCATCTGCAGGCTACCGGGCGGGATGCACGGGGCCGTAAACAATATAGATATCACGAGCGCTGGGCGCAAATTCGGGATGCGGATAAGTATCAGCAGCTCCTGGCGTTTGGATCGGCCCTACCGCGCATTCGGCGTCAGGTGAAGAAAGACCTTGCCAGACGCGAACTATGTCAGGCGAAAATCATTGCAAGCGTCGTTCGCCTGCTCGACACCACCCTTATTCGCGTCGGGTCGCGAGCTTATGCGCATGCCAACAAATCGTACGGACTGACCACGTTAAAGCGTGGGCATGCAACCGTTACGGCGGATCGCATCCGTTTTCGCTTCAAGGGTAAAAGCGGCGTCGAGCACGATGTTACCGTCACGGACGCTCGGGTAGCGCGCATAGTCAGGCGATGCATGGACATTCCCGGGCACCAGTTGTTTCACTATAAAGATGAGGAAGGAGCACTTCGCTCAGTCGATTCCAATGCGGTAAATGCCTACCTGAAAGAAGCAGCCGGAACGGATTTCACCGCGAAAGACTATCGCACTTGGGCTGGCTCGGTCAGCGCATTGGCGGCATTGCAGCGAAGGTCAAGCACCAGTGAAATTAACGCTCGCCAAGCCGTAGCCGACGTCGTTAAAGAAGTGGCCCAACGTTTAGGTAACACTCCGGCAATCTGCAGAAAGTGTTATATCCATCCGGAGATCCTCGAGGCCTATCTTCAGCAACGCTTGCCGCCGCGCCTTGCAGCCCCCGCCGGTTCACGCAATTTGAGTGCGGACGAAAAGCGCCTGCTCAAATTCCTGAGCGAGCAGTCAAACTCATAAACTCATAGCATTTGCCAGAACAGGTGAAGAACCTGCCACCATAAAAATCGACACGATAAGGTCCCCGAAAGAGAGGCCGCACTTTCGTGCGGGACGTCATGGCTAGCGTGTTGCCATTGAATGACTGGTCCAGGCTGCCAACCAAAAACTAAGGGTTAAGAGTGCGGCGCTTGCCGCAATGGACCAAATCACCACACCGTAAGACATCGTGCTTGACCAAAGCAATGCGGCGGCTACAGGCGCAAAGGCTCTGGCAAGCGTGCTGGGAAAGGTCAGTAAGCCGTTGATCGCCCCATAGGCCCGTCGGCTGAGCATTTCCGGTACAACCAAGCCCCGCACAATGGTAAAGATACCGTTGCTGGCGCCATAAACGACACAGGCGGCCGTAATAATCCACATGCTTGAAGGCCTCAGCCCCAAAACAATGAATACCAGGGGAAATACAGCGACAACAAAGGTTCCGATACGCCGCATGGACGTTCCCGAGCCAAAAATACTGATCAGAATCCGGCCCGCCACCTGGGCGGGACCTATCGTGGCGATGGCCCAGACCACATTGCTGGTAGACAAGCCGCCTTCAAGCAGCAACGGATACATGTGAAAAGTAAAAGCAGTAAAGGCACCCGCGTAAGCAGTCAGCGCCAACATCAACAACCAGAAAACCGGCTTGTGAAACGCCGCCCTGACTTCTTGCTTGTCTGTAGTCTGTATAGTTCCATGGTCCGAATGGCTAAAATGAATTGCATCTTTTTCAGCCTTGATAAATCCAAAATGCGCCACCGAGCAGATCAAGCCATTAATAAAGGCCAATACAAGCAAAGCATCGCGCCATCCCCAATGGTCTAATAAAAACTGCACAAGGGGAATAAATACGGTACTGGCAAATCCGCCCCACAGCGTTATCGCGGTAATGCCAGAGCGGGCCTTGCCCGACCCCACCCGTCGGGTGATCACGGCAAACGCGGGCTCGTATAAAGCCGCCGCCTGCAAGGCGCCGATGCCGGCAACAAGCAGATAAAATCCCAATAAACTATCGACTTGCGACCAGCAAGCCAGCAATACCACTGCCACGAGCGACGCTGTCCCCATAAGCACCCGGCCGTGCCCTTTATCGACAGCAACACCAACCGGATAGGCAAGAAACCCCGCCAGCACCAAACCAATCGTAGCAGCGCCATACACGTCCGTCCTGGACCAACCCAGCTCCGCCATCATCGCCTCGGCAATTAAGGGAAAACTGTAATACAGCGACCCCCACGAGCATATTTGGCCAATACCGAGCGCGGTGATAAGCCCCCGCGGATTGTCTGCTACGTCTGGCGAGCCGGAAGATTTCTCCATTGCACTTACTTCAGTATTGGACATGATCGCGTTTATTTCAGGGTTAAATAAGCGTTTTACTTTGTGGTTTACAAGGCGCCGGGCGCCGTCGCTGGCATGACACAGTACACCGATCCGTGCTCCACAAGCAAAGCTGCCTCATTCACCATGACCCATTTGGGCGGAACGCCCAAAGTCGTCAACCTGTACTTGGCAGAAATTGCACGCATTCTGTCGTAATAACGATAGACAAGCATGCCACCATGAAGACACATAAACAGGAGGCCCCATGCGCAAGAAATGGATATTTATCGCCCTTGGGTGTGCGTTGACCTTGCCGCTGCTGGTTGCGCCTATTATTCTTGCTCCGGGCGCAGAACCAGGCAGCCATCATCCTGCCAACGTCATTGATCCTGCCGAGCACGCCCGGACCATTAACGCTATGGCTCCGCCAAAGCGTTCACGGCCGGTGGTTGCTATTGTTACCCTCAACAATGCGACCGAAGTGTCCGACTTTCTGGTCGCGTATGGCATCCTTCGGCACGCCAACGTTGCCGATGTGACTGTGGTCGCCCCAAAGACGGAACCGGTTCGCCTCTACCCTCCGAAGCTCAGCATCGAACCCGAAGCAACAATCCGCGCTTTTGACGAGCGTTATCCCGATGGCGCCGACTATATCGTGGTTCCTGCCATGGATCCTGGCGATGATCCTTTTGTTATGAACTGGATCGCTGCTCAATTTCACAGGGGAGCCAAGATTATCTCCATCTGCAACGGATCCAGAACGCTTGCCGCCGCCGGGCTGCTCGACGGCCGGCGCGCTACTGCGCACTGGTACTCTGTTCGTCAATTAAAGAAGAATCACCCTGCCATACAGTGGGTGCGGGATCGACGCTATGTAACCGACCACGGCATTACGACATCGACGGGCGTGTCCGCCAACGTCCCCGTAATGATGGCACTCGTGGAAGCGATAGGCGGCCGGGAAATCGCAGCGCGCGTAGCCCGCGAGCTTGGTGTGAAAACCTGGGACGGACGCCACCGCTCGTCGGCATTTCAGCTTACCAGCGAGTACAAAAAGACGTTTGTTCGCAATACACTCATGTTCTGGCGCCATGAAACCATCGGAATTCCAGTCACCGAGAACGTCGATGAAATTGCCCTTGGCCTGACAGCCGATGCCTACTCTCGCACAGCAATGGCCACAGTAGTAACCGTCGGGAATGATCAAAAGGCGGTCCGTAGCAGAAACGGCCTTATGATCCGCCCGCACCGGCCGATTGAAACCGCTGCCGTAGACCATATCCTGCCGGCTCCGCCTTCCGATAACCCTGCTCTGACGATGGAGCGGGTACTGGCGCGCATCACCTCCCGATATGACCGCCCTACCGCCGCAATTGTGGCGTTGACGATGGAATATCCGTGGGCTTCGGACCACAGCAGCGTGGCAATTCAGTAGTACACAAGCTTAAGAGCAACTAAACTAGTTCAACCATGCAAATACTGACTTCCCAGGATGATGCGTCCTGCGGCGTCCCCGTACACGGTACGCCGCGCCGAATTGCGCTTGTTGGGTTCGACGGGTTTCAAATCCTGGATATAGCGGGGCCGGTAGAGGTTTTTACCAAGGCCAATCACCATATGCCCAAGATAGCTGCGGAACCATTCAGGTACGAGCTGATCATTGCGAGTCCCGCAGGAGGCATGATCACATCGAGTTCAGGAATGCAGATTGCCGGAACCCTCGCGATTGCCGATCTCAATGAAAACCTGGACACGATTATCGTCTCGGGAGGGCCCGAGGCCGCCTTGCGCAATGTGGCGACAAGCACGGTATTACAAAAATGGCTGGTCGCTCGCGCTCAATATACAAGGCGAATAGCAAGCGTCTGCACGGGCGCGTTTCTCCTTGGCGTTTGTGGCCTATTGGATGGCCGCCGGGCAACCACTCATTGGTCCGGAACAAAGGCCCTGGAGGCGATGTTCCCAAAGACGGAAGTGGTCCCTGATGCTATCTTCGTTGGCGACGGACACATTTTCACCTCGGCGGGCGTCACCGCGGGCATCGACCTGTCGCTTGCCTTTGTTGAGCATGACTGTGGTCCGCAAGTAGCGCTTAATACCGCGCGCGAGCTGGTGCTTTACCTTCGGCGTGTCGGTGGTCAGTCTCAGTTCAGCACAAGCCTGGCCGCCCAGGCAAATGCTGCTAATGGGCTGCGAGCGATCGTTGTCTGGATAGAAGAACACCTGGACGAAGATCTAAGCGTTCCAACCCTGGCTGACCGCGCAGCGATGAGCGAACGAACATTCGCACGCGCATTCCTGGCCGAGACCGGCATAACTCCAGCAAAATATGTCGAACTCGTCAGACTGGACCGCGCAAAGCAACTACTGGAAAGCACCACCTGGCCTCTTGCACGGGTAGCCAGCCGCAGCGGACTTGGAAGCACATCCACCCTTGCCCGCCTATTCCGCAAACAACTTGGCATCACGCCACAAGACTATCGCGACAGATTTCGGATTGATCTCGATCGAAACTGACTTAGGCGGCCTTGCCTCTATCCCGTCCGGCAATCACCGCGCAGAAGCTCTAAGCCGCCACCCGGAATTTTCGAAGTATGCTTCTAGGTACAGTGTGAATGAATTTCACAAGGAAAAGATATGCGATCAGGGGTAGAAACGAACCTGGATAAAATCCGGCTACAGTGCAGGAAGCTTGTTAGCAGACGTTCGCTAATATCCGCCGGCGCAGCGGTTGTGCCCATACCGGGTGTGGATATCGGTACGGATGTTGCTATCTTGATGAAACTGCTGCCTGCCATCAACGAAAAGTTCGGTCTTACCCCTGCCCAAATCGACGAATTAAGTCCAGACCTGCAAAAGATAGTCATTGTGGGCGGTGCAAGCATGGGTATGGGGCTGATCGGGAAGGCTTTGACTTCGGACCGGATAATCGCGCTCCTGGTACGCTTCGGCGCAAAACGCATTGCAACGAAATCTGTTCTGAAATATGTACCTTTCATTGGCAGCGCTATATCAGCAACAGTAAGCTATTACCTTTTAAGAAAAGTGGGCAACGCCCATATTAACGAATGCTATAGCGTCGCTCGAAAAATAGCGCATCACAGGGCACAACCGGATTAACATCCTAGATTGTGCTAGCGAACACCGTCGCAAGATGATGAAGAATAAAGAAACAAACGGAGCTCAGCCATGTGTGGACGCATCAGCCAGGCCAACGATTTGTCCGATTATATCGAAACGATCCGATGGACGCCCTATGCCCTTCTGGAAGATCCGGTAGGCCCGCGATATAACGTGCCGGCCGGCACGCGTCCGTTAGTCATGCACCGCCTTGGCAACGGCGACGAGAAATTAGACAGAATATTCTGGGGCTACGCACGACCTCGATCCCGGCAAAGTCCAAATAGCAATGCATCTGTCAAAGCGTTATTGAACAACAACGATTATTGGAAAAACCTGTTCGAGTACGGCCGTGTAATCGTGCCGGCAGACGGATGGTACGAATGGAAAGGCAGGAAGCCCAATAAAGAGCCATGGTTTATTCACGCAAAGGATGGCCAGCCCGTCTTGCTTGCCGCAATAAGCGCGTGGCACCCCGGCGACGAACATGGCAAATACCACGGCATGGCTGTGGTTACCGACGACGATGCGCGGGGGGTGATTGATCTGCATGACCGCCGCCCTATCGTACTTATGCCAGACGATGCAGCCGAATGGATCAATCCTGCCACAACCACCTGCCAGGCCAAAGAGCTATTTTCCGCGGCCCGGCCCGAGTCGGCCTTTGAATGGTGCAGAGCGACCCTGCAATAAGAAAGGCCCCCTAAGCTGCATAGTAAAGTAATAAAGCAGGGTTAATCTATATAGTCTGGCCGGTTCTGTCGAGTTGCGCCTCGTGCTTCATGGCCGCCTCTGCCAGTGCAGTTTCAATCCCCGGTTCCCCTTGCTTGCGTTCGCTATAGCGACTGGTTAAATAGTCCGAACGATCGCGAATTATCAAGGTGAATTTATAGAGCTCTTCCATTACGTCGACAAGCCGCTCGTAATACGCGGACGGCTTCATTCGGCCGTTCTCATCGAACTCTTGATACGCCTTTGCAACCGACGACTGATTTGGAATAGTCACCATTCGCATCCAGCGACCAAGCACACGCAACGAGTTGACCGCATTGAACGACTGGGATCCGCCAGACACCTGCATAACGGCAAGGGTTCTTCCTTGTGTCGGGCGAAGGCTGCCGACTTCCAGGGGCAACCAGTCGATTTGCGACTTGAAAACTCCTGTCAATGTGCCGTGCCGCTCGGGGCTGCACCAAACCTGCCCTTCCGACCATTCAGACAGCTGACGCAGTTGCTGAACTTTCGGATGATCGGCAGACACGCTATCGACCATGGGCAAGCCGTGCGGATCAAACACACGTGTTTCCGCGCCAAAATGCTTCAACAGCCGCTCGGCCTCTAGAATCAGAAGCCGACTATATGATGTCTCGCGCAATGATCCGTAAAGTAAAAGGATGCGTGGCGGATGCGTCGACACCTTCGCGGGAGCAAGCTTTTCTGAAGTAGGTACATCCAGGCGCAGCGAATTGATATTCGGTAAGTCGGAAAGTTTATTCATACGTTTATAAGATGCCTCGGGTTATATGTTAACAATCGAGGTATCGCCGATGTATTTGATTTCTTGCCAGATGGCGGAGTAAGACGAGACTCTTGGACAAGCGCCGAAAGCGCAATGATGACGGTCTTTATTTCCATAATTCAATAATAATCAAATTGAAGAATAAAAACCAGTGAGAATAATTAAAGTGATGCTACGGGAGTGAATCTTCATACGCCCTTGAGTTTGCTAATACCTGATCATGGCTTCAGCACGCCCAACCCCCGTAGAGGCTAAATATATACCGGCGGATAGCGTCGCCGACCTGGCCCCATGCATACCTAAACCAAACAAACATAGGAACTTACACCTAGTTGAATATTCTTGACTCTACATAGTGGACCGCATATAACTCGTACCTGAAGTCGCAGTTTGTACCATGTATGTAGCAACTGAACATAAAGTTTCGAACGCCACACAGGAGACAACAATGGCTGATAGCACCACTAAAACAACTGTAGCAAACTCAAACGTTACAACCGTTGAACCAACGGCGTCATCTCGCCGTAAATTTTTGGGAGGTGCCGCGGCAGGCGCTGCCGCCGCGGTCGGCATGGGTTTTCCTGCCATTGTCAGCGCTCAATCTCCAACTAACTTTCGCTTCCAAAGCACCTGGCCTACAGTCGATATCTTCCACGAATACGCTCTGGACTTCGCAAAAAAAATCAATGACATGACCGGCGGCGAGCTCAAGATCGAAGTCTTGCCGGCGGGTGCGGTTGTGCCTGCTTTCGCCCTGCTTGACGCCGTCTCTAAAGGCACGCTTGATGGCGGACACGGTGTTCTGGGATACAGCTACGGTAAACAAAACGCATTGGCGCTCTATTCGTCGGGCCCGGCATTTGGCATGGATGCCAACATGATTCTGTCCTGGCATAAGTACGGCGGCGGCAAAGAGCTTCTTGTCAAGCTGTACGATGCGATCGGCGGCAATGTGGTCTCGTTCCTTAGCGGCCCGATGCCAACGCAGCCTTTAGGCTGGTTTAAAAAACCTGTCACCAAAGCCGAAGACCTGCAAGGACTTAAATTCCGCACCAACGGCCTGGCCATCGACCTGTTCACGGCCATGGGCGCGGCGGTTAACGCACTGCCAGGCGGTGAAATCGTTCCGGCCCTTGACCGCGGGTTGCTCGACGGCGCCGAGTTCAACAACGCCACCTCCGACCGCCTGCTCGGCTTCCCCGACGTTTCCAAAGTTTGCATGCTGCAAAGCTTCCACCAGTCGTCCGAAACGTTCGAAATCACCTTTAACAAAGACAAGTACAACGCTCTTCCAGACAAGATGAAGGCCATTATCGCCAATGCCGTCGAGGCTGCTTCAGCCGACATGTCCTGGAAAGCCATCGATCGTTACTCACAAGACTACATCAAGCTGCAAAAAGAAGATAACGTCAAATTCTACAAAACACCTGACGCCATCTTGCAAAAACAGCTTACAACCTGGGACGACGTGGTGGCCAAAAAAGCCGAGACCAACGAACTATTCAAGGAAATCGAGGCTTCGCAAAAAGCATTCGCCGCACGTGCCGTTGCCTGGGACATGGACACCAATAACAATCGCCGCATGGCCTATAACCATTACTTTGCCAGACCAGCAGCCAAAAAAAGCTAAGCCAATAAAAACAGCGTTTACACGCGTTTCCATTTAATAAAAGGTGTCTTTTTTTTGCTGCTACAGCACCGGTGCGGTAGATCCCGCGCTGGTGCCTGCTTCATCCGCATCTTCTCGCAAGGCTCAAAACCATGCAAAATCTATTGCGTACTATTGACAAGGTGAATACCTGGGTCGGACAGCTGTTTGGCTGGTGCGTCCTGATACTGACCTTTTTCGTAACTTACGAGGTGTTCTCGCGTTACGCGTTTCACCAACCCCATGCGTGGGCATTCGACGCCATGAATATGCTCTACGGCGCTTTATTCATGATGGCGGGCGCGTATACCCTGGGCAAAAATGGCCACGTGCGCGGCGATGTGCTTTACGGCTTCTTCCCGCCACGGCTCCAGGCAGGGCTAGACCTTACTCTCTATATAGTTTTCTTTTTCCCAGGCGTCATTGCGCTGGTCTGGGCGGGCTACAACTATGCCTCCGAGTCCTGGGTTATTAACGAACACTCCACCATTACCGCCGATGGTCCTCCCATTTATCCGTTCAAGGCCATTATTCCCATTGCCGGATTTGCCTTGCTGGCGCAAGGCATTGTCGAGGTCGTGTACTGCGTACAGTGCCTTAAAAATGGCGCATGGCCGCCGCGCGAACGCGACGTTGAGGAAGTTGACGTAGACAAGCTCAAAGACATGGTGCACGTCAAGACAGAAGACATCGAAAAACTCGATGTCCTGATTACAAACAAGAATGGGAGCCAAACATGAGGAAAGAAGTCTGGTTTGGACTTTCGATTTTATTTGCGATTGTTGTAGCGTTGTTCGTTCTGATGCCCGGGCCAGCCGACATGACCAATGGTCACCTCGGCTTGCTCATGCTTGCACTTATCGTTGTCGCTATTATGCTGGGTTTTCCAACGGCATTTACCTTAATGGGAATGGGGGTAATGTTTGCCTGGCTGGCCTATCGCAATATGGGTATGCAACTGGCCATCGAGCAAACTCTTGACCTGATGGTGCTGCGCACCTACGCGGTCATGACCAACGATGTGCTCATTGCCGTTCCGCTCTTCATATTTATGGGGTATTTGGTTGAACGGGCCAACCTGATCGAAAAGCTCTTTAAAAGCCTGCATCTCGTCATGGCGCGAGTTCCAGGCTCATTGGCTGTAGCCACCATTATTACCTGCGCCGTATTTGCAACAGCTACCGGCATTGTGGGCGCTGTGGTGACGCTAATGGGGCTGCTGGCGCTGCCTGCCATGCTGAAGGCAGGCTACGACATCAAGCTTTCCGCCGGCTCTATTACCGCCGGCGGCTGCCTTGGCATCATGATTCCGCCATCCGTCCTATTGATCGTGTACGGTGCGGTAGCCGGTGTTTCGGTCGTAAAACTCTATGCTGCCGCTTTTTTCCCCGGCATTATGCTGGCCGGGCTGTATGTGATTTACGTCATAATCATGGCCAAAATCAAGCCTAAATGGGCACCGCCTTTATCCGAAGAAGAACGCCGCGTCACCCTGCCGGAATTTGCTCAAAGCATCAAAGACACCATCGGCAACCGTGCACTACCTGGCTTGATTACCGCCCTTAAGGGCAAGCGAAATGCGCATATACCAACGCGCACCGTCTTCTATCAGTTACTTATCACCCTATTGCCCGCAATGGTATTCGTAGCTGCAATGGGGCTTAGCTATAAAGCCGTCACGACGCCCGTTGCGGCCCTTCCATCCGGCCTCCAGGAAATGGGCTTTGGCTCGTTCGACTCTGGCAGCACTCAGTTCAGCGGCGGCTTGCAGGAACCTCCGATCGAGGGCGGGCTGAACGAACCGCCTGTCGAAGGGGGATTAGCCGAGCCGCCTGGCGCAGAGCCGGTCCAACCCGAAGCGCAGGCCGAGCAGGCCCCCCAGGCAGACGAAACGCCCCGTCCCCCCGCACCCTTGTATTTCTGGATCGTCTTTGCCGTTTTCCTGGTCGCACTCATTATTTTCTATGCGTACTTCACGTTTGCGCGGCTGGAAATTTTCAAGATGCTGCTCAGCTCGTTCTTTCCGCTGGCCATCATGATACTGGCGGTGCTGGGCAGTATTGTGTTCGGGTTTGCCACGCCGTCTGAGGCCGCCGCCATGGGCGCATTCGGCGGCATATTGCTGGCGCTGGCCTATCGCCGCCTGAACATGGATATGCTTAAAGAGTCCGTTTACCTTGCCGCCAAGACCAGCGCCATGGTGTGCTGGCTGTTCGTGGGGTCCAGCATATTCTCGGCGGCATTTGCCCTGCTTGGCGGACAGGAAATCATCAATAACTGGGTCATCGGCATGGACCTGACGCCCTTGCAGTTCATGATTCTGGCGCAGGTTGTTATTTTTCTACTGGGCTGGCCGCTGGAATGGACGGAGATCATTGTTATCTTCATGCCCATCTTTCTGCCTCTGCTGTCGCACTACAACGTCGACCCGCTGTTTTTCGGCATCCTCGTTGCCATGAACCTTCAAACGGCATTCCTGTCGCCGCCGGTAGCCATGTCGGCGTTCTACCTGAAAGGCGTGGCGCCGCCGCACGTAACCCTTAACCAGATTTTCTTGGGCATGCTGCCCTTCATGGGCATACAGATACTGGCATTAGTGCTGCTGTATGTATTCCCGATGATCGGCCTTTGGCTGCCCAAGGTCTTGTATTAGTCTAGTCTTTCGCCGACAAAAACTGGCGCACTGCTTACGGTGCGCCAGTTTTTTTATATGTAAGTCCGTTTAAATCAACCATGCGCGGTATTGGCTTGGCTTACCGTACAAAAGTAATGTCTGCGCTATGCCTTCGCGTTCAGGCTCGACCTGGGAACGAATGGCGATTGATTTAAAAATGGAATAAAAGGCATTCATCAAACGCCTATATAGCGGGATATACCGTTATATACAGCCCTAAATTCAAATAGACATGATTAATGTCAATTTATCGTTCAAACACGCCTATTAATATGGTGTCACACTCTTTCATTTACTTCTTGACTCCACGGCATCGACACGATGACGCCTTTGTGGACTTCACATTTGACAGGACGTTGGGCTTTTATGCGTAAGAATTTCCCCATCACAAACGTAGAAACCAAAGTACGTGATGACCAGTATCTGGTTTCGATCACCGACAAAAAGGGGCGACTCACCTACGCCAATCCTGCTTTTGTCGAAATCAGCGGTTTTCAGCGCGAAGAGCTCATCGGGAAAGCCCATAATATTATCCGGCACCCCGACATGCCCCCTGAAGCATTCGCCGACCTTTGGGAAACGCTTCAGGCAAATAAACCCTGGCTCGGAGTAGTCAAGAACCGACGTAAAGATGGCGGCTACTACTGGGTGCTGGCCAATGCCTATCCTATTATCGAAGACGGCGAGGTCAACAGTTACGCATCGGTACGTGTTCAGGCGTCCGACGAACAAATACGTGGCGCCCAGGCTTTTTACGACGACATCAACGCGGGCAATGCTGGCGGATACGCCATCAAGCAAGGGCAGCGGGTACGGCGCGGTTGGCGCCGTCTTATCGATGTCGCCGCCCTGCCGTTCAGAAACACATTGCGCTCGCGCATTTTCCGAATGATGGTGTTGGCAATTGGAGCTATCGGCGCTTCCAGTTATTTTGCTACCACCGGCGGCGTCCCCGCCCAGTCGCAATGGATTTTCTGGCCCGGCGTAGGCCTGGCCGCCGCCGCTACCCTTTGGTATGGATGGATCACCGCCCAGCGCGCCCACAACTCGCTTGAAGATGCGGCCCGGATCGCTCGCCAGATTGCCGCAGGCAACTTAACAATGGCGCTGGACTCCGATTCAGATCCCGATATCAACAAACTTAATTTTTATCTGGACATCATGCGCAAGAGTTTGATCAGTATCAGCTCCGATGTGCAGTCGGGCGTGACGGCAACGGGGCACACGGCCCAAGTGCTGAATGCCAACAATACACATCTTTCAGCGCGCACCGAAGACCAAGCCGCTTCTCTACAGCAAACGGCAGCCGCCATGGAAGAGCTAACCGCCACAGTCAAGCAAAATGCGGACAACGCCCACTTGGCCAACAAACTGGCGGATGACAGTATGCAAATAGCGCAGCGCGGCGGAGTCGTAGTCAGCGAAGTCGTAACCACGATGCATGGCATCCACGGCAGCTCCAGCAAAATCGCGGATATTGTCTCGGTAATTGAAGGAAT
>DATCVA010000306.1:0-9671 GCA_036567205.1 Eoetvoesiella sp. | reverse complement strand
TTGGCGCGATAACGCGCAATCAAATTTTCGGCTTCCAGCAGGTTTAAAGCTTGCCTGACCGTTGCTCGCGCAACATTGCATTCTTCAGATAGATCATCTACCGTCGGGATTTGTTCGCCTACAGGCCACTGGCCTGATTCGACGCGGCGACGGAACAAGCTGGCCAATTGAACATAACGGGCCGCAGCGCTACGGCTAAAGTCGATCGATGAAATAGATTTATTGTGATTAATGGTCATCTTTCTTTCTGACATTGGCAAAGAGTTTTGGCATTTCAGCCAGAGCAATCAGACAGTTTGGGCTGCTTTTTGCCCCGCGCTGATTTTATTCCATTATCAAATCAATTGTGATCAACGCCCCTTGAAAACAGGAGGGCGTTTTTCCACTACCGCGCGTGTTGCTTCGCGCGCATCTTCTGTGTACATCAGTTTGGTGCTGTACTGTTGTTCAAGCTCGTAGCCTTCATCGACAGGCATGTCTTCGACACGGTTCAGCGCTTCTTTCATGGTGGTCAGGCCAATGCGGCTTTTTGCGGCAATTACCTGGGCAATATCCATGGCCGTCGGCATCAGCAAGCGTGGTGTGACCACGCGCTCTACAAACCCGATGCGGTGAGCTTCCCAGGCACTGATTTGTTCGCCGGTAAAGGCCATGAGCCTTAGCGAACCTTGAGGAACGATACGCCCGGTGTGTGCACCGCCGCCGCATCGACCGACATTGATTTCAGGCATCGAAAAAGTGGCTTTTTCGGACGCGACACGAATGTCGCTGGCACCCGCCAAAACGCAACCGGCTCCAAGCGCGGGACCATTGACGGCTGCGATTACCGGTACGGCGCAATGCCGGATGGCCTTGAAGGTGGCGCGAACTATCTTGGCCCGGCCTGGATCCTCTTCGGGCGTTGCGGCGAGGAATTCACGCAGCTCTAGGCCGGCGCAAAATGCTTTGGTGCCTTTGGCTGTAAAGACAACAACATTGATGTCTTCCATGCTGTTGATAGACGTAAATATTTCGGTGATAGCTTCGTAACGGGCCAAAGTCAGCACGTTAACCGGAGGAGAGTCCAGCGTCACTACGGCAATCTTGCCGTTTTTTTCTAAAAGAATATCGCTCATTTTTTTCCTGATTTATTACACGACACCAGCGGATTTCAGCGCGTCAATACGCTCTTGCGTATACCCCAGTCCTTGCAGTATCGCATCCGATTGTTGACCCAGCAACGGTGGGGCAGAAGTGTATTCGATGGGATTTTTCGTAAACTTCAAAGGACATGCGACCTGCGGCACGTCGACCCCCAGCGGGTGAGGCATCTTTAGCAGCATTTCCCGATGCAGTACCTGCGGCTCCTGGAAGACCTCGGCAATGCTGTTGATCGGGCCGCATGGAACTCCCGCCGCATCCAGTTTTGCAATAAGGTCGCTGCGTTTTCTTTTTGCGAACTCACCGCGCAGGGTCTCTGTCAGTTCAGCAACGTTACGGGCGCGTTGGGCGTTAACGTTGAACCGGTCGTCCTGGGCCAGCTCGGGCCGCTCCAGCACGTCGCACAGCTTGACGAACTGGCCATCATTTCCTACCGCCAGGATGACGTCCCCGTCTTCACACGAGTAAACGTCCTGAGGCTGAATATTCGGGTGCGCGTTCCCGCCACGTTTAGGAGTATTGCCGGACAGTAAATGGTTCATTGCCTGATTCGATAATAGGGCTGTCTGCACGTCCAGCATGCCAATATCGATGTATTCGCCTTCGCCGGTTTGATCCCGGCGCGCAACGGCGGCCAGCACGCCGACGGCGGTGTACATGCCAGTCATCAGATCGACAATGGGAATGCCTACTTTTTGCGGCCCGCCACCGGGCTTATCGTCGCGTTCGCCGGTAATGCTCATTAGCCCGCCCATGGCCTGAATCAGAAAGTCGTAGGCCGCCTGGCCTTTACGGGGGCCAGTTTGGCCAAATCCTGTGACAGAGCAATAAATCAGACGAGGATTGATCTTCTTAAGGCTTTCATAATCCAGGCCATACTTGGCCAGGGCGCCCGTCTTGAAGTTTTCGAGCACAATGTCGCAGGTGACAGCAAGATCTTTGATGATCTGCTGACCCTCGGGAGTATCCAGTGCAACGGTAACGGATTCCTTGCCGCGATTAACGGCCAGATAGTAGCCTGCTTCTTTAGTGTTGTTGCCGTCGGCGTCTTTCAGGAATGGAGGCCCCCAGGCACGGGTGTCGTCCCCCACTTTGGGACGTTCCACCTTGATGACAGTTGCGCCCATGTCAGCCAGCAGTTGCGTTGCCCAAGGGGCCGCCATAATCCGGCTTAAATCCAAAATCCGCAAATGGGAAAGGGGGCCACTTTTGTTGTTCATCTATCTCTCCAGAATACTTAACGCACAAGACCGTATTGTTGGTATTGTGCCGTCAACCACCAGCCCGGCGATTGTACTATATAGTACATAAGTTTAGCCTATATAGGTTAATAACACGACCTATTGACATTAAAAATTTTATCCCATAGCATTGATATCGCAGTGACGTATGGGTTTTCAGGGAACTAGTGTGCTGTCTGCTTGGTTTGACTTTTCAAGTTTGGCGTCTGTGCCCCTTGCCCCATCGCGTCAAGGAATCCGGATCCGCGTGAAGCGAGGTCTTCTACATTAGGGTGTCTTATGAGACAACAATTCAATAAAGTGGCAGGTTGTATGAAAATGAACAAAAGCAAGCGCCTATGGTTGGCGAGCGTCGCAGGGGTACTAGCCCTGTCGTTTCTGGGACAGGGCCCCGTTATGGCCGCGGATTATCCTAATAAGCCCATCAAAGTCGTCGTGCCATTTCCCGCCGGTGGCGCTACCGATACCGCTTCCCGCATTATGACCAAAGGGCTGTCTGAAGTGCTGGGTCAGCCATTCGTCGTTGAAAACAAGGCTGGCGCGGCAGGCACGCTGGGGGTTGCGTCGGCACTAAGATCAAATCCCGATGGCTATACCTTGGGTATTGGTCCGGTGGGCGCCACGATTATCGGCAAGCTCATTGGTATGCAAGTTACGTACGATCCCGCTAACGATATCGTGCCAATTGGCAATATCGGGTCTTTGCCTCTCGTTATTGCGGTAAAGGGCGATCTGCCCGTCAATAACATTGCAGAACTTGTCGCTCTGGCCAAGTCCAAGCCTGGTGCTCTCTCGTATGGCACCTCGGGCGCCGGCACGCCTGGGCATCTGGTTTTTGAATACTTTAAAAAAATTGCCGGCGTCGACATTGTTCATATTCCGTATAAAGGCGACGCTCCTCTTAGTACGGACCTGATCGGAGGGCAGTTGGAAATCGGTATTCTGACGGGGCCGGCAGCGCTCACGCAGGCGGAAAACAAAAGGCTGAAGTTCCTGGCTGTAACCAGCGGAGAACGTTATCCGCAGCTTCCCGCTGTTCCCAGCCTGATCGAGTCCGGATACAAAGATTTTAATGTCGAGATCTGGAACCTTGTGATTACCCCAACAGGTACCGATCCACAAATTGTCTCTACATTGAATGCGGCGATGAACAAGGTCCTGACCCAGGATGCGACCAAAGAAACGCTGCGTCTTCAGGGGTACTTGCCTTCAGTGCTCATGAGCACCGACGAAACCAAGGCTTTTGTCGCGGCCGAGCGAAAAAAATGGGAAACGATTGTAAAGACAACTGGCGTCACCATCGCTAACTAATCGTTGTTTCGCTTTATATATGCGCCCGCGGTGATCTTTAGAAACCACCGCGGGGCGTTTTAAGGAAGCTCTGAACAAGTTCTTGCGCCGCATGCCTTTGCGGACTCGGATGATCGACTTGTTCAGAGCTGCCTTAACTTCTTTTGGTGGAATAAAGATGCTTGTAGTTGAAACGCCTCAAGAACTGGCCTTGCATGCCGGAGACGCATTGGGAACCAGCGATTGGTTCCAGGTAACGCAAGAGCATATTTCCAGTTTTGCTGACCTGACCGGCGACAACCATTGGGTCCATATCGACGCTGACCGCGCCAATGACGAAATGCCTGATGGCAAAACAATCGCTCATGGCTTTTTCATCTTATCGTTGATTCCTCTGCTTGCTAAAGAGATTTTCAAGATAAAAACGCGGGGCAAAGGTCTTAATTACGGTCTTAATCGTTTGAGGTTTACTGCTCCGGTACCTGTTGGCTCAAGGGTGCGCTTGCATCAAACGCTATTAAAAGCCGAACCCGCCAAGACGGGGACGCTATTTACCTTCGAGAACAAGTTTGAAATCGAAAATACAGAGCGCCCTGCTCTCGTTACAGACATGATGCTGTTGATTCTTGATTGAGGTCAATCGAAGAGGGCAGAGCTTGTTATGTCTGTATATCACTATCCACTATTGCATGGGGTAAGAATGAATTCCAGGAAACAAAAAATGGTGAAACGCATTTCGCTCTTGACACGCAAAGAGGGTATGTCCAAGGAGGAGTTTCTGAAACATTGGAATGATCATTTGCCAATTTCCCACGATGTACCTGGCCTTAGGCGTTATGTCTTGTCGCACATCATGAGCGAACCGCAGCGGCTCGATGTGCCGGTGCAGTGGGAATTAGGGCAGGTCGACGGTATTGCCGAAACGTGGTTTGACAGCCAGGAAGCGACGGACGAGGCTTTTTCATCGCCCGAGGGCAAGCGCTGGCTGGCGCATGGGGCAACATTCATTGGACGGCAAAAAACGTTTGTCGTTGAAGAAGAGGTTGTTATAGCGGGTTCCGGCTACCCAGGACTCGTGTAAGACGGTGCGATGCCGTCTGTGAAGAATCTACGTTCTGACAAACGGATGAAGCGCCAAGGCGTTCTAGCCGGACCGCTGTATGTTTTTACTGAAGCGTCCGGGTGTGCAAAGTTCATAAACATTGGAGATTATTTGTGTCAATAAAAGAAAAAATCGTACAGAGTCAGGCCGCTGGCGTAAGCCGGCGCGCATTCTTTAAAACTACGGCAATCGCAGGCGCTGGCCTGGCCAGTGGCGGTGTACTGGCAGGCATCGGTGCTGACGTGGCTGTGGCAGCTTCGCCAACGCCGGCAGTAAACGGACCCGCTCCGGTCTGGACACCCGTTGCCATGCCCAAGCAAGTGCCTGTCAAAGAGGGCGTAGCCGAACTGCCTGGTACGAAGCTTTGGTATTGGGATACCGGTGGTGATGGAGAGGTTGTGATTTTCATGCATGCCGGAAGCCAAAGTGCTGCGGGCTGGGGCTACCAGCAACCGGTATTCGCCAAGGCGGGTTGCCGGGTAATCGGCTATTCAAGACGCGGCTATTACAAGTCCGACCTGGGTGATAAAGCCAACCCCGGAATTGCAGCCGAAGACCTGCACGACCTTATTAATTACCTAAAGCTTGATAAGGTTCATCTGGTTGCCATAGCGCATGGCGGCTACTTTGCGCTTGACTATGTATTGACTCATCCCGAGAAAGTCAAAAGCATCTCGATCATTTCATCCATGATGGGCGTGCAAGACAGCGACTATAAGGCTATCAACGCCCATATCCGGCCCAAATTCTTTACTGATTTGCCGCTTGATTTCAAAGAACTCGGCCCATCCTATCGCACTGGAGATCCAGAAGGACAGGCCGCCTGGAACAAGCTTGCGGCAGAGGCCCGGCCAGGTGGGCGCGTCATGCCCAAATTCAATAACGAGATAACCTGGGCCAAGCTTGAATCCATCAAGACACCCACACTGCTTATGACGGGCGATGCTGATTTATATACGCCGCCCGCCTTGTTAAGGTTGCAGGCATCGCATATGCCGCATGCTGAAGTCGTGATTGTTGAAGAGGCAGCGCATTGCGCCAACTGGGAACAGCCTGAAGTCTTCAACAAGACCGTGCTTGCGTTTGTTGGCAAGCATAAATAAATACTTTTTACCGCATGGCGGGGCAGAGAGGTTCCCGTCATATCATTAAGTAGATCGGTTTGATTAAAGCCGATATTAAATTTTTGTTTTACATTGATCCGGCCGCCAGCTTTTTCGTAGCTGGCGGCCGGTCTTTCATGCCGATCACGCAAAGATAGTTCAAAAATTAAAACTCAGGAGAAATTGGTGGAAATCATAAATGTCGTTATCCGGCCGTGTACCCAGCCTTTAAGTGATCCAAGCTGGAAATTTGCCAGGGCGAAAATTCCGGAACTGCCCGGCTATGTGCTTGAACTTACCGACGATGTCGGCACGGTGGGGTTTGGCTACGTGAATGCAATTCCAGCCATTTCAATACATGAAGCCGGGGCCCTGGCATCGCTGAACTGGATTGCACCGGTTCTGAAAGGACGGCGGGTTGACGATATTGCGGGCATTATGGAAGAGCTGGACGCCATACTGGCCTTTAATTCCACCGTGAAGGCATGCGTGGATATGGCCCTGCATGACCTGCTCGCCCGGCGCCTGGGGGTGTCGGTGGGGGTGCTGCTTGGCGGATCGATGCGTACATCCATTGCGCAGTCCCGTATATTGGCGTTGAAGCCCCCTGCCGAGATGGGGGCAAAAGCGGCCGAGCTTGTGGAGCAAGGTTATAAACAGCTTAAGCTCAAACTGTCTGGCCAGACAGATCTGGATGTGGCGCGTCTTGCGTCCGTGCGCGACGCTGTAGGTCCTGCGATTACCCTTACGCTTGACCCCAATCAATCGTACAACAGCAAACAGATGATGCGGGCCTTCGCTCAGATGGAACGCTTTGATATTGCCCTGATCGAGCAGCCTGTGCCGGCCGCTGATTGGCGTGGGCTGGCATTGCTGACGAAAACTTTGCCTGTGGCAATCGAGGCCGACGAAAGCGCGCAAACGGTGCATGACGTATTTCGCCTTGTGTCAGAGCGTACCGTCGATGTCATCAATCTTAAAGTTACCAAAATGGGTGGATTGCGACGTTTTATTGAAGCGGCTCGAATTTGTGAAGCGGGTGGTGTTGTTTGCCGCCTGGGCGCTGCGTTTGGTCCTTCGCTACTGCAGTCCGTCGGTGCGCATGCCGCCAGCGTGCTTAAGACACTGCCCTATGCCTGCGAGCTATCCGAGCATCAACATTTATTGCAAGACCCATTTACTGAGTTGCCGGTTATCGATGGCAACATAATGGTTCCTGCCGGGCCAGGATGCGGGATAACGTACGCTGCCTAGCATTTTCGATGTGTAATTGCGTCACCAGACCGATTTATCTTGGCGTATTATTGTGTGGCAGGCCAGCAGTGGCTTATATCAACAATCTGGTCTCGTGGATTGAGCGAGACTGCTCACAATAAGAATAGGGTGTGACATGAGACAGCAATTCAGCAAAGTAATCGATCGCTTAAAACCAAATAGAAGCTTGCGTCGGTTTTTAGGTCATGTTGCGGGGGTGACGGCTCTGGTTTTGCTGGGGCAAACGCCCGTCCTGGCAGCCGGCTATCCCGAGAATGTGATCAAGGTTGTGGTGCCGTTTCCCGCTGGCGGGTCTACGGATGCCGTTGCCCGGGTCATGGCTAAAGGACTGGCCGACGTGTTTAGCCAGTCGGTTGTTGTCGAAAATCGGCCTGGTGCAGCCGGCATAATGGGTGTGGCGTCGGCGCTAAGGTCTCCTGCCGATGGCTATACGTTGGGGGTTAGCGGCGTAGGGCCGACCATTATCGGCCAGCTGATTGGATTGCAAGTGCCCTATGATCCGGTTAATGATCTTGTTCCCGTGGGCAATCTGGGGGCGCTGCCTCTTGTCTTTGCGGTGAAGGGCGATCTGCCTGTCAATAGTATTGCAGACCTGGTTGCGCTGGCAAAGGCAAAGCCCGGAGCATTGTCTTATGGTTCCTCGGGTACGGGTTCGCCAGGGCATTTGGTGTTTGAATACTTTAAAAAAATAGCCGGCCTTGATATCGTTCATATTCCGTACAAGGGCGATGCACCTCTTACTACGGATTTAATTGGCGGCCAGCTGGAAATCGGAGTCATTACCAGTACGGCTGCACTGGCGCAGGCCCAAAATAATAAACTCAAGTTTCTTGCTGTCACAAGCGGCATACGTTACCCCCAGCTTTCAGCGGTGCCCAGTTTGATTGAATCGGGTTACAAAGATATTAGCGTGGACATCTGGAATCTTTTGGTCGCGCCCAAAGGTACTCCTGCTGAAGTCATCTCCACACTGAATGGGGCAATGAATAAGGTGTTGGCGCTGAACTCGACTAAAGAGACGCTGGGGGCCCAAGGGTATTTACCGCCAGTGCTCATGACGGTTGATGAAACCCGGGCGTTTCTGGCGAACGAGCGGGCCAAATGGAAGGCAATCGTAAAAACTACGGGCGTCTCTGTGGAAAAATAGGCACGCATAGGTTTTGTGTTGACTGCTATAGCGCGCCCATGCTACGATAGCGAGCTAATCAGAAAAATTCCCAGCCAGTTGGGGCTTTTTTGGTTTTCAATGCAAGACCCGCTCTTTTACGTTATTCGTGTTAGGCGGTTTTGCGCAAACCGCCTAAGTTGTTTTTGCCGTTAGGTATTGCTAAGTTTTTAGCTTGCCGGCAGTAATAGCCCAGGCGACTCATTCAATACGTAAATCAGTACGCAAGTACGTCAAAGGATGCGTAAAGGTCATGCCAACCATTAGCCAACTCGTGCGCAAGCCGCGCGAAGTCTCCCGCGAGAGCAGCAAGAGCCCAGCGCTTGAAAACTGCCCTCAGCGCCGTGGTGTTTGCACTCGCGTGTACACCACCACCCCTAAAAAACCTAACTCGGCTTTGCGTAAAGTCGCCAAGGTTCGTCTAACCAACGGTTTCGAAGTTATTTCGTACATCGGCGGTGAAGGTCACAACTTGCAAGAACACTCGGTTGTTCTGGTACGTGGTGGTCGTGTTAAAGACTTGCCTGGTGTTCGTTATCACATCGTACGTGGCTCACTCGACTTGCAAGGTGTTAAAGACCGTAAGCAATCGCGTTCCAAGTACGGCGCAAAACGTCCGAAAAAATCGTAAGTTTTTCCATTGGCTAGCTAGTCTAGTCGTATCAGTGCAGCCGTGGGCATGAGCCCATAGCATGTAAGTGACCATTATTAATATGAATGGTCGTGGCCGTGTAAAGCACGGTTCAACTGAACTGTCACAAGGAAGTTAAAATGCCTCGTCGTCGCGAAGTTCCCAAGCGTGAGATTCTCCCCGATCCAAAATTTGGCAGCGTAGAGCTGGCCAAATTCATGAACGTTGTTATGTTGTCTGGTAAAAAGGCTGTTGCCGAGCGTATTATTTACGGCGCATTTGCCCAGATCGAAGCTAAAACTGGCAAAGAAGCTATCGAGGTGTTCAACACCGCAATTAACAATATCAAGCCTCTCGTTGAAGTCAAGAGCCGCCGTGTTGGTGGTGCAAACTATCAAGTCCCAGTTGAAGTGCGCCCTGTGCGCCGCCTGGCTCTTGCCATGCGCTGGTTGCGTGAAGCAGCCAAAAAGCGTGGTGAAAAATCGATGGATTTGCGCCTTGCAGGCGAATTGCTCGATGCGTCCGAAGGCCGCGGCGGTGCGATGAAAAAACGCGAAGACACGCATAAAATGGCAGAAGCCAATAAAGCTTTCAGCCATTTCCGTTGGTAATCTAAGGATACAAACATGGCCCGCAAAACCCCCATTTCGCGCTATCGCAATATTGGTATTTCCGCGCATATTGATGCCGGTAAAACCACTACAACCGAGCGCATTCTGTTCTA
>DATCVA010000305.1:0-11768 GCA_036567205.1 Eoetvoesiella sp. | reverse complement strand
GCGTGTAGATATCGGCCAGCCAGTCTGCGGTCGGGTCCTCGCGGTTATCGCCAATATGCTTGGCGACCGTGGGTGTGACCGGCCCCATAATGACATCGCATTGATGGGCAAAAGCCTGCTGGAAGTCGTTCGCGATCATGCGGCGCACGCGCTGTGCCTGCAAGTAGTAAGCGTCGTAGTAGCCATGGCACAACACATAGGTGCCGACCATAATACGGCGCAATACCTCCGGGCCGAAGGCTTCTGCACGCGAGCGGCTTGTCATATCGCTTAGGTCGGTATAGTTCTGGGTGCGATAGCCATACCTGACCCCGTCGTAGCGCGACAGGTTGCTGGACGCTTCGGCTGGTGCGATTACGTAATACGCGGGAATCGACATTTCGGTGCGCGGCAGCGAAATGCTGACGCGCTGCGCGCCAAGAGACTCGTAAGTTTGCAACGCGGCTTCGACAGCTTGCGCAACATCGCTTGCCAGGCCTGCGTTAAAAAATTCGACCGGAACGCCAATACGCAGGCCTTTTAGCGGTTGGCCGCCGTTGGCATTATGTTTCTGTACGGCGGTATCGAAATCGGCACGAATGCGGCCCGGGGCGTTGGCAACGCCATCGCAGTACTCGAGGCTGGTTGAGTCGCGCTCATCAAAGCCGCTCATGACGTCGAGCAGCTCGAGCAAATCTTTGGCATGGCGGGCCAGTGGGCCGGCCTGATCCAGGCTGGAGCCAAAGGCTACCATGCCAAAGCGCGAAACCGTGCCATAGGTGGGCTTAATACCGCTGACACCGCATAGCGCGGCGGGTTGGCGCACCGAGCCGCCTGTGTCGGTGCCCGTGGCTGCGATGACCAGGCCAGCGGCTACAGCGGCGGCTGAGCCTCCTGAAGAGCCTCCTGGTACTGCTGTGTGGTCCCAGGGATTCTTGACCGGGCCAAAGGCCGAGTTCTCGTTGCCCGAACCCATGGCAAATTCGTCGCAATTGAGTTTGCCCAGCGATACGGCGCCAGCTTGTTGTAGGCGGCTTACAACGGTGGCGTCGAAGGGACTGGTGTAGTGCTCCAGCATTTTGCTGGCTGCTGTGGTGCGCCACCCTTGCGTTACGAATACGTCTTTGTGCGCGATGGGAATGCCTGTCAGGCTCAGACCCTGGTTTTTTGCCAATAAAATGTCGGCTGCCTGGGCCTGAGCACGGGTCAGATCGGGTTCGATATGCAAGAACGCATTCAGATCCGACCGGGCTTGCGCGGCAGTCAGGGCGCTGTCGGCCAGTTCGGCGGCGCTTACCTTGCGGTTCTGCAAAGCGGTTCGCAATGCCTCAATGCTGTCAAATTGGGTATGTAGGGGAGTGGTTGACATGGTGTTACTCGATGACAGTGGGCACTAAAAACAATCCGTTCGCCTCGGCGGGGGAGTTTGCCATAAGGGCCTTGCGCTGCTCGTCTGTGTGGGTGGCGGCGGCTGCGTCGGGGCGCAGACGCAAGGCGATGTCCTGATGTGCCGACAGCGGGTGAGCCATGGGCTCGATTCCCGAGGTGTCAATAGCCTGCAGTTTCTCGATGAGTCCCAAAATGCCGTTGAGTTCGTTTTGGGCGCGGACACTGTCGGTTGGTGACAGTGCAATACGTGCCAGCCGCGCGATGCGAGTCACGTCTTGATCAGTTATAGCCATGGGTGTCTTGAATCGAAAAGAAGGGTCTGGAGCTGGATGGGGGTTTACACTTGCTAATATTAGCAGCCACGCGCTACACATAGACCGTTACAAAAGTTAACGAGCCTGTAAAAGGCTCATGAGTTGGCCCAATTATAAGTTATCATTAGTGGTTTGACCCGTTAATTAAATTCTCGAGCTCGATTTTTACCCGAAAATAAGCCTTTAATTGACGAATTTCATCAATTTTCGATTTCACTGAGCACGCATGTTCGGATTTCTCCGCAGTTATTTCTCCAGCGATATGGCGATCGACCTAGGTACTGCCAATACGCTCATTTACGTTCGTGGCAAAGGTATTGTGCTTGATGAGCCGTCCGTGGTTGCAATACGCCACGATGGCAGCCCTAATGGTAAAAAAATCATTCAGGCGGTCGGGCGCGAAGCTAAGCAGATGCTGGGGCGGGTTCCGGGCAATATCGAAGCCATACGCCCCATGAAAGACGGCGTAATTGCCGATTTCACGGTCACCGAGCAAATGCTCAAGCAATTTATCCGGATGGTGCATCCGCGCAGTATGTTTGCGCCCAGCCCCCGAATTATTGTGTGCGTGCCCTGCGGCTCTACTCAAGTAGAGCGTCGCGCTATTCGCGAATCGGCGCTGGGCGCCGGGGCAAGCCAGGTCTACCTTATCGAAGAGCCTATGGCGGCGGCCATCGGAGCCGGGCTGGCAGTGTCGGACGCCAGCGGCTCGATGGTGGTGGATATCGGCGGCGGCACGACTGAAGTGGCGGTGATTTCACTTGGCGGCATGGTCTATAAAGGCTCGGTGCGTGTTGGCGGCGACAAGTTCGACGAGTCCATTATCAATTACATCCGTCGCAATTACGGCATGCTAATTGGCGAGCCCACTGCCGAACTTATCAAAAAACAAATCGGCTCCGCCTTTCCAGGGGCCGAGGTGCGCGAAATCGAAGTTAAAGGCCGCAATCTGTCAGAAGGCGTTCCGCGCAGTTTCACGGTTTCGTCCAACGAGATTCTGGAATCCCTTACCGATCCTTTAAACCAGATTGTTTCGGCGGTTAAAACTGCGCTCGAACAAACTCCGCCCGAGCTTGGCGCCGATATTACCGATAAAGGCATCGCATTAACTGGTGGCGGGGCGTTATTGCGCGATCTGGACCGTTTGCTGCAAGAAGAAACCGGTTTGCCGGTGGTCGTTGCTGAAGATCCGCTGACATGCGTTGTGCGCGGATGCGGCGAAGCGCTCGAGCACCTCGAGCGTCTGGGAACGGTATTTATCTACGATTAATCTGGTTTTATTGGGCCGTCCCGATATGTAATTTCATTTCCAAATCAATTGTCAGCACGAAGGCGGGGCGCAGGCAGTAATTTGTACGCAAACAAAGCCGACACAGTTCGCGGCGATTTGGAAACGGAATAAGCGTAAGTGGGGCGGTTTAAGCCGCTAGTGCGACTAAGACATGCAAGAAAATGGGACGATCAGGCTATTCAAGCGTGGACCGACCGCGGAATTCCGCTTGTTTGTTCTCGTTGTGCTCGCCTTGTCGCTGCTTGTCGTCGATGCGCGCTGGAGCGTTTTTGAGCCCGCGCGGCAAGCTATTTCAGTAATTCTGTATCCCTTTCAACGCTTGGTCATGATGCCGCGCGATGCCGTATCCAGCGTCGATAGCTGGTTTGATGCGGCCTCGCACGCGCGCACCGAGAAAGAAGCCTTGCAGCGCCAGCGTATCGAACTGGCTCAAATTGCAACTCATGCCGCGCAATTGTCGGCCGAAAATCAGCAACTGCGTCGTTTGCTGAACGTCGCCGATATGGTTACGCAACCCTCGGTAGCCGTCGAGGTGTTGTACGAGCCTCCTAATGCGTTTACCCATCACCTGGTTTTCAATAAAGGCAGTTCCAGTGGCATTTCGCCCGGAATGCCGGTAATTGATGACGGCGGGGTTGTCGGGCAGATTGTGCGGGTGACCCCGTTCACGTCCGAGGCCGCTTTGATTACCGACGAGAAGGTTTCTGTGCCGGTGCAAGTATTGCGCAATGGCCTGCGCCTGATCGCTTTCGGCGGCAGCGTTTCCGGTAATGTTGAAGTGCGGTATTTGACAGCCAGCGCCGATATCGAATCGGGCGACACCCTGATCACCAGCGGTATCGGGGGCCTGTTTCCCGCCGGCCTGTCGGTAGCTAAAGTGCAAGAGGTCGAGCACGATGCCGCCAGTGGTTTCGCGGTGGCTATTGCGACGCCTCTTTCACACCCGGAACGCTATCGCCATTTTCTAGTGCTACGCGTCGACGTGACGAATCAGGCGTTTAATTCGGAGGCCTCGGACAGTGACCCGAAAGCCAACAAGTAATATGTCTGCCGCCGCTGCCAGATCTTCATCGTTATGTTCGCTGGAACCCATCGACTCGGCTCCCTTTCGACGGCCATCAAGCCTTCTGTTTATTTGGAGCACGCTGCTGCTGGTGTGGTTGATTTCGCTTCTGCCCTGGCGGCTGTGGCAGCCAGCCCCTGACTTGTTGTTGCTGGTCATTGCATTCTGGTGCGTGAACGAGCCGCGCCGCGTCACTATGCTTACGGCATTTTTGTTTGGTTTGCTCATGGACGTGCATAACACCGGACTGCTGGGCGAAGAAGCTTTGATCTACTCCATCGTTGCTTATGGAGCCATTACGCTGACGCGCCGCTTACAACGATTTAACGCGGTAGTCCAGGCCATACACATGCTGCCCGTATTCATTTTTGCCGAAGCGGCTTCGCGGCTAATCAACTCCTGGCTTGCTGGCGAGTGGATGGGGTGGTCATGGCTCTGGTCGGCCTTGTTTACAGTGGCGCTTTGGCCTCTTGCCGACATATTGCTGCATTTGCCACAACGCCGCCGAGACGAAATCGACTCGGGCGCAGCCTAGCGCCCGGGTAGAAACGTCCTTATGTTCGAGTTTAAGAAAACCTCCCTCCTTCAAAAGCGAAGAGTGCTTTTGCGTCTTTGGATCGCAGGTCTTTTTGCCTTGCTTTGCTTCGTTCTGCTTGTAGCTCGTATGTGGTATTTGCAGGTTGAGCGCTACGAGGGCCTGGCTGCGCGTGCTGATCAGAATCGGATAGCCGTCGTACCCATACCCCCTCGCCGTGGGGAAATCGTTGATCGAAATGGTGTGGTGCTGGCACGTAATTATCGCGACTATACCCTTGAGGTGGTGCCCGCCAATCTCGAGCAGCCCGTGGGCGATATGCTGGAGTCACTGAGCGAGTTTGTGTATTTAAGCCCATATAATTTAAGGCGTTTCAGGCAAAACCTGAATCAAACAGGGCGTTATTCTCGTGTCTTGTTGCGTAATAGCTTGAACGAAACCGAGGCATCATGGTTTGCCGCGCACGCGTTCAAGTTTCCTGGTGTCGAGCTTAGCGCGAGGTGGGTGCGCGAATATCCCCAGGGAAAGGCCGCTGCTCATGTGCTTGGGTATGTTGGCAGTATTTCCGAGGCCGATCTGGAAATGCTCGAAGAAGCCGGACGCTCTGGCAATTACCGGGGCACCCAGATAATAGGTAAAAAAGGTATCGAAAAAACCTGGGAAGATTCCTTGCACGGGCGCACGGGTATCGAGGAAGTCGAAGTAACTGCCACCGGGCGACCGGTGCGAACCTTGCAGCGTACCGATCCGGTTCCAGGAGCCGACCTGATTTTGTCCCTGGACATAGAGCTGCAAAAAGTGGCTGAAAAAGAGTTCGAGGGTAAGCGAGGGGCATTGGTGGCGATCGAGCCCGCCACAGGCGACGTTTTGGCTTTTGTGTCGGCCCCCTCGTTCGACCCTAATTTATTTATTGATGGTATCGACGTTGAAAGCTGGCGCGAACTGAATGAGTCGCCCGATCATCCGTTGATTAATCGTCCGTTATATAGCACTTACCCCATTGGTTCGACATATAAACCGTTTGTGGGACTTGCTGCCCTGGAACTTGGGAAGCGTACGGCGACTCAGCGTGTTAACGACCCCGGCTATTTTGAGTTTGGTGGTCAGCGTTTTCGAAACGCCGGCGGTGCTGTGTATGGTCCGACTGATATGCATCGTGCAATCGTCGTGTCGTCGGACACTTATTTTTTCTCGTTGGGGCCCGAAATCGGTGTGAATGCCTTGCATGATTTCAGCAAGAAGTTTGGTTTCGGGCAGCAGACAGGGATCGATCTGGACGGCGAGAAACGCGGCGTGCTTCCTTCTACCGAATGGAAACGCAAGGCATACAAGAAGCCCGAGCAGCAACGCTGGTACGCCGGAGAAACTGTGTCGGTGACCGTCGGGCAGGGGTACAACGCCTTTACGTTGTTGCAACTGGCCCAGGCTACGGCCGTACTTGCCAACGATGGTGCTTACATGAAGCCCCATCTGGTTAGTCTGGTTAAAAACCCCCATACCGGACAGGCCACGCCAACAGTCACCCACCCTTCCTACACGATTGATCTCAAGCCGGAAAACCTTAAGGTAATTCAAAATGCCATGGCCGATGTGATTCGTCAGGGGACAGCCCGGCGCGCGTTTTCGGGCGCCGGGTACCAGGCTGCGGGCAAAACGGGAACAGCACAGGTGTATAGCCTGCGTGGAGCAAAATATAATGCGGGCGCCATTGACGAGCGCTTGCGCGATCATTCGCTGTTTATGGGGTATGCGCCTGCCGAGAATCCTCGTATCGCGGTAGCGCTTATTGTCGAAAACGGTGGTTGGGGGTCGACCATTGCCGCGCCTGTCGCCCGTAAGGTTTTTGATTATTGGCTATCGCCCAACCGTAAAGAAGAAGGCTTGCTGGCCATGGCCGCGTCCGCGGCAGATGCGGCCGGTTTAATCAATGGCAACAGCGCCGAGGAGTCGGCAGCGGAATCACCGGACGCAGTCGTTAAACCCGAGGATCTGCCTCCCTCCGATGATACTGAACGGGCAAGCCGATGAAACGCATTCTCCAATGGCTGATTAAAGCTGTTACCGCCTTTGACTGGCCCTTGCTGGCTATTCTGGTGCTTATGGCCGTGTTGGGAATGACGGTCATGCATTCCGCTGTGGGGGGCACCGACTGGCGTTTTGCCGAGCAGTTGCGTAATTTTTTACTGGCCTTCATTGCCATGTGGGTTGTTGCAATGTTGCCGCCGCCGCAATTGATGCGTTTGGCTCCGCTGGTGTATGTCATTGGCGTGGTGCTGCTTGTGGCTGTGGAGTTTGTCGGTGAAACCAGCAAGGGTGCAACCCGTTGGCTGGACTTGGGGTTCGGCCGTATCCAGCCATCTGAAATGATGAAAATAGCGGCTCCAATGATGCTTGCCTGGTATTTTCATCGGCATCAGGGCAAGATTGGTCTTCTCGACTTTATTGTCGCGGGCGTTTTACTGGCAATTCCATTTGCCTTGATCGTCAAGCAGCCCGACCTGGGAACCGCGCTGCTTGTATTTACCTCGGGTTTTTGCATAATTTATTTTGGCGGACTGTCTTTCAAGCTATTGGTGCCGGTAATGGTCACCGTCGTCCTGAGCCTGGGGACGCTGGTTTATTACGAGGATCAAATCTGCCAGCCAGGAGTTGACTGGGTTGTTCTGCATGATTACCAGAAGAATCGGGTATGCACGCTTCTTAATCCCAGCTCTGATCCCTTGGGCAAGGGTTTTCACACCATCCAGTCGATGATTGCCATCGGTTCAGGCGGCGTCTATGGCAAGGGCTATATGCAAGGGACGCAATCCCATCTGGATTTTATTCCAGAGCGCACAACCGACTTTATTTTCGCGGTATATGCCGAAGAGTTCGGCTTGTATGGCGGCGTTATGTTATTGGTTTTGTATGCCCTGCTTATTATTCGCGGGCTTGCCATTGCGGCGAAGGCGAACACGCAGTTTGGCCGCCTTATGGCAGGCTCGATGTCCATGATGTTTTTTGTCTATGTCTTTGTAAATGTGGGCATGGTAATGGGGATTTTGCCTGTTGTGGGCGTGCCTTTGCCGTTTATGAGCTATGGGGGAACGGCGCTTCTGACGCTGGGTATCGCTTGCGGAATGCTTATGAGCATTAGCCATTACCGGCCAGTGCGCCGTTAGGTTTTTGCCGCTTTTAAAGCAATCGCTATGCCAGGTCCAGGGGCATTTTTGCAAATAGCCCGTTCAAGATTTTTTTTACCGGAGCGGGTAGCGCTGTCTGCTCTAGTTCGCTGATGGAAATCCAGGCCTGATTAGATAGAGGCTCGGATAAAATGGGCGTCGTGCACCGTACGTGCCACGGTTCGATATGCAATTTAAAGTGCGAGAACGTATGCAAGAGCGCTGCCATTTTTTGCGCCGGTATTGGGCTTTGGCCCCAGTTTCGACAGGCGTTATTCAAGCCGTCCACATCGTCGTATTGCGGCAAGCTCCATAAGCCCCCCCAAATACCCGGTGAAGGCCGTTGTTCTAGCAGGACGGACTCATGATTTTGCAATATAAGCATTTTGCACTGGCGTTCATCGCTGACCTTTTTTTGTTTGGGCGTGGGCAGTTCGTGCTGCTTGGCGTTCAGGTGGGCGTAACAATGATCGTTAAGAGGGCAGGCGGCGCACTCGGGGCGGCTTCGCGCGCAGCAGCTTGAGCCCAGGTCCATCAAGCCCTGGGTATAGGCCGCCATATCGAGGCTGGCCGGCGCCGTAGCTACAACCTTTTCGGCGGTTTTCCACAACAACTGCTCGGTCGCTCGAACTGAAGGGTGGCCGTATATTCCAAAATACCGGGTAAAAACCCGTTTGACGTTGCCATCCATGATGGGACTGCGTTCGCCATAGGAAAAAGCGGCAATGGCCGCGGCTGTCGATCTGCCTATTCCGGGCAATTGCATGATTTCATTCACGTCTCGCGGAAACTGCCCTTGCCAGTTAGTGCAAAGCTCTTGGGCGCAGCGATGAAGGTTGCGGGCGCGGGCATAGTAGCCCAAGCCGGCCCAATAGGGCATGACGTCATCTTGCGTGGCTTGCGCCAAGGCCTGGAGAGTGGGAAACCGCCCTAAAAATCGTTCGTAATAGCCGATAACTGTGCTGACCTGTGTCTGTTGCAACATGATTTCGGACAGCCATATTCTGTAGGGATCGCGGGTTCCTTGCCACGGCAAGCCGTGGCGGCCGGCTCTTTTTTGCCACTGCACTACTGTTTCGGCAAATTGATCTATAGCGGGTGTTGCATTCAATGTCATTAGAAACGGGTATTTCGGGTTACTGACCAGCGGGCCGACAGGGCAGCCAAAATGGCCACCACAACAACCGATAGCGCCAAACTTACAGCATCTGGAAGTTGCAAAGTCAATTGTGTGCCATAGCTTTTTGCCAGTCGGGCAAGCGCCGAATTCAACGGAATCAAAGCAAGCGCCGATATAGCGATGGCGGTAAGGCTGGCCACGAAACCAGTCAGCGCGCCCAGGTACAGAAAGGGCCGTCGTACAAACGATTCGGTGGCTCCGACCAGGCGCGCGACGGCGATTTCTTCGCGTTGAGTCAGCGCCTGCATGCGCACGGTATTGAAAACTGTGGCCAGTACGACCAGAGCGACACCGATGGCCAAGAGCCCCAGGCCGATGCGTACGAAGCGTAGAATGGCTTCGAGCCGCTGGACCCAGTCGCTGTCTAGCTGAACCAGGTCGACCTGGTCCCACTGCCGCCATTCCTGGGCCAGCAGGCTGGCATGCTGAGCAAGATCGGGACTGTCTTTAAGCGTAATGACTACGGCATCGGGTAGAGGATTACCGGGCAGCGCCGATAGGGCGCTGGCCCAATTGGGATCGGCTTTTAGCGTTTTTAGCGCTTGCTCGCGCGAGACAGAGCGCACCGTCTGAACATGCTGCGGGTATTCTGCACGGATGCGTGCGGCTATGTTGGTACCGATATCCGCCGAAGCTCCTGGCTGTAAAAAAAGCGTTACTTCCGGCGAGACCGGAACTTGCTGGGCAATGGGTTGAGCCGAGACGAGAATCGCCGCGCCAATAATAGGCAGGGCCAGGGTCAAGGCAATTACCAGAAGATTCGACAATGATGAAAATGGCTGGGCCAACAAGCGGCGTACGGCCACGACGATCGCATATTGATGCTGCCGCAACCAGCGGTTCATGCCGTGACTCCTTTGAAGTCCGAAAACTTGCCCAGGTCGATACGCAAGGTGCGCGAGGCATATGAGGCCATAAGGGCGCGGTCGTGCGACGCGATCAGCGTAGTGACGCCGACGCGGTTAAAGTCGCGAAATACTTCCATAATGCGACGGGCGCTTTCCTGATCCAGGTTGGCGGTAGGTTCGTCCGCAATAAGAATCGCAGGCCGGTTGACAATGGCCCGGGCAATGGCAAGGCGCTGTTGTTCGCCACCCGACATTTCGATGGGATTAAGGTCTTCTTTACCGGAAAGACCCACTTTTTCGATGGCGGCGCGGGCGCGGGTGGCTGCCAGGCTTTTTTCCAGCCCGGCTACAGTCAGGGGCAGCAGCACGTTATTAATCGCATTGCGGTCATAGAGCAGATGCGTGTCTTGCAGAATGACCCCGACCGCTCGTCGTAAATAAGGCCTGCCGCGGGAGGGCATTTTGTCGATGCGATGGCCGTGAACGTGCACTGAGCCGCGGCTTGGGGGCTCGAGTCCGCCAATGAGTTTAAGCAGGGTCGATTTGCCCGCCCCGGAAGGGCCGGAAACAAAAACAAACTCGCCCGCCTCGACGCGAAAGTTGATATCGGCCAAAATATTTCGGCCGCGCCCGTAGGACTTAAATACGTGCTGGAATTCAATCATGGTGACTATAAATAATAAGCGTTCATGGTAAAGCCTGTGGGCACTTCCAGGGTAAATTTTTGAACCAGTTTGCAGCTAACAAGGTCTAATTTTGAAGGTTTAACTTTGGTGCAAGGCTGCACGGGATATCCCGATGCCGCGATTCAATCCATGCGTATAAGCTTCGCTTCGCTCGGTCGACTCGCTGCTATTTTAAGCTGCCTTTGTTCGTCTGGTTAAACCCGTTATACGGGAGACTTTTTATGAAACTGACCAAAGCGGCAGCTGTCGCCGCGTCCTTATTTTTTATTACGGCCACATGCCTGGCCGGCGAAACTTTCGATGCCGTCAAGAAAAGGGGGTTTGTCCAGTGCGGGGCATCAACGGGCATCCCGGGTTTTTCGATTGCCGACAGCAAGGGGCAATGGAAAGGGATTGACGTTGATTTATGCCGTGCCGTTGCTGCCGCTGTGTTTGGCGACGCCACGAAATACAAGATAACACCTTTGACGACGCAGCAGCGCTTTACCGCCTTGCAGTCCGGGGAAGTCGACGTGCTTACGCGTAATACCACCGCCACTTTAACCCGGGATACGACGTTGGGTCTGTTAAGCGCCGGCACCAACTACTACGACAGTCAAGGTGTCATGGTCAAGAATAGCCTGGGTTTGAAAAGCGCCAAGGAGCTTGGCGGCGCGGCTATTTGCGTACAGCCGGGCACCACAACCGAACTCAACCTGGCCGATTGGTTCCGTTCTCACAAGCTTGAGTTCAAGCCGGTAGTCATTAATAATCCAGACGAAGCCATGCGTTCGTTCGAGGCGGGGCGTTGCGACGCTTTCACCACCGACAAATCACAGTTGGCCACCTTGCGTTCCGCCTTGGCCAAGCCTGATGACTATACAATTTTGCCCGAGGACTTTTCAAAAGAGCCGCTGGGACCCATGGTGCGTCAGGGCGATGATCCCTGGTTTACTATGGTTCGCTGGGCGCTTTTTGTTATGCTCGAGGCCGAGGAGTACGGCATCACCTCCAAAAACGTTGACGAAATGGCAAAAAGCGCCAACCCCAATATTCAGCGTATTCTGGGTGTAAGCGGCGAGATTGGAAAAGGGCTGGGCATTGATAACAAATGGGGTTACAACATTATCAAACAGGTAGGCAATTACGGCGAAAGTTTCGAGCGTAACCTTGGACCCAACACACCTATGAAGCTCGAGCGCGGACTTAATGCACAATGGCGTGAAGGTGGTTTAATGTATGGCTGGCCGGTGCGTTAATCGTAACGCGCTACTAAGCAGGGCGTACCGGTTCCCTGGCCGATTACCGATCTCGAACCGGTACGAATAAGCAACTTGCTCTTG
>DATCVA010000304.1:0-5843 GCA_036567205.1 Eoetvoesiella sp. | reverse complement strand
AAGCGCCACATTGGTAAACAGGACGTTTTCGCGCAGCGACGCCATGCAGTTGTAATTGGTTTTTTCGTTGGTGCCGGGCGCAACCCCAAAGTAACCCGCTTCAGGATTAATGGCGTACAAACGCCCGTCGGCGCCGGGCTTGATCCAGGCTATGTCGTCCCCGATAGTGGTGACTTTCCAGCCGGGGAAAGACTCGGGCGGGATCAACATGGCAAAGTTGGTCTTGCCGCATGCCGAAGGGAATGCGGCGGCCACATGCATTTTCTTTCCTTCAGGCGACGTAACGCCAAGAATCAGCATGTGCTCGGCCATCCACCCCTGGTCATGCCCCATATTGGATGCAATACGCAACGCGAAACACTTTTTACCCAGCAAGGCGTTACCGCCATAGCCCGAACCGAAGGACCAGATCTCTCGGCTTTCCGGATAATGCACAATGTATTTGGTTTGGTTGCATGGCCACACAACATCGGCTTCGTTGACGGCCAGCGGGCGGCCCACCGAATGCACGCAGGGCACGAACTCGCCATCAGCGCCCAGCACGTCGTATACCTTGCGGCCCATACGCGTCATAAGGCGCATGTTGACCACGACGTACGGCGAATCGGACAGTTCCACGCCAATATGCGCGATGGGCGATCCTAAGGGACCCATCGAAAATGGAATAACGTACAAAGTACGTCCGCGCATGCAGCCAGCAAACAGACCATTAAGCGTTTTACGCATGGCCGCCGGAGCAACCCAGTTGTTGGTGGGGCCGGCGTCGTCTTCTTTTTCGGAACAAATAAATGTACGGTTCTCTACGCGCGCTACGTCTCCGGGATCGGACCAGGCAAGATATGAGTTTGGCCGCTTTGCAGGATTCAGGCGACGCAACGTGCCGGCCTGCACCATAAGTTCGCACAGCCGGTCATATTCTTCTTGGGACCCGTCGCACCATTCAATACGGTCCGGCTGGGTTAGCGCCGCGATCTCTGCCACCCATGCCTTAAGGCGCTGATGGGGTACCCAGCTTGGGGCGTTAAGGTCGGCTGTCGATTGGGGGCTGGATACTGCGTCCATGGGTGTGATCTCCGTGAGTAACGCAAGATAAAGGGCGCGATTAACGCAACGCCGATATCGATGCGAAGGGCGCGGGCGGGGCCGGAATATCAATCAGGCTCGTACGCGATCTAATGTGGTTAATAGGCCATTCTATAACCGATCTGCAAAATACGGTTGTTCAAAACCTTATGCCAGATCGGTTCTGGACTGCAAGTTCAACTTGATGCAGAATAAGTTTGAAGCGAACTGTCCGTTTTTCGCGCCTTCCGCCAAGGAATCACCATGAAAACCCGCTTTCCAGCTGCGTTCCCTTTGTACACAATATGTGCGTTGTTGTTACTAGCGCCCTTATCAAGTCGCGCCGCCCTGGGCGTCGGCACACCGGCGCCCAGCTTTAACATTAAGGCGACGCTGGCCGGAAATGCTTTTGATTTCTCGTTAGACGAAGCGCTGAAAAAAGGGCCTGTCGTTTTGTATTTTTATCCGGCCGCCTTTACCAAGGGCTGTACGCTTGAAGCGCACGACTTTGCCGAAGCCACGGACGAATATAAACGCTATGGCGCAACTGTACTTGGCGTTTCAGCCGACAAACTGGACAAGCTTAAGGAATTCTCTGTTAGCGCATGCCGAAGTAAATTTGCCGTCGGCGCCGACCCCGAAGCCAGGGTAATCAAGGCATACGATGCCAAAATGGCTTTTATGCCCAATATGGCCAACCGCATTTCCTATGTAATTACACCGGACCACAAAATCTTCTACGAATACAGCAGCATGGACCCGGACAATCATGTCAAAAACACCATGGCCGCCGTAAAGAAGTGGGCTGCGGAAAATCGTTAAGCCTGGCCGTTCGAAGAGTTTAGTAACTCAAACCAACCGGCACGGCCAAGGCGTTGCAATGTTTCCTGATTGCGCTCATAAATAACAGCAGCGTCTGGAAATGCGGCGACCGCTTGCTCAACGCTAGCCTCACGCAGCAAATGCAAAATCGGATACGGTGCCCGATTAGTGTAATTCTCGATGTCATCGGACTGATTGCCAGCAAATTGAAAGTCTGGATGAAAACTGGCGATTTGTATCACGCCCGTCAACTTTACTTGTTTAAGCACCCGCGCAGTCCGATTCAAAAAGTAGTTGAAATCGAAGAAGTCATTCAATAAACCAGGCAAAATCAATAAGGTCGTATCGATTTTGGACGGCTCTTCGCGGGCCAAATACAGTAGCTCTGACTCAAGCTCATCCAACACATCGTTATCTGACATGCTCTTACTGACCACATACCGTATCTGCTCTTTTATATAAACGCTTTTGGCAAACGGGCATAAATTCAGACCAATAACAGCCCGGACCAGCCAATTCTGCGTAGCCGCCAATACAGCGGCATCGTTTTCAGGAATGCTCATGATTTTTATGTATTCACGTAGAAGTCGATCAGGCCGGCTGCAATATGGATCACCAGGCCTACAGGCGCTGACCGCTTGAAAAAATGCTTGCCGCTCTTCAAAAACACAGAGCTGGTATTTTAGCTGTTCTACTGCCCGGCCGTATCGTCAAAAGCCCTGTTTTATAGCGGCATTACCTGATACAGTCATACAATCTCATAGTAATTACTTACTCGGACGCGATCATTCCCCGTTCGCGCAATGGGGTTGCACCGCTCTGTTCTCCGTTTAAAAACGTGAAAAGCTACTCGGGATGCTCAATGAAATACGTTGATTACTACCAAGTTTTAGGTGTCCAGCGCGACGCTACGCAATCCGATATAAAAAAAGCCTACCGAAAATTAGCTCATAAGTACCACCCGGACGTTTCCAAAAATGCCAGCGACGAAGAAAAATTCAAAGAAGTGGCTGAAGCCTATGCCACCTTGAAAAATCCCGAAAAGCGTGCAGTCTATGACGACTTAGGGCGTCACCCCCAAGGCGAAGAGTTCGTTCCGCCACATCAATGGCAAGAACATTTCCACGAATCCGCCGCCGATTTTTCCGATGTTGATTTAGCCGACTTGTTGGCCGCGTTTGCCGCGGCACAGGGCTCGGGCGCACGCCAGCATGCAAAGCGCCCTTTGCACGGACAAGATTTTGAAGTCCCCTTGCCCATCACACTAGAGCAAATTTATAACGGGGCTGAAACTGAAATAAGCGTTGCCTTACCCGAATACGACGCCCAGGGACTTGCGCATCGCGTTCCAAAAACATTCAGGGTACGTATCCCCAAAGGCGCAACGGACGGCCAACGCCTGCGACTTCCGGGCAAAGGCGCGCCGGGTTTGAACGCAGGCAAACCCGGCGACCTGTACCTTGTCATGAGACTGCAACCGCACAGCCTTTATAAAGTCAGCAACAACGACCTCTACATCGATTTACCACTAACTCCATGGGAAGCCGCCCTCGGAGGCACGGTGAACATTCCAACGCTGGGCGGCGAGGTTGAAATGAAAATCCCTCCCGGCACAATAGCGGGCCGCAAACTACGTTTGAACAAACGGGGACTGCCCGCGGTAGTGGGAGAACAGGGGGATTTATATGCAATCGTCCATATAGATGTACCGAAAACGCTCACAAAACGGGAACACGAACTGCTTAGCCAGCTAGCCGCTGAATCCAAATTCAACCCTCGAGCCCAAAGCAACTCAGGAGCCAGGCCATGACTATCCAAATCACCGAAAGCGTGTGGCTTAATACTTCAGACATTTGCTCGTTCGAGCATTTAAGCGAAGTATCGGGTCTTGCCAAAGACGATTTATTGGATCTTGTGGAAACCGGGGTCATCGAACCTTCAAACAAAGATCCGGATAATTATTTTTTTCATGCCAGTTGTATTGTGGTGGCCCGTACGGCGCGACGCTTGCGCGACGACTTCGAACTTGACGCCCAGGGTGTCGCGCTGGCTATGAGTCTGTTGCGCCGCATTGATGGACTAGAAGCTGAACTGGCAAGCTTGCGTGCCAGGCTAACGGCCCAGCCGGAACGCCGCACCCATCTCGGTTAGCGGCAAAAGTTAGCCGCAAAAACTTGATCTTGATCATTGATTGGCTGCGCCACATGGTGCGATGATGAAGATTCCTTGTTATATAGCTGGCGAATTCATGAACTACCCCCTGCTTGTTACCATTCACTTGTTTGCCGCCATTATGTTTGTCGGAACCGTATTTTTTGAAGTGCTGGTATTGGAAAGCGTACGCAAGCGTGTGCCGCACGACATGATGCGCATACTCGAGCGGGGCATCGGTTTACGTGCACGCCAAATCATGCCGTGGGTTGTATTGGCCTTATATCTGGCGGGGATCGCTCTGGCCTGGCAGCACCGCCCTGCGTTGGCAAACCCATTTGGCAGCACGTTCGGTATATTGCTTACACTGAAAATCGTACTGGCCGTAAGTGTATTTGCTCACTTTTTAACCGCAATGATGCTATTTCACACTCATCGCATGACTTCCCTGATAAGCAGACGAATTCATATAAGCGTGTTTTTCCATGTCGTGGGCATTGTGCTTTTAGCCAAGGCAATGTTTTATGTGCATTGGTAATTCCATTTCCAAATCAACCATAAGTTGTCCGGCTCCGCTTGCCATACCCATGTACTGTCTTTATGGTTGCTTTGGTTTTTCCAATCGATCTGGAAACAGAATAAGCGGACAATCGCGCTGAATTGATTCGTAGTCCTGCTTTTATTTCAATACTGACTTGCGCGGTTAGCGCTGGCTTTGCTTCACGCGCTGCTCCCGACGCCGTTTACTTTTGTTTTTGGATGGGGGCTGCATGGATTTTTCAAGCCGTTGCACAGCCGCATAGGCTTGCTTGCGCTGCGCTTCTTGTTTGGCGCGCCAATGCATAATGGCGCGTGCTATTGCAAAAGTAACTGCAAATGCCACAACTATGATGATACCGCCGGACAGACTTCCCATTATTTCCTGCTTTGTGCGACCCCTTATAGGTCGAAATCGTCTAAAAACAAGCTGTAAAAACAGCATCGCGCGAACAATATAACATCCAGCTGCAGTATCCAACGGACATAAATAATTAATCTATATTCAGTCTACGCAGCCACGGATCATTTAAGGCGGCAGTGGCGCAGTTATTTGCTTCGCATCGGCGCTATTGCTTAAAGCACGGGACCCATGCTTTGCGGCGTAGAACCACGTAAATTCAGCCCCCAGCAAAAACACCTGCGCAGCGTAATACACCCAGATCAGTACCACTACAAGCGAACCTGCCGCGGTCAACGATGAAATAGTGGAGCTTTTGCCCACGTAAACGCCGATCAGCACTTTGCCGATCTCAAAGAGAATAGCCGTCACTAATGCTCCGACCCAAACATCACGCCATGCTATTTTTGCCTTAGGCATAAATTTGAAAATCATCGCGAAAAGCACAGTCGCAATAGAGATCGAAACCAGGGTGTTTAATGCCTGCAAAAAAAATTCCCAACCGGGCAGCGCTCCACCTGCCCAGTGCCCAAGCGCGGCCAATGCCGCACTAATTACTAAAGAAACCAACAATAAAAATGCCAGGCCCAGTACTAAACCCAAAGAAAGCAGGCGCGCACGCAAGGTGTTCAATATGCCAGAGTTAATGACTGAGGCTGGCACTTTCCAGATACGGTCCAAAGCGCTTTGCAGTTCGGCAAACACCCGGGTGGCCCCCCAGATCAGGATTACGACACTAACGGTGGCGGCACCCATGCCCTGTACAGGTTTGTCTGCGCTTTTTATAAGGGCCTGAACCCCCGCGGCCCCGTCCGCACCAACCAGGCCGCCCAACTGCCTGATAACCTCGCCGCGTACTGCATCTTCGCCC
>DATCVA010000303.1:0-3849 GCA_036567205.1 Eoetvoesiella sp. | reverse complement strand
ATGGTTGCCATGAAAGCCGCCTCTGATAACGCCAAAAAAATCATCGGCGACCTCGAGCTGGTTTATAACAAAACCCGCCAGGCTGCCATTACTAAAGAAATTTCAGAAATCGTCGGGGGCGCTGCCGCTGTTTAAGGTTTAAACAGAAAGGCATCCCGTCAAAGATATTTAGCAAGGACTAAACATGAGCAACGGTACCATCGTTCAGTGCATCGGCGCCGTGGTGGATATTCAGTTCCCCCGCGACAGCATTCCAAAAATTTACGACGCGCTCACGCTCGCCGATGAAAGCTCGGCGTTTGCGGAAGCGGGCCTGACTTTCGAAGTGCAGCAACAATTGGGTGACGGCGTTGTTCGCACCATTGCCATGGGTTCCAGCGACGGCTTGCGCCGTGGCATGTCCGTGGCCAATTCCGGCGCGCCTATTTCGGTGCCTGTCGGCGTGGGTACGCTAGGTCGTATTATGGACGTTCTGGGTCGTCCTATCGACGAACGCGGTCCTATTCAAAGCGACGAAGTACGCGCTATTCACCAGGACGCTCCGAAGTTCGACGAACTTTCGCCTTCTGTCGAACTGCTGGAAACGGGTATCAAGGTTATTGACCTGGTCTGCCCATTCGCCAAAGGCGGTAAGGTCGGCCTGTTCGGTGGCGCCGGTGTAGGCAAAACCGTTAACATGCTTGAACTTATCAATAACATCGCCAAGGCACACAGTGGTTTGTCGGTGTTTGCCGGTGTGGGCGAACGTACTCGCGAGGGTAACGACTTCTACCACGAAATGGCCGAAGCGGGCGTTATCAAGCTGGACAACCTGGCCGAGTCGAAAGTGGCCATGGTCTTCGGTCAGATGAACGAGCCTCCTGGCAACCGTTTGCGTGTTGCGCTTTCCGGCCTGACAATGGCCGAAAAGTTCCGTGACGAAGGTCGCGACATCTTGTTTTTCGTTGATAACATTTATCGTTATACGCTGGCCGGTACTGAAGTTTCGGCGTTGTTGGGCCGTATGCCGTCGGCGGTGGGTTATCAGCCTACGCTGGCCGAAGAAATGGGTAAGCTCCAAGAGCGTATTACTTCGACCAAGACGGGTTCTATTACATCGATCCAGGCCGTTTACGTTCCTGCCGATGACTTGACCGACCCCTCGCCAGCAACGACCTTCCAGCACTTGGACTCCACCGTTGTGTTGTCGCGTGACATCGCTGCCCTGGGTATTTATCCCGCGGTCGATCCACTTGATTCCACCAGCCGTCAGCTTGATCCGCAGGTTGTGGGCGAAGAGCATTATGCAATTGCCCGCGGCGTGCAGCAAACGTTGCAGCGCTATAAAGAATTGCGCGACATTATCGCGATTTTGGGTATGGACGAGTTGTCGCCGGAAGACAAGCAAGCCGTAGCCCGTGCTCGTAAAATTCAGCGTTTCCTGTCACAGCCATTCCATGTGGCCGAAGTATTTACCGGTGCCCCTGGTAAATACGTGCCGTTGGCTGAAACCTTGCGTGGCTTTAAAATGATTGTTGACGGCGAGTGCGACGCGCTGCCCGAACAGGCTTTCTACATGGTCGGTTCTATTGACGAAGCCATCGAAAAAGCCAAGAAACTCTAATAGGAAGCACACATGGCCACCTTGCATGTCGATGTTGTCAGTGCAGAACAATTGATTTTCTCCGGCGAGGCGAAATTCGTTGTGCTGCCTGGCGAGTCAGGTGAGCTGGGTATTTTACCCGGCCACACACCTCTTATCTCGCGTATTCGTCCGGGTACTGTCAAGATTGTTCTGGCTGACGGTAGCAGCGAAGAAAGCATCTTTGTGGCCGGCGGGATTCTCGAGGTTCAGCCGGGTGCGGTAACGGTGCTTTCCGATACTGCCATTCGCGCAGAAGACCTCGACGAAGCCAAGGCGGTCGAAGCGCGCAAGCGTGCCGAAGAAGCGTTGCGCAACGTCAAGGACAAAGCGGATATCGCTGTGGTCGAGGCTGAACTTGCCATGCTGGCCGCCCAGGCGGCTGCAGCGCGCAAGCTCAGCCAGATGCGTCAGCGTTAAACAGTCAGGACAAAAAAACGACCTGCGGGTCGTTTTTTTTTAGCCGGCCCGGTATGCCGTGTCGGCTTTTTAGGCGTAGGTACTTTCCGAGTTAAGAGTTCTCCGTATTGTTGTGCCTGGGCTTCCTTACTATTCTTTCTGTCATCAGAACGGTATTCAACGTCTGCAACCTGCCAGGAGAACATCATGAGGGAACGTTTAGATTGCGCCATGTTTGCTACAGCATGTACGGAAGCCGGGGTTAGTCATTGGTTGGGCAGCCACGCAGGTGGCAGGCTTCATATTCAGTCCCTGGCTCCGGGCAGCGATATCACTCAACCCGACTCTTGCCATGATTTGGCTGCTTCGGTCATGCTGCTGCGGCGTTTTGATGTATGCCTGTTACCTGTTTCAGAAGCTAATCTGGGGTGGGTACGTACCACTCTGTCGGCGGCTCAAGGTGTGCTGAAAACGCCTGTGCTGGCTCTGGTGCATCAGCTGAAGGCGGCGGCATTGAACGATTTATATGGTTTGGGGCTGGCGGACTTTGTGCGCGATCCCTTGTGTCCCGAAGAGCTTCGCGTGCGGGTTGAACGTATACTGGATACCGGCCGTTATAGCTTGCGGGATATTAACCCGGCGTTTCAGGCGGTAGCCAGCTTAAAGGAAACGCTGCCGCAGTATCCGGTATCGGGAACATTAACCGACGTAAGCGAAAGTGCGCTGTATGCCAATATTCTTCAGCGTAGCGGACTCGAGCTCGAGGCCTTCGCGGTTGCTTCCGCATCGCGCTGTGCAACGTCCAAAGAGTCGTTTCGCGTGGCTAAAAGCCGGGTCATCGAACGTTTTGAGCGGGCCTATATTACTGCGGCGTTGGGGCGCCACTCCGGCAATATAGCTATGGCGGCGCGTGCTGCTCAAAAGCATCGAAGGGCATTTTGGGCTTTAATGCGCAAACACCAAATCGATGCCGCGCCTTATCGGTCCGAGTCTCCCCCCAAACCACCTTCAGGCGGGTAAAATCACCCTGGTCTTTTATTAAGGATTGTCGTGTCGTTATCTACTTTAAAAAATGATGTGTTCCTGCGCTCGCTTATGCGCGAGCCCGTGCCGTATACCCCGCTGTGGCTCATGCGCCAGGCAGGACGCTATCTTCCCGAATACAACAAAACCCGCGCTCGCGCAGGCTCGTTTCTAGGCTTGGCGCAAAATCCCGAATATGCCTGCGAGGTTACTTTGCAGCCTCTGCAGCGCTTCGACCTGGATGCGGCTATTTTATTTTCCGACATTCTTACCATTCCCCATGCAATGGGTCTGGGACTCGATTTTGTCAACGGGGAAGGCCCTAAGTTTGCGCATCCGGTGCGTACCGAGCAAGATGTCGACAAGCTCGCGGTACCCGACATGTCAGAGCTGCAGTATGTGTTTGACGCGGTTTCCCTGATTCGTAAAGAACTCGACGGAAAAGTACCGCTAATCGGCTTCGCCGGAAGCCCCTGGACAATCGGCTGCTATATGGTCGAAGGACAAGGGTCCGCCGATTATCGCCTTATTAAAAGCATGCTGTACGGACGTCCCGACTTATTGCACCGCATGCTTGAAATCAATACACAGGCGACCTGTCAGTACCTTAACGCTCAAATCGACGCGGGCGCCCAGGCCGTCATGATTTTCGACAGCTGGGGCGGTGTGCTGGCCGATGGATTGTTCCAGGAATTTTCACTGGCATACACGCGCAAGGTTGTACAAGGTTTGACCCGACAGCGCGAAGGTCGCGCCGTTCCGGTCATCGTTTTTACCAAAGGCGGTGGCCAATGGATCGAAGAGAT
>DATCVA010000302.1:0-17764 GCA_036567205.1 Eoetvoesiella sp. | reverse complement strand
GCCAAGCTGGAAAAACATCAGGGCCACCTCATGCGAGCCGCGGTTGAACTAACCAAAGACTGGCGGACAGACCGCGTTTTACGCCGGCTCGAAGCCATGCTTATTGTGGCCGACCGCGAGCATTCGCTGGTACTTACCGGCAATGGCGACGTACTCGAACCTGAACACGGCCTGGCTGCTATCGGATCGGGCGGTGCCTATGCGCAATCGGCTGCACTGGCGCTGCTGCATAACACCGATTTGCCACCCGCCGACATCGTTAAGAAATCACTCGAAATCGCAGGTGATTTGTGCATTTACACAAATCAGAACCACGTCATCGAAACTCTCTAGAACGCACAACCCAAGTCACCTATGTCTGCTACCAATATGACCCCCGGAGAAATTGTCTCCGAACTCGACAAAAATATTGTCGGGCAAGACCGGGCCAAACGCTCGGTTGCGGTTGCGCTGCGTAACCGTTGGCGCCGCCAGCAAGTACCCGCGCCGCTGCGTAATGAAATCGTTCCCAAAAACATTCTGATGATAGGGCCGACGGGCGTAGGGAAAACCGAAATCGCCCGGCGCCTGGCGAAACTGGCCAATGCTCCCTTCATTAAAATTGAAGCAACCAAATTCACTGAGGTCGGCTACGTAGGCCGCGACGTCGACACCATTATTCGCGACCTGGTCGAGATCTCGATCAAGCAAACGCGTGAAGTGGAAATGCGCCGCGTGCGCACACAAGCCGAAGACGCCGCCGAAGATCGCATCCTTGATGTCCTGATCTCGCCCGCCCGCAATGCTCAGGGCGAGCCGCAACGCGAAGAAAACGCCGCGCGCCAAACCTTTCGAAAACGTCTGCGCGAAGGAACTATCGACGATCTGGAAATCGAAATCGAAGTAGCCCAGGCCGCTCCGCAAATGGAAATCATGGCCCCTCCGGGCATGGAAGAAATGACCGAGCAGCTCAAGGGCATGTTTGCCGGGTTGGGGCGCGACAAAAAGAAATCACGCAAAATGGCAGTTAAAGAAGCTTTTAAACTGCTAACCGAAGAAGAAGCGTCACGACGGGTGAACGAAGAAGATCTGCGCACCACAGCCGTTAATAATGCCGAACAAAACGGTATTGTCTTCCTGGACGAAATCGATAAAATCACTACGCGCCAGGAAACCTCTGGCGGCGATGTATCGCGGCAGGGCGTACAACGCGACCTGCTGCCTCTGGTCGAAGGCACTACCGTCAGCACCAAGTATGGTGTGGTGCGCACCGACCACATTCTGTTCATTGCCTCGGGCGCGTTCCACTTATCGCGCCCATCGGACTTGATTCCCGAACTTCAGGGCCGTTTCCCCATCCGTGTCGAGTTGGACTCGCTGACTGCCGAGGATTTCGTACGCATTTTATGCGACACCGACGCATCGCTAACCAAGCAATACAGCGCGCTTTTGGCAACCGAAGACGTTACCCTGGACTTTACGCAAGAAGGGGTCAAACGGATGGCGGAGTTGGCTTTCGAGGTTAACGAACGCACCGAAAATATCGGTGCGCGACGTTTGTATACCGTTATGGAAAAGCTGCTCGAAGACTTGTCGTTCGACGCAAGCGCCAAAAGCGGCCAAACCGTAGTCATTGATGCTGCTTACGTCAATGACAAACTGCAGGAAACCGCCAACAGCCAGGATTTGGCCAGGTACGTGCTGTAATTATTTCTTGATTTCGGTAATCACGTAATTGCCGCCTTCGCGTTTGGCGGTAAAGTCCACCTTGTCGCCCGGCTTAATGCCGGCCAGCAAGGCTGGGTCGATGTGATACACCAGCGTCATTGCCGGCAACTCCAGATCGGAAATGGCACCGTGCTTTATGGTGACCTTGCCTGCAACCGCATCCACGCGCCGCACCTCACCCGAGGCGCGAGCCTCCTGAGCCGCGGCTGTCACGGAATACGCAGACGTAAGGACCAGGCCCGCGCCCAAGGCTTGTAATAATCGATGATTCGTTAAAGACATACATTTACTCCTGTTTCTTTGGCACCCCGGCACACATCCGCAAGGTACACTTCGAGCATAACCGCAATTGACCCGCACAAAGTCCTTGAGCGTAAGAATGCGTTACGGAATGCACGGCGATCCGCCCGAGCGGTCGTATTCCACCTCTGAATCAACCGTGAATGGCGTCGATGTGGCTTGCCGCACAAACGTACTGTCTGCGCTTTGTCTTCGTGCCTACAAGCGATTTAGTGGCGGAATTAAGGTTCAATAACTTTCAAAAAAATTACGATAAGGTAAAAACATGGCAAATCGTCTTTCGGTGATAGCAACACGCACTGGCGACAAAGGCACGACCGGACTAGGCGACGGAAGCCGCGTCGACAAAGACGCACCACGCATCGCCGCCCTGGGTGATGTCGACGAACTTAATAGCATGGTTGGCCTGCTGCGCGCCGAAGGCCTGCCGGCCGGCATTGACGCCCTGTTCGCACGCATCCAGAACGACCTTTTCGATTTGGGAGCCGAACTTTGCATACCCGGCCACACGGCGTTAAAGGAAGAACACGTCGTCTTTCTGGACGAAGCGCTTAAGCAATACAATGCGGCGCTAGAGCCGCTTAAAGAATTTATTTTGCCCGGTGGCACGCGTGCAGCGGCGCTGTCCCATATGGCTCGCACACTTTGTCGCCGCGCAGAACGCACTGTAACTACACTTAATCGTTCGGAACCCGTCAACGTTCCCGTAAAGCAGTATTTGAATCGCTTGTCGGACCTATGCTTTGTAATGGCCCGCGTGCTTAATAAAACGGCCGGCCAGTCCGACGTTTTATGGGGACGATAACCGAAATAACCTATTAACATAAAACCAACAAGGACACAGAATGGCCCGTTTGCCGTACGCTGATTTGAATCACCCCGAAGCCAGCCCGCTGGTTGAACAAATTGTTGCCGAGCGCGGCAGCGTCTTGCATCTATATCAAATGCTGCTGCATAGTCCGGCGGTTGCGCGAGGATGGCTTAATCACCTGACTGGCATCCGCCAGCTTAGCAGCCTGCCCGGCGACCTTCGTGAACTCGTGATCATGCGCGTCGCCCTGCTGAATGGCGCCCCCTACGAAGCGCACCAGCACGCCCCCATTGCCCTGAAAGAAGGCATAACGCAAGAGCAGCTCGACGCACTCGATCAATGGCAGGAATCCACTTTGTTCAATAACAAAGAACGTGCCGTACTGGACTACACCGACGCCATGACCCGCAACGTGCAAGTGCCCGATGACATCTTTGCCGCGGTCAAGCCCGAGTTCCAGCCTAAACAGCTCGTCGAACTTACCGCCACCATCGCCACATACAATATGGTGTCGCGCTTTCTGGAAGCCCTTCAAATCCACAACGATGATCATCGTTAAAATCTGACCAGGCATGCAACAAGCCAGCCGCAGCAGTTTCAGGAACGCAGCTGCGTCTGGATAAAAGCAGCCACTTCAGCACTTAGCAAGGCCAGCGTTTGTTGCAGGGTTTTAAAGCCGGCCGTTTTTTCATAGGTGATTTCGTCCATGTATAAAGCCCGATTCACTTCAATTTGCAAGCTGTGCCGGTTCTCTTCGGGATTACCTATTTTTGCGATCAGAGCGACGCCTTTAAACGGATCGTTGCGCGCAACGGTATAACCCCGGTTTGTTAAAAACTCCTCGATAATCTGGACTAACGCCGGATCGCAGGTAACGCCATCGCGATCGCCCAATACAAAATCGGCCAGGGGCTTATCCGTTTCGATTTCTAGCGCTTCATACGAGTCCGATGGCATGGAGTGCAGATTCAAATGCCACACGCCTCCGAAATTTTCGTAGGCCGACTCAATTTGCTTTTGCAAAGCGGCATGATACGGGCGATGAAAACTGCCAATACGGTTTTCAACTTCTGCTACCCAAAGCTTGCGATCATAAATGGGCTGCTTGCGTGCCTGCGTCCATATCAAGCCATGGCCCAGCCGGGATTTCTCGGTGGGATGCAAGGCGGTAGTCCAAGGTTCAGCCAGCATATTCGGGTCGATATCGTCCTCTTCCCGATTTGGGTCGATATACGTACGCGGAAAGTTAGCGGCCAGCAAGCTTCCTCCTACTGTAGGAATTGCACTCCATAGCTCATCAACATACGTGTCCTCGCCCGACCGTAAGATTGACGCTGGCAGACTGTTTTGAAAATCTTCCGGGTAAATCTGACCGCTGTGCGGCGAATCACACACCAGCGGAATAACGTTGGCGGTCGGCAAAACCAATGTAAACGGCTCGAAATCTGAATCGGCAAATTTCATGTGATTAGCTCCTAAACAATTCAGCGTAATAAAAACAGATCTGCCTTCCTATTCCGTTACGAGTTGCCGATCGACAAGCGCTGACTCGGCACCCGGTTGCATATCGTTCAGGTGACAGGCACTGAAATGGCCCGGGCCAACGTCCTTAAGCAAGGGAAGCTCTTGTTTGCAGCGCGGCATGGCGTATGGGCAACGAGGATGAAAAGGACAGCCCGGCGGCGGCTCTAGCGGCGAGGGAAGCTCGCCCTTGATGGGATCGAACTGGCGCTGATCGGTACGAAGGCGCGGAAGCTCTTTGATTAAAGCCTGGGTGTATGGATGATTAGCCACACTGAAAATAGTCTCGGTCGGTGCGATCTCTACAATGCGGCCCAAATACATAATGGCGACACGATCTGAAATGTGGCTGACGACTCCCAGATTATGGCTGATAAAAAAATACGTTAACGAAAACTCGTGACGCAATTGGATAAAAAGATTAATGACCTGTGCCTGAATGGAAACATCCAGCGCAGCGACCGCCTCATCGCAAACAATGACTGCAGGCCTTAAGGCCAATGCCCGCGCGACACCGATGCGTTGCCGTTGCCCACCCGAAAACTGATGCGGATAGCGAAAGCGGTAGGCGGGGTCCAGTCCTACTTTTTCCATGAGATCGGCCACGAAGGTTTCCTTGCCCGCTTGTTTGACAAGGCCGTGCACGACGGGGGCTTCGCCGATAATATCGATTACCCGCATTCGCGGATTCAACGACGAGAACGGGTCTTGAAAAATCATTTGGACTCCTAGTTCATACTGACGGCGGGCCGCCGTATGCATATGCGATACCGGCTGGCCTTTATACAGAATTTCGCCGGCCGATGGCTGCAAAATCCCGCTAATCATGCGCCCCAGCGTCGACTTGCCGCAGCCCGACTCCCCCACGATTCCAACCACCTCGCCTGCGTGTATATCCAGATCGACGCCCGCCACCGCCAGCACAGAGCGCGGCTTGCTCTGGCCCTTGAGCAAATTCCCCAAACGCTGGATGAAGTCGGCTGGCTGCGTAAAGCGCCGCTGTACATTACGCAGGCTAAGGATAACGTCCTGGTTTTTCTGGAAACTCATGCCATCACTCCAGCGTGCCAGCAACTGGCTTTATGATCTGGCGCAACTTCTTCCAAAGCAGGGTCCTGATTACAGATATCGGTGGCACGGTAACAACGCGCCTTGAAAGGACAACCCGGCGGCAGCCTCAGCAAGGACGGAGTGGAACCGGGAATCTGAAACAACTCGCGGCCGCGGGTTTCAATGGAGGGGATTGATGCCAGCAAGCCATGTGTATACGGGTGCCGGGCTGCCTGAATGATGTCGGCAGTAGCCCCCGTTTCAACGATTTTTCCCGCATACATGACGGCAAGCCGGTCGGCCAGGCCCGATACAATCGCCAGATCGTGCGTGATCCAGATCAGCGCTGTTCCCATTTCGCGACATAGCTTTTGCACTTCATACAGGATTTGGCCCTGGATGGTGACATCGAGCGCGGTAGTCGGCTCGTCGGCAATGATCAGTTTTGGCGAATTCAGCAAGGCGATAGCGATGGCTACGCGCTGACGCATACCTCCGGACAAATGGTGCGGATACACGGTCATGCGGTCTTTGGGAGAGGGGATGCCGACCATGGCCAAAACGTCTATTGATCGGGCGCGCGCCGCCGCGCCGGACATACTGGCGTGGGCCTGAATCGCTTCAATCATTTGCGTGTCGATGCGCAACGTCGGATTAAGCGTCATCATCGGGTCCTGGAAAATCATGGCCATGTCTTTACCGCGAATGGCCCGATACTGCTCTGGCGTTAAGGCCTGAAGATCAAGACCATTAAAGAACATTCGCTCGGCCTGCACCCTGCCCGGCTCATCCACAAGATTCATTAAAGAAAATGCGGTAATGCTTTTACCGGACCCCGACTCGCCTACCAGGCCCAGGATCTCGCCCGCCTTAAGCTGCAATGACACGCCATCGACGGCCTTCACGATACCGTCGCGAGTATGAAAGTACGTTTTTAAGCCCCGCACATCAAGAAGAAGATCGGAGGAAGGCGCTTTAACGATGCTCACACCCCCTCCTATATGACATTACGAGGATTAAGAATATCGCGCAGATGGTCGCCCACCAAATTAATGGCTATAACCAGCAGCGCCAGTGCAATCCCTGGAAAGAACGAAATCCAGTACGTGCCAGACAGCAAATACTCAAAACCGTTTGCAATAAGCATTCCCAGCGACGGCTCTGTAACCGGTACCCCAACCCCCAGGAAGGACAAAGTAGCCTCGAGCGCAATAGCGTGGGCAAGGTCGATAGTGGCAATTACCATAAGGGGCGGAATGCAATTGGGAAACACATGGCGCCATAAAATGCGCTGCCAGGACAGCGACAGGCAGCGCGCTGCCTCGACGTATTCGCGGTTACGCTCGACGATGGCGGCGCCACGGGCTGCCCGCGCAAAATAAGCCCATTGCACGGCGATCAATGCATAAATAACCTTATCGACACCTTTTCCCAGTATGGCCAATAAAATCAGGGCCAGCAAAATCGCCGGAAATGACAGCTGGATATCGACAATACGCATTAAAAACGCATCAATACGGCCGCCGAAATAGGCGGAAATCAGTCCGACCGCCGCACCGATTAAAAACGCCACTGAAACCGACACTGACCCGACCACCAGGCTGGTTCGCATTCCATACAGAATGGCCGAGAACAGGTCGCGCGCCTGCCCATCGGTGCCCAGCCAGTAAGTCATGGATCCATCGCTGTTAACGCTACCCGGCGGCATTTTTGAATCGAAAATATCGAGCGTGGCAATATCGAACGGATTTTGCGGCGCAATCCAGGGAGCAAAAATAGCTAAAAACAAAAACACCACCAGCAGCACCAGCCCAAACACGGCCAATTTACTGGTGAAAAACTGAGCCACAAAAACTCGCCATAGGCTTTCATGCGCAGGCACTGGCCGCGGCGGCTGCAGAGCAGGGTTAACAGCGCTCATGCGGCCCCTCCAAGACGAACCCGCGGATCCAGCACGGTGTAGGCGATATCAACCAGCAAATTAAGCATTGCCAGAAAAACCACAGCCAGCATTAAATAGGCGACCACCACCGGGCGATCCAGAGTAATGATGGAGTCGATTAACAGCTTGCCCATGCCGGGCCACGAAAAAACCGTTTCAGTGACGACTGCAAACGCAAAGACCTGGCCATATTCCAGCCCCGCTATCGTAATGATGGGAATAAGAATGTTCTTAAGCAGGTGCACGCCCAATACGCGTTTTTCGGACAACCCCTTGGCGCGCGCAAACTTGATGTAATCCAGCGGCAGGCATTCGCGGGTGGCCGCCCTGGTTACGCGAATAATCAAGGCACACTTGGCCACAGCAATCGTCGCCGCCGGCAAAAGCAGGTTTTTTAAACCGTCCCACCTGAAAATACTAAGCTCGATGGGTCCAAAGGCTTCCACCGGCCCTCGTCCCCCGGCCGGCAACCAGCCCATATACACAGAAAAAAACATAATCAGCATTAACCCAACCCAGAAGTTAGGCAGCGAAAAACCCAGTACCGAACTCGTCATAATTGAACGTGCAGCAAGACTGTTCGGCCTTAAGCCGGCATAGATTCCCAATGGCACGCCAATCAGCACGGACATAAGCATGGCAAAGGTGGCAAGTTCCAGCGTGGCTGGCATGCGCTCCAGAATTAAACGCATAGCCGACTCGCCGGTTAAAAAGCTATTGCCAAAATCCAGATGAACGGCTTTGCTTAAAAAAATAAAGTACTGCTGCCACAACGGTAAGTTAAGGCCCAGAGCCTGACGGATCAGCTCGCGCTGGGCCTCGGTTGCTTCGGGGCTTGCCAGCATATTGATCGGATCGCCAATTAAATAGAGACCGGCAAACACCAACGCGGACATCACCAGAACGATGACCGCCGTTTGCAGCAAGCGGCGAACAATGGCCGACAACACCGTTGCAGCTGCCTGCTACTTTGCTAAGGTCATGTCTTGCGCCAGGGTCATTTGGTCGGAACGCCCCCCGTAGCGGATATCTTTCCTCATGGCCCAGACCGATACCTCGAACAAGATAGGCAGAAGCGCGTAGTCTTCCATTGCTAAATCGCCGGCTTTTTGCAACATTGCAGCACGCTTGGCGTCGTCAAGAGTTTTAGATGCCGCCAGCACCTGCTTGTCGAGCTCGGGATTAGAGTATTTGCTCCAGTTGGTGGTGCCATAGCCGGCCGCCGGATTTTTAGTCATGACCAGAGAGGTTAGTGGATTAAGCATTTCGCCGGAACTGACGGCCCAGCCACCCAGATAGGTGCTAAACGCATAATCGTTGCGCTGCTTAAAGAACACGGGTGGCGCCATAGTCTGGACATCGGTTTTAACGCCAATACGCGCCCACATGGCAGCAACGGTTTGAGCTATGTTTTTATCGTTGGTGTAGCGGCCATCCGGAGAACCCAAGGTGACGGAAAAGCCGTTTTCGTAACCCGCCTCTTTAAGTAGGGACTTGGCTTTTTGTGTGTCGACATTGGGCACCTTCGACAGTTTTTCAGACGCGCCAAAACCCGGATAGGCCAATAAGTTGGCGGCCGGCTGAGCTACCCCGCCCATAATTCTCTCGACAATGGCCTTGCGGTCAATAGCCAGCGACAAGGCCTCGCGTACGCGCTTGTCGGTCAGTGCATTTTTACCATTGGTGCCCGACATGCCGGGAGGCACTTCTTTACCCTGACCTAACGCGATGTAAATGACGCGCAGAGAAGGGGTTTCCTGTACGTGCAGGTTGGTGTCTTTTTTAAGCCGTGCCAGGTCATCGGTTGGGGGATCCTCGATTAAGTCGACATCGCCTGCCAGAAGCGCAGCCACACGAGCGGCCGAGTTGGAAATAGGCCGGTAAATGACCTTGTCCCATACGGGTTTTTCGCCCCAATAAAGGTCGTTACGCTGGAAGACGATCTCGGCGCCTCGCTTCCAGGATACAAATTTATAGGGCCCCGTGCCCACCAGACCATCGCCGCGGTTGAGCTCGACAGTGGTCTTGCCTTCGGCAGCCGGCCCCGATGCATTCTTCCTGGACATTATGGGCACCATGGACAAATTGGGCAGCAGTACCGGCGAAGGCCCTTTGGTAGTGATTTTTACTGTTAATGGATCGACAGCCTCGACCTTGGCAACTGAACTTAAATATAAGGCGTACGAGGACGGGCTATTAGGCACTTTATGGACCCGGTCATAAGTGAACACCACATCATCGGCCGTAAACGGCGAACCATCGGCAAATTTGACGTTAGGGCGTAGCTTGAAGGTCCAGACGTTGCCATCGACCTTCCAGGACTCGGCTAATGCGGCAACGGGCTTGGCATTGGAGTCGGTGCGTACAAGTGGATCGAACAATGTTTCAGACAGCTGTGTATTGGGCGTAAGCGAGTGAAACTGAGGGTCCATGGAACTGGGTTCGGTACGTAGCGCGATAGTCAGGTCGCGAGCTTGAACCACCCCGCTTATGCTTAAAAAACTCAGCGTGATTGCCGACAGCAAAATTGTTTTTCGAATTATCTTCATGATTGTGCAGCCCTCTAGTAAGTTAAACCGATGAGCAGACCAACAAAATAAAGCGGGACAAACAAAAAAACGACGGGGACGGCGAAGCCCTAAGAGTCTAAGAGATTGAAAGCAGATTTGATTTATAAGCGTGTGCTACGGCAATGCAACGTGGCGGTGTATTGGGCTACTAGTGGTTTAATGTCACCGCTGAAATCAGATAAGGACTCAGTGTAGCGATCCTGAGTGCTTTAAAAGATCGGTGTTTTCCCGATAATCACGACGAAATGTTTCCTGTCTTAACCCGCTCGGCAAGCCTCTGGTATATATACAAAGATCGCATTTTGTGAAACATAGCCGAGGATGTGGCCAGGGGCTGTACGAGCAGCAAAAGCTTTGCGATACGCACGCCTCGGCGTATAGTTTTAAGCATAACAACAGGATCCAGCACCATGAAACTAGTCGACCCTATTGTCGCGTGGCAAGACGAAATCACCGCCATTCGACGTGATATTCACGCCCATCCCGAGCTGGCCTATCAAGAAAACCGCACCTCCGATCTCGTGGCGCAACAGCTTGCCTCCTGGGGCATTGAAGTCCATCGTGGATTGGGCATCACTGGGGTTGTGGGCACCATTCATGGCAAATCCGGAAATGGCCGGGCTATTGGGCTGCGAGCCGACATGGATGCCCTTCCCATGCAAGAGCGCAATACCTTCGAACATGCCAGCAAATACCCCGGAAAAATGCATGCTTGCGGGCACGACGGGCATACCGCCATGCTGCTGGCGGCGGCGCGCTACCTGGCACAGCATCGCGACTTTGACGGCACTGTCTACGTTATCTTTCAACCGGCGGAAGAAGGCTACGTAGGTGCAAAAAAAATGATCGAGGACGGCCTGTTTAACTTATTTGCAATGGATGCCGTTTTTGGAATGCATAACTGGCCTGGAATGGAAGCCGGAACCTTCGGAATCACCGCCGGCCCGATCATGGCATCGAGCAACTATTTCAACATTACGATTGCCGGCAAAGGCGCCCACGCCGCCATGCCTCACCTGGGTCACGACCCCATTATGGCCGCCGTGCAATTAGCCCAGTCGCTTCAAACGGTTATTACGCGCAATCGCAATCCATTCGACCCCGCCGTCCTTAGCATTACCCAAATACACGCGGGCTCTGCCGACAATGTCATTCCCGATACCGCTCAACTGCGTGGTACGGTACGCACTTTTTCCGAAGAAACGCTTGATCTTATCGAGAAACGCATAGGCGAGCTCTCGCGGCTTACATGCGAAGGGTTCAATTGCGAAGCAACGTTCGAGTTTGACCGGAAATATCCCCCTACGTTTAATCATCCCCATGAAACAGCCTTTAGCACACAAGTACTAAAAGACGTTTTTGGAAAAGAAAACGTCAATGAAAACGTCCAGCCCTCGATGGGCGGTGAAGATTTCGCGTTAATGCTTAAAGAAAAACCCGGTTGCTACATCTGGATCGGTAACGGCGACGGAGACCACCGCAGTCCCGGGCACGGAATGGGTCCGTGCATGTTGCATAACCCCAGCTACGACTTCAACGACGAATTAATACCGCTGGGGGCTACATACTGGGTCGAACTGGCTAAGCGGTGGCTGGCGGCATAGTTCAATTCCATTTTCAAATCAATCGTGAACTGTGTCGGCGTCGCTTGCCGTACAAATGTACTGTCTGCGCTTCGCCTTCGTGCTCACAACTGATTTGAAAATGGGATAAGAAGGCAAACTACTTATTTATTTCTGCAAGATATATAAAAATACGAATTCATTCGTTTTAATGCCGTCGTATAAGCGGTAGCCTTTACTGAGTGCCCTACTTAATAAAGGCTGTCATGTCCAAGATCTATGTAATTCACGAAAACTCTGCCTGGGTCGAACCCTTGCGTGCGGCATTTAACAGCTTGAATTTGCCGTATGAAGAATGGTTTCTGAATGAGGGGACACTGGACCTTGCCAGCGAACCGCCCGAAGGCGTTTTCTATAACCGCATGAGCGCCTCGTCGCATACACGCGGCCATCGTTACGCACCCGAGTACACAGCAGGCGTATTGGCGTGGCTACAGTCGCATAACCGACGTGTAATTAACGATGGCCGCGCGCTGCAGCTTGAAGTCAGCAAAATTGCGCAATACGCAGCCTTATCCGACTATGGCATCCGCACACCGCGTACCATCGCAGCCGTTGGCAAACCGCATATTATTGACGCCGCCCGGAAAATGCAGGGTTCTTTTATTACCAAGCACAATCGTGCTGGGAAAGGGCTGGGGGTGCAACTATTCAACAGCATCGATGCCTTGAAAAACTACGTGAATAGCGAAGCCTTTGAACCATCGGTAGATGGCATAACACTAATACAAGAGTACATTCGCGCGCCCGAGCCCTACATAACCCGTGTTGAATTTGTAGGCGGAAAATTCCTGTACGCGGTCCGTGTCGACACCTCGCTGGGGTTTGAGCTATGCCCCGCCGACGTCTGTGAAATTGGCGAAGCATCCTGTCCGGTGGGTGAAGCTCCTTCAGTAGCTGCACCCGCGCCACGCTTCCAGATCGTTAAAGGCTTTAATAACCCCATTATCGAACGCTACAGCCGCTTCATGGCAGATAACGGCATTGGCATTGCCGGCATCGAATTCATTACCGATGCCAACGGCCAACTATATACCTATGACGTCAATACCAACACCAACTACAACAGCGAGGCAGAAGCGGTTGCAGGCGTGTCTGGCATGCAAGCCATTGCGTCCTATTTGGGTAAGGAATTGCAAATACTGGATAACGCCACAGACAACGCCGAGCCTGCGTCGAGAGTGGCTTAAGCTTATCTATACCTGCCTAAAACTACTCCACCTGCAAATCGGTCATTTTCACCAACTCGGCATATTTTTTCATTTCCGAATCCAAGACCGCAGCAAATTCTTCCGGCCTATTCGCCACCGCAGACGCACCTTCACCCTTAAGGTACTCTACGACCTCTGGCGCTATCAGTGCCTTGGAGATTTCTTGCTGTATCCGTGCCAGAACCGCGGGCGGCGTTTTTGCCGGCGCAAACAAACCATACCATTGGTCTATTTCAAACCCTGGCAAAACACTGGCAATTGTCGGCACGCCGGGAAGTTGGGGCGAAGGTTTAAGTGTAGTCACAGCAAGGGCTTTTGCCTTGCCACTGCTTAACGCTCCACTGGCAGACAAAATTGAAGTAAAGCCCTCCTCAATATCAGTTATAAAAATAATTTCAGATCCTGCGGCGGGAAACATCGGCCACAAGAAGTGAGGTCAAATCATGCACGTCTTCCAACTGTTCCAGCGTACGTACTAGCTCAATCACCGCCGAGCTCTGGCCGGCGCCGAGTACCGGCTCGGACAAGCTATAAAACTTGTCCTCGATATCCGAGTCGCTCATGGGACGGTCAACATCGCCGATCGGAATCGGAATAAACTGACGATGTATTGCCCCGCTATCCATATGTGCTGTAAATCGAACAGGACGGCCATTGGGATACTCGCGCTCCAGCTCGTCGCTTGCCAGGACTTGAATGCGGCCCATCAACGCACGTACATCCTCGTCAGCCCAACGGCCTTGCTCGAACTGATCGGTATCAAGCTTTCCGTCCAGCAACGCCAAAGCCACGCAACATGGCATGCTGTGGTCCGCCGTCTCGCGATTTTCAGGCCGATATTTGGTTGGGTCGGCTGTACGCTTACATGTCAAGGCATGTACTTCTATTTCTATTTTCTTGATGGCGGACACATCGCCCTGAAGTCTTGCCCTTAAGTCAAGGGCCGCCTCAACAGGGGACTGCAACGTATATTGCACCGGAAAACGCTTAAAACTAACGCGTCGCGCCTGTCCTGTGCCTGGCTTCAGGCTAAGCACCTCGGCCAGAGACTCAGCCGTTTTATCGCCCGAGCTGGTCCACAGCCCTTCCAGGGCTTCAAGCGGCCCCGTAAACCCCTGCATCGCGAGACGTGTTGAAAAGACCGCCTCACTGGCGGGGAGCGCGTAACCAACTGCCTTGGCCATGCTAAGACGCCCCGAGAGCAACGCTGCAAGCGTCATGTGACGAAACCCGCCCAATGCCGACGCATGCGCCATCAACGGCGCTGATAAATTCCAGACTTTCCCGATTACCAGCGGGGCGACAAATCCTGCCGCGCTAACGTGATGCATGCCCATATCTTGAAAAGAAAACGCATCGGCAAGCCGCAGCTGCGCCTCGTAGCCGACAGCGACAGCCTCAATCAACCGGCGGCCGCCCTGATTTGCAGCCTCTGCACAAGCAAGCGCCAACGGAATGTTTTCGCTCGGATGGCAAACATCGCGAGACCAGTAAACATCCATGAAGTCCAGGTAGCGTACAAGTGCACCATTAACCAGAACGGCGCTTTCAAGAGATGTTTTGCGTCCGCTGCCTATCACTATCGCCACGTCTTCGCTTGACGCTGAAGGACGCAGCATAGTTTCCAGCATTGCAGCAGGCTCGCAGCCCACCGCACCGACGGCACATCCCAGCGTATCCAGAATCAACCGTTTAATCGCCTGTACGTCCTCGTAAGGCATTTCCTGGTAATGAATATTGGATGCGAGAAGACCCAGCTTTTCTACCAAAGGTTGGGTTGACAATTTATCCGCCGACATACTTGCTGACCTTATATAACGAAATAACGAAAGGCTTCGCCAACTACCCGCATAAAGGCATTAGAACGAGCCCGATCAATTCTAAATATAAGTTGCCCCAATATCCAATTGGTAATATTCTTATATTTTGATCAGTTTTTCCTATGAAAAGATTTACCATTGCCCAGATGGAAGCCTTTCAGGCCATATGCCAGCTAGGAACATTTCGTGCGGCGGCCGACCATTTGCATGTAACGCAACCCTCCATTTCGCTGCGAATTTCCGAATTGGAGTCAGCAGTAGGCGCGCAATTATTCAGCAAACGAGGCAGAACCATGGCCTTAAGCCCTCAAGGCGTCATCATGTTGCGATACGTCGAGCGTGGCCTGAGCCTGTTCAATGAAATGGAAGAAATGATGCAGGGCGCTGATCCCCTGCGCGGCTTGCTCCGGCTTGGTGCGGTGGACACAGTGGCAATGACGTGTCTTCCCAATGTCGTTCGAGCGCTGGAAGCCGCTTATCCTCAACTCAAAATTGAACTTACAATCTCAAATAACTATGGGCTCGTGGACGCCCTTGAGCAGAATAAGCTTGATCTGGCATTCGCTCTGGAACCGCATCTACAGCGTAACCAATGGTCTGAGTTGCTTGGCCAAGTCGATATCGCCTGGTTGAGCAGCTCTGATAAATTCGCCGATAAGGAATTTCTCTGTCCAAAGGATCTCGTTCACGAGCATATCCTCACGCGTACTCCACCATCGCGCCTCAACAACATCATTACTAATTGGTTTGCGAGCGAAAAAGTACCGGCGCCAACATTCAACCTATGCTCGAACATTGCCGTGATTGCACGATTCGTCATTAGCGGCCTGGCTATCAGCGTCCTTCCTGTCTGCGTGGTGCAACGCGAACTGGAAGCCGGCCTTGTTATACGCCATCGCCAACGACCCGAACTAAAACCTCTTAGCCTATATGCGGTAGGCTCGGTCGCCTCGCGCAGCCCAAGCAGCGACGCAATCCTGAAAACCATGCGGAAAACCTTGAATCAGGCTGGCATTTTTCGACCCGCGCCATAACGTTCCCGGATGCAAAAAGAGACCATCAGGCCTCTTTTTGAATACTTAACAGCGGTTAATCTACGCCCCGCCCATGTGCTACGCGACCCCGGCCGCGTGCGCCTGCTCGTCGGCATGATAAGACGAGCGGACCATCGCCCCTACCGCGGCATGACTGAAGCCCATCGCATAAGCCTCGCGTTCGAACATGGCGAACGTATCGGGATGCACATAGCGCAAGACCGGCAGATGATGTTCTGACGGTTGCAAGTACTGGCCAATTGTCAGCATATCGACATTATGTTCGCGCAAATCGCGCATAACCTGCAAAATCTCTTCATCGGTTTCGCCCAAACCCAGCATAAGGCCCGACTTGGTCGGAACAGTGGGGTGCAGCGCTTTAAAGTCTGACAATAACTTAAGCGAATGATGGTAATCGGAACCCGGCCGCGCCTGCTTGTACAAACGCGGTACGGTTTCCAGATTGTGGTTCATGACATCGGGCGGGCCGCCGTTAAGAATGTCAAGAGCGCGGTCCAGCCGACCACGGAAATCGGGCACCAGCACTTCAATGCGTGTAACCGGCGACAGCTCGCGCACCTGACGAATGCACTCTACAAAATGACCCGCGCCGCCATCGCGCAAGTCATCGCGATCGACCGACGTAATGACTACATACGACAGCTTAAGCGCGGCAATGGTGCGTGCCAGATTGACGGGTTCGTCTGTATCGAGCGGATCGGGGCGCCCATGGCCCACATCACAGAAGGGACAGCGACGTGTGCACTTGTCGCCCATAATCATGAATGTGGCCGTGCCTTTACCAAAACATTCACCAATATTGGGGCAGGAAGCTTCTTCGCACACTGTGTGCAAATTATGCTCGCGTAAGATTCGCTTGATATCGTAGAATCGCGAACCCGGAACCGCCGCCTTGACACGTATCCATTCCGGCTTTTTCAAACGCTCGGCCGGCACGATTTTAATAGGAATACGCGACGTCTTTGCCTCGGACTTTTGCTTCTGAGTGGGATCGTAAACGGGCTGGGCAACGGGAGTAGTCATACAAATTCCTGGGGAAATGTCTTGCAATCGCGCATTATCTGCAAGTATCAAGGGGCATTTTAACGCGCCAGCGCCAATGGCGCAGAATCCCCCTTTGCGCAAAGACGGTATTCAAGCTTTTTGATAACGGCCAAGAGCGTCGCCAAGCCGGGCCGCAAGCAGCTCGCCAACGCTTTCAACCGAGGTATGAATGCCACATGTAGTCAAATCCACAGTACGAAGTCCTTCGTACCCACATGGGTTAATACCCAGATAAGGTGAAAGATCCATGTCGACATTCAATGCCAGGCCATGGTAAGCACAACCATTACGCACCTTGATTCCCAAAGCGGCAATCTTGGCTAAACTACTTTCGTGCAAAGGCACGCCCGCCACACGGGACGCATCTGTTGCCCCAAGCGGCACGTAAACGCCTGGCGCATGGGGTTTGCGGCAAGCCCCCGCTATACCCAGTTCGCCCAACACTTGAATCGTCACGTCTTCAAGCAAGGCTACATACTCTTTGACGAATATACCCATTCTGCGCAAATCGACCAGGCAATAAGCAACAACCTGGCCAGGGCCGTGATAGGTAACCTGTCCACCCCGATTACTGTGAACAACCGGAATTAAACCCGCATTCAAGATGTGCTCGGCCTTGCCAGCCTGCCCCAGGGTATAGACGGGATTATGCTCGACCAGCCAGATCTCGTCCGCCGACTGGGCATCGCGCTTCTCGGTATAGTCTTGCATAGACTGCCAGACATCGAGATACGGCGACGGCCTGGGCCACCACTTGTGATTAATCATGTCGCCTACAACACAATTGAAACCATAGGATGGCCGTGCAAGGCACTATATAAACTATCAAGCTGTTCGCGCGACGTAGCATGTACGATAAAGGTCAAGCCAAGGTAATTGCCGCTTTTGCTGGGCCGCATTTCGACCGCTGCGGGATCCAGCTGCGGGTCGAACTGCAACACCAGTTCGGTAATCACCTGGGCAAAATCCGGGTGTGATTTCCCCATGACTTTTATGGGGAAATCGCTTGGATATTCGATTAAGGACTGCTCGGGCGGAATGTCAGACGGCGCTTGAGACATAATTTAAGCAACCAACTTATCGTAACCGGCGCGCAGTTTTTCATACACGG
>DATCVA010000301.1:0-9214 GCA_036567205.1 Eoetvoesiella sp. | reverse complement strand
GCCCATAATCCCTTGTAATTCGGGAAATTCGGCAACCATGTTTGAGCTCAGGTCGGCTTTAGCCAGCAATGCCGCACGATCGGCATGCTGTTCGTTGGCCCCTAGTTGCGCAGCAAGATAGCGTGCAATTTGACGTACTCGTTCAACGCGCTCGAGCTGTGAGCCCAGCTTGTTGTGATAGACGCTATCGGCCAGCCCTTCGACACGAGCAGACAGCGGCAGTTTACGGTCCATCTCAAAAAAGAACTGTGCATCGGCAAGACGCGGGCGGACCACGCGCTGATTGCCTTGAACAATATTGATCGGGTCGTCGACTTGCATATTGCTTACAATCAAGAAGCGATGTGTGAGCTTGCCGGTAGCGGGATCAAACAGCGGAAAATATTTTTGATTCAGACGCATGGTCAAAATCAGGCACTCGGGTGGAACGCTCAGGAACTGCTGCTCGAACTCGCCGACATATACAGTGGGATGCTCGACCAGTGCCGTTACTTCGTCGAGCAGGGCGGCGACCTCGGGATCATTGCCCAGCGTGGCGCCAAGCTTGCCGGCGTGCGCCTGCAATTGCTCGTTAATGGCGTCGCGGCGAGCAATAAACGGAGCAACTACTTTTCCCTGGGTCAGCAATTGGTCTTCATAGCTGGTTGCGCCAGCGATCGAAATGCGTTCGTTGGCCATGAATCGATGGCCCAGGGTAACCTGGCCGGCATCCAGCCCCAAGGCACGTACCGGAACGACTTCTGTTCCCCATAGTGCAATTAACTGGTGCGCCGGGCGCACGAATTTGACGCTGCTTACTCCGTCGGCCAATTGGTAGCGCATGACTTTGGGTATAGGCAGATTGGCAATGGCATAGTCCAGTGCTTCTTGCAGACCTTCTTTAAGCAGTGCGCCGGTTGCCATCCCGGTTGCAAATAGATAGTCTTGCTTGCCATCGGACTCACGGGTCAGATCCGCGGGTGTCAGGTGGGCTAGCCCCTTGCTTGCCAGCTTTTTTGCCAGGGCAGGGGTGGCCTTGCCGTCCTCTGTCAAGCCCACCTTGGCGGGCATGAGCTTTTCGGTGTAAGACTGTTCGGGCGCCTGGGCCAGGGCTTCACTGAAGCGTACGGCAAGGCGCCGCGGGGTGGCGAAGTCGGTGGTTATGCTGTCCGGGCCAAGCAGGTGTTTTTTTTCCAGTGTCGTTTTTATGCCTTGGGCAAAGGCAAGTCCAAGCTTGTGCAGCGCCTTCGGAGGCAGCTCTTCTGTCAGTAGCTCGATCAGCAGTGGTTGGGCAAGTACGGGTGCTGAGGAAGTCATTATGCAGCCTCCGTGCTGAGGCGGTTGCTAAGCATGGGAAAACCTAATTGTTCGCGTGAATCAAAATAAGCTTGCGCAACGGCGCGCGATAAATTGCGGATACGGCCAATGTAAGCGGCCCGCTCAGTGACGCTGATGGCGCCTCGCGCATCAAGCATATTAAAGGTGTGTGCGGCTTTGAGCGTGGCTTCGTACGCTGGCAGCGCCAGCGGGACTTGAATCAGTCGTGTAGCCTCCGCTTCGTAATCGTTGAAGTGCGCAAACAGCATGGTGGTCGAGGCATGTTCAAAATTGTAGGTGGATTGTTCGACTTCGTTTTGGTGGAACACATCGCGGTACAACACACGCTGGCCGTTAATGCCTTCGGTCCAGACCAGATCATAAACGCTCTCTACCTCTTGCAAATACATGGCCAGCCGTTCAAGACCATAGGTGATTTCGCCGGTTGTGGGAAAGCAGTCCAGCCCGCCCACCTGCTGGAAGTAGGTGAATTGCGTGACCTCCATGCCGTTGAGCCAGACTTCCCAGCCCAGACCCCATGCCCCCAATGTGGGGTTTTCCCAATCGTCCTCGACGAATCGGATGTCATGTTCTTTGGGATTGATACCGAGCGCTTCAAGCGATCCGATGTAGAGGTCCAGGATATCGGGCGGAGCCGGTTTCAGAACCACCTGGTACTGATAGTAATGTTGCAGGCGGTTGGGGTTTTCGCCGTAGCGTCCGTCTTTGGGGCGGCGTGATGGCTGGACATACGCCGCGCGCCATGGCTCGGGGCCGATAGAGCGTAAAAATGTGGCTGTGTGCGACGTACCCGCGCCCACTTCCATGTCGTATGGCTGCAAAAGGGCGCAGCCCTGTTTATCCCAGTAGTGCTGGAGCGTTAGAATAATTTGCTGAAAAGTGAGCATGTGAAGGAGCCAGTAAAGCGAAAAGCCGCAAAAGTTTTCAATTTTAACTGGTTCCGGGCAGGGGTGCGCCGGATGTCCTGTTCTGCGCCAGTAGTTGGCCTGCCGGAAGCACGCTGACCTGTGCCGCCGTTTTATTCCATTTCCAAATCAACCGCGAACGGTGTCGGTTTCGCTTGCCGTACAAATGTACTGTCTGCACTGCGCCTTCGTGTTCACAATTGATTTGGAAATGGAATTAAGGGCGGATCGAAATTGGTCGTATGATATTAGGTTAACGATTGTTTTAATGGTCGGCCCCCGAGCCGCAATATTACGGAGGATTGCTATATGTCTGATTTGGTTAAGGTGGAAATTGTTGATCGCGTTATGGTCATTACCGTTAATCGCCCCGAAGCGCGTAATGCAATCAACTACGAGACCGCGCATGAAATGGCGCGCGTTTTCGATGAGCTGGACGCCAATGATGATGTCGTGCTTGGTGTTTTGACGGGCGCGGGCAATACGTTTTCTTCGGGCATGGATTTAAAGGCTTTTGCCAGCACAGGTCAACGGCCGCTGGTTGATGGGCGTGGTTTTGGCGGTTTGGTGGAAAAACCGCCCAGAAAACCTCTTATCGCTGCCGTCGAAGGCTATGCGTTGGCGGGCGGGTGCGAGCTGGCGTTGGCCTGTGACTTGATTGTGGCGGCCACCAATGCGAACTTTGGATTGCCTGAAACCAAGCGTGGACTGGTTGCTAGTTCGGGTGGCATGTTGCGCTTGCCTCAGCGCATTCCGCACCATATCGCAATGGAAATTATTCTGACGGGCGAAATGCTGCCTGCGCAGCGCGCTTACGAGTATGGCCTTGTTAATCGCCTGGTCGAGCCGGGCCAGGCGCTGGAAGGTGCTTTGGCATTGGCTCGTATCATTGCTGAAAACGGCCCGCTGGCGGTGCAAACGGCTAAAAAAATCGTGATGGAGTCGAAAGATTGGCGTCAGGCCGATATGTTTGACCTGCAACGGCCCCGTGTAGCGCATATTTTTGCGTCGGCCGATGCCAAAGAGGGGGCCACCGCCTTTGCGGAAAAGCGCAAGCCCGTCTGGCAAGGTAAATAAACCATCATTCCAGCTTGATCGGCGCGGCGAGCGCGCCACTGTTTCTTATTCATTTCCTATTCCTTGAGCGTTATGACTACAACCATTAAAGAAAGCGACTTGATCCAGTCCATTGCGGACGCGGTGCAGTTCATTAGTTTCTATCATCCCGCGGACTACATTCAGCATCTGGCCCGCGCCTATGAGCGTGAGCAAAGTGCCGCCGCTAAAGACGCCATTGCCCAGATTTTGACGAATTCGCGCATGTGTGCGGAGGGCCATCGTCCTATTTGCCAGGATACGGGCATCGTCAACGTGTTCTTGAAAATCGGCATGAATGTTCGTATCGACTCGCAGCGCAGCATGCAGGATATTTGCGATGAAGGTGTGCGTCAGGGTTATCTTAATCCCGACAATCCCTTGCGCGCTTCAGTGCTTAACGATCCGCTGTTTACACGCAAAAACACCCGTGACAACACGCCCTGTATCGTCAGTGTTGAACTTGTGGCAGGCGATAAGGTGGACGTGCAGGTGGCAGCCAAAGGCGGCGGCTCTGAAAACAAATCCAAGTTTGTCATGCTTAATCCCAGCGACTCCCTGATCGACTGGGTACTGAAAACCGTGCCTACGATGGGGGCTGGCTGGTGCCCTCCGGGCATGCTGGGCATTGGGGTGGGCGGCACAGCTGAAAAGGCCATGCTCATGGCCAAGCAATCGCTCATGGAAGATATCGACATGTACGAATTGCTGGCGCGTGGCCCGCAAAACAAGCTTGAAGAGCTGCGTATCGAGCTTTACGAAAAGGTCAATGCGCTGGGCATTGGCGCTCAGGGGTTGGGCGGCTTGACGACGGTGCTGGACGTCAAGATCAATACTTTCCCGACTCATGCGGCCTCCAAGCCTGTGGCCATGATTCCCAATTGCGCCGCAACGCGCCATGTGCATTTCGAGCTGGACGGATCAGGGCCTGCTCAATTAACGCCACCGGCGTTGTCGGACTGGCCCGATGTGCAGTGGGCGCCCGACTACAACAAGTCCCTGCAGGTGGACTTGAATACGCTGACCAAAGAGCAGGTGGCCAGCTGGAAACCGGGCCAGACTTTGCTGCTGTCGGGCAAGATGCTGACAGGGCGCGATGCGGCTCATAAGCGCATTTCAGAGATGCTGGAACGCGGCGAGAAATTACCTGTCGATTTCACCAATCGCGTTATTTATTATGTTGGGCCTGTCGATCCTGTGGGCACTGAAGTGGTTGGCCCTGCCGGCCCCACGACGGCGACGCGTATGGATAAATTCACCGATATGATGCTGGAGAAGACGGGGCTGATTTCCATGATCGGCAAGGCCGAGCGCGGCCCTGTTGCGATCGAGTCGATCCGTAATCACGGTTCGGCATACCTGATGGCGGTAGGTGGTTCGGCGTATCTGGTTTCAAAAGCCATTCGTGGCGCCAGGGTCGTTGGTTTTGAAGACCTTGGCATGGAAGCGATTTATGAGTTCGATGTCAAAGACATGCCAGTTACCGTGGCGGTCGACGCCAGCGGTACATCGGTGCATGAAACAGGTCCTAAAGAATGGAAGGCCAGGATCGCTCAAATACCGCTGGTTGCTGTTTAAGAGGTTTTGGTATTTTTCGCCAAGCTGGTTTTAACAACAAAGAGAGCGGTGGCTCTCTTTGTCTGCCATTGGATGCCAAAGAATGACTGCTGCTTTAGATCCCGCTTCCTGGGTTGGCCGTACCGAAACCTGCTCCGACGCTATCGATGCGGGGCATATCGAGAAAATAGCATTAAGCCTTAACGCCAAGGCTCCCGGTCACGCAGAGGAACTGCCCTTGCTCTGGCATTGGGCCTTGTTCGTCAAAGCGCTGCCCTATGATCAATTGGGCGACGACGGTCATCCGAAGCGAGGCGGTTTTTTACCGGCGGCCGACAATCGCAACCGTATGTGGGCGGGTGGCCGGCTGCAGTTTTTAAAGCCCTTGTGTGTCGGAATTCCAGCTAATCGTTTGTCTACCGTTGCGCAGGTTAAAGAGAAAGATGGCCGCACAGGCAAGTTGCTGTTTGTGACCGTCAGGCATGAGTATGTACAAGCCGGTGAGCTTTGCATAGTGGAAGAGCAAGATGTGGTGTATCGCGAGCCCAGTCCACCTAAGCTGGCCGGTAGTGAACCGGCGCCCGAGGCGCAATGGTCTGTGGCCGTGCAGCCTACCACCGCCATGCTTTTTCGTTATTCAGCCGTTACGTTCAATGGCCACCGGATTCACTATGACGAGCCTTATGCTACCAAAGTAGAGGGCTATCCCGGCCTTGTGGTGCACGGTCCCATGATTGCCACCTTGATGTGCAGCGCCTTTTCCCAGGCGAATCCCGATAGGGCGGTTACTTCGCTTTCATATCGGGGTTTAAGGCCATTAATCGCGCCACGCAGCTTTCAGGTGGCTGGCGCGCATTCCGAAGATGGTGTAGCACAGCTGTGGGCCGAGCAGGACGGTACTTTGGCGCATCAGGCCGAAATACGGTTTAGCGCATGAGCCTTTTTTTCAGCGCAGCGTATGCGTCGCCCAATTTTTGCAAGCTGCACAAAGGAGCGGTTGAATGACGTTGCAAATGCGATCCGCCTTGTTCGTGCCAGCGACTCGGCCCGAACGGTTTGCCAAAGCGCTGGCTGCCGGGGCTGATGCCGTTATTATTGACCTCGAGGATGCGGTTGAGCCCGGTGCCAAATCGCAGGCGCGTCAACATGTGCTTGAATTTGCACAGGGCCAGCCTGCCGCTATATTTTGGGTTCGCCTGAACGCGGCCGCCACCCCATGGTTTGATGACGATCTGGCGCTGTGCCGGCAGTTCGGTAATATTGGAGGAGTGTTGCTGCCGAAGGCCGAGTCGGCGGGGCAGGTTGTGCAAGCCATGGCGGCGGGCAAGCCGGTGATTCCCCTTATTGAAAACGCCCGGGGGGTTATTGCCTTAAGCGAGATCGCTGCGGTGGAAGGTGTGCATTGCATCTCGTTTGGCAGTCTGGATCTATTACTCGATCTTGGCGCTACGCCCGATACGGCCGGTGCGCAGCTTTTATTGAATCAGTTGCGGTGTCAGGTTTTAGTGCAGAGCCGGGTACATGGCCTGGCAGCGCCACTGGATGGCGTTTATCCGAACTTTGCGGACGAAGCAGGTTTGGCATTGCTGGCGCAACAGGTACGCGATATGGGCTTTGGCGGCATGCTGTGCATACATCCGAAGCAAATTGCTCCGATTCATGCGGCTTTTGTTCCCACTGCCGACCAAATCGACTGGGCCAGGCGAGTGGTGGCGATTGCCAGCAACACCGAATCTTTCGCTTTTAAGGTTGATGGGGAAATGGTGGATTTACCGGTTATAGAGCGTGCGCGGCAAATTATCCAGACAACAGACGAGTCCGGCATTTAGTCCGGGAGAGGCTCCAGCGCCTGGTCCGCGCATTGGGCCAGCAGATCGCAAAGCGCCCCCTGAGGCAGGTGCAAATCGGGAGCCAGGTCGCTTAGGGGCTTCAGAACAAAGGCGCGCTCATGCATTCTGGGGTGGGGAACAATTAAGTTCGGATCATTAATGACCGCCGTGCCATACAACAGCAAGTCCAGGTCCAGTGTGCGGGGGGCGTTGCGATAGGGCCGCAAGCGGCCATGCTTTGCCTCGAGTTTTTGCAGGGTGGCCAGTAGCTCTTGCGCGCTTAAACTGGTTTGCACACATGCCACGGCGTTGATGTAGTCGGGGCCGCTGGAGTCGATGGGAGCGGTCCGGTAAAACCTGGATAGCTCCAGGCGGGTAACCCCTGCAGCGTGCTCCAGTTCGCGGACCGCCTGTTTCAAGGTGGCGTGCGCCTCGCCCAGATTGGCACCCAGGCCTATGTACGCCTGTGTCATGCGGTTGGCGCTTCGCCCGATACGTGTGCTGGATTACGGCGAGGACGACGGCGGCGCCGTGCTTTGGCGGCCGAACTGTCCTTGTTCTTCAGCAGGTATGAGTCGATCATTTCGGTGCGGGTAGCATTGTCGGCATCGGCCAGATCCATCCACCATTGAGCCTGAACGCTATCGACTTCATGGGCTTCGGCACGCAGTTGCAGAAAGTCGACGGCAGCGCGAAAACGCGGATGTTCCATCATACGCCAGATGCTTTTCGCAGTGGCACGCTCGAAGCGTGGTTGCATGAACCAGATCTCGCGCATGTCGGCCTGAAAGCGCCGTTGAATTGCCAGTTTCCTTGTTTGCTCTGAAATTACCTGATCGGCCGCCAGCATAAGTGCTTGCATGCCTGATTCGCCCGCCGCCATGTGTTCTTGCCAGCGTTTGTCCACGAGCTTCCAGAGCAAGGCGGCAAATAAGAAGCTGGGGCTGACTGTTTTGCCGGCCCGAACTCGCGTATCGGTTCGCTCGAGTGCAAGCTCGATAAATTCTTCACCCCCTTTTTCTTCAAAGATGGCATCGATAAAGGGCAGTAAACCTTGGTGCAGCCCGACATCTCGAAGCATGCGCAGGCAGTCCATGGCATGACCGCAGGTCAGTAGCTTGAGTACTTCGTCGAAGAGGCGCGACGATGGCACGTTCTCGATAAGAGGAGCCATGCGCTTAATGGGTTCCAGCGAGGCCGGATCAATCGTCGCATTCAATTTGGCGGCAAACCGCACTGCGCGCAACATGCGCACAGGGTCTTCGCGATACCGTGTCTCTGGATCGCCGATCATGCGCACAACCTTTTTCTTCAGGTCGGGTACGCCGCGATGGTAATCAATGACCTCTTCTTTTAATGGATCATAGTAAAGAGCGTTTAAGGTGAAGTCGCGCCGCGCGGCATCTTCCTCGTTGGAGCCAAACAGGTTGTCGCGCAAGATACGTCCATGCTCGTCGGTATCCTGCTCTTCGGATGCGGGTGCTCGAAACGTAGAGGTTTCGATGATTTCCTGGCCGAACACGACATGCACCAGTTGAAATCGCCGGCCGATGATTCTGGCGCGCCGGAACAATGGACGGATTTGGTTTGGCGTGGCGTTGGTGGCGACATCGAAGTCTTTGGGCACCAGCCCAACGATAAGGTCGCGTACCGCGCCGCCTACGATATAGGCATCGAAGCCTGCCTGGTGCAGGACCTCGCACACTTTAATGGCATGCCGCGAGACATTGCGACGGTCGATGCCGTGCTTGTCACGCGCCAGGCGTTGGGGGCCGCGCACGGGCGGCGAAAAGAGTCGACTGACAAAGTTTTTTATTGTTTCTTTAACCATGAATGTATTTTAGGACTTTGCGTCTTGCATGTCGTTGAAAATTTCCAGTATTTGCCAGCCCTTGTCGTGCGCATACTGGCGCAGGGTAGGGCTGGGGTTGGTGGCTATGGGGTCTGTCACCACTTCAAGCAAAGGAATGTCGTTGGGCGAATCGCTATAAAAATACGAGCGTTCAAAGTCGGCAAGTGTTGCGCCCATATTGGCTAACCAGGCATTTACCCGCGTAACTTTTCCTTCTTTGAAACTGGGTACCCCGTGGATTTTTCCGGTGTATCGGCCGTTTTGGTACTCTGCTTCGGTAGCGATTAAATGCGGTATGCCAAAGGCCCGTGCAATCGGTGCGGTAACGAACTGATTGGTGGCCGTGACGATGGCGCACAGATCGCCGCGCACAAGGTGCTGCTGCACAAGGTTTTGGGCGATTGGCAAAATGCTGGGCCGCACGACTTCGCACATATAGTGCTCGTGCCATTCGGCCAGCTCGGCACTGGAGGCGCGGGTTAATAAGCCCAGCATGAACTCGGCACTTTGTTCCGCGGTAAGATTGCCGGCGTTATAGCGGATCATGAGGTCATCGTTGCGGCGTTGTGCTTCGATGGGGTCGCCGGCTCGCCCGGTGCGCGCCAGAAAGTCGGCCCATTGATAATCACTGTCGAGCGGCAATAAGGTATGGTCCAGAT
>DATCVA010000300.1:0-5235 GCA_036567205.1 Eoetvoesiella sp. | reverse complement strand
CAGTGGGCGGACTCGCCCGCCCACTGCCAAAGAGTTGGTCAACCAAGATTTGGACGCGAAGGTGGCGGCTATCTATCAGGCCAGCCGCCGCATGCGCGCTTGCATTGTTGTGCAGGCTCTGCGCCTACAAGGCGAGATCGTTGGTGCCGAGTGGGTTGCAAAGGGCTGCGGCCGGTGTGCCGAAGGCCCTTCGTGGTGAGCACTGATTTAGCACATCGCCTGGGGTTACCGTTGGTCAAATGAGCGAGCGTGATGCTTCAAATACTCACAAGGTCACTGGAAAGACATTTCATTCAATGAATCTTAGTACCGCCCAGCGTAACGCAGACAAGCCGCTCACCTAGGCAGATGCTTTTCCCTATGTTAATGGCCGCCTGTCTTCTGGTAGTACCGACGTGCCTTACTTTTTTTCCCGGATGGCATGCACTACACCAGTGTGCCGAATATTCTAAAAGACGCCCCCAAGCGCAACCCAGGGTGCCCATCAATGGTAATGTGATGTTTTGGTACCAGTATTTTGGCTGCCCGTGTGTCGAATCGCATCCCGATTCCAGCGTAGGTTTTCAAAAACCACAAAAAAACCTACGCTAGAATGGCAGGTGTAGACGGATTTAGATAGGTGTAGATAGCAAAACAATGCAAACGGCACACACACGAAAACAGACGAAAAGCGAGCAGATATGCGACAAAGCGCCCGAAAACCCTGCGCTTTCAGAGCTTAACATTTCTTCCCACACCCCCATGATGCAGCAATATTTACGCCTCAAAGCTGAAGCGGGGGCGCATTTATTGTTTTATCGCATGGGCGATTTTTACGAAATGTTCTATAGCGATGCTGAACGCGTCGCGCGTCTGCTGAACCTGACGCTGACCAAGCGCGGAACGTCGAACGGCTCGCCCATCCCAATGGCTGGAGTGCCTTTTCACGCCATGGAAGGCTATTTGGCGCGTCTGGTGGCTTTGGGCGAGTCGGTCGCCATTTGCGAGCAGATCGGCGATCCGGCTGCCAGCAAAGGCCCGGTCGAACGCCAAATCGTTCGCATCGTTACCCCCGGAACATTAACCGACGACGCATTACTGCCGGCCAAAGCCGATCGCCTGATTGCCGCTGTCTGGAGCGGTAAAGTTAACCGGGTTGAGCGGGCCGGGCTGGCCTGGATGAATCTGGCCAATGGCGAATTCATGGTCACCGAATGCACGCCGGACATGCTCGAGTCCGAATTGCACCGCGTCGCTCCCGCCGAACTGGTATGCGCCGAAAGCAAGCGCATTCAACCTAATAACGATATTTCGGTCAGCCTTATTCCCGATTGGCACTTCGAAGCTGACGGTGCTCGCGATGTTTTACATAAACATTTCGCCGTCGATTCGCTGGCCAGCTTCGGTTTGGCCGAACTGCCTGTCGCTACATGCGCCGCCGGTGCGCTATTACGTTATGTCGGCCGCACACAAACGCAAACGCTTACGCATATTCAATCGATACGCGTTGATCGGGCCAGCGAGTACGTCGTGCTAGACCCCGTTACGCGAAAAAACCTGGAGCTTACCGAGACATTAAGCGGAGAAGAAAGCCCGACCTTGTTTTCGACGCTGGATCATTGCCAGACCCCTATGGGCAGTCGCTGGCTGCGTCGCTGGCTGCATCACCCCCTGCGTGAAAATACGCCGGTACTCGAGCGGCAGCAAGTAATTTCAGCTTTTTTATCAGCGTCCTCGGCCAACGAAACGCTTAATCCCGTCCCCCCGCTCGATATCCTGAGGCAGGCGCTGAATCGCTATCCCGATATTGAACGCATCGCCACGCGCATCGCCCTGCGATCGGTACGGCCGCGCGAACTGGCCAGTCTGCGCGAAGCGCTGGCTCTGCTGCCGACAGTAGCGGACCATATTTCACAAGCCTTCAACCCAACGCCGAAGCTTGCCCAGTTTGCACGGCACCTGGCAGTGCCGCCGGAATTGACCTCGTTGCTGCATACCGCCATCGACCCCGAGCCCGCCTTGTTAATACGCGATGGCGGAGTGATTGCAACAGGCTACGACACTGAACTCGATGAGCTGCGCCGCCTGGCCAGTGACAGCGGCGAATTTTTGCTGGAACTGGAAGCTCGCGAGCGCGAACGCACCGGCATTACAACCTTACGGGTCGAATTTAACCGTGTACATGGCTTTTACATTGAGGTGTCGCGCGGCCAGGCCGATAAAGTGCCGGCCGACTACCGGCGGCGCCAAACATTAAAAAATGCCGAACGCTATATCACACCCGAGCTCAAAACCTGGGAAGATAAAATTCTGTCTGCCAAAGACCGCAGTCTGTCTCGAGAAAAATGGCTGTTCGAAAATTTGCTGGACCAACTGGCCCCCCATGCCACGGCTTTATCCATCTGCGCAGCGGCGCTGGCCGAAATCGACGCATTGGCCGCATTGGCCGAGCATGCGCAACAAAATAACTGGGTCGCGCCCGAGCTCTCCGAGCGCAGTGAAATTATTATCGAGTCAGGGCGGCACCCCGTTGTTGAGCACAGCATCGAACGCTTCACTCCGAATGACTGCGACCTGACTGCACAACGCCGCATGCTGCTAATTACAGGGCCGAATATGGGGGGTAAATCCACCTACATGCGCCAAATTGCCCTGATTGCCCTGCTAGCGCGTATTGGCAGCTTTGTGCCGGCCCAAAATGCACAAATCGGACAGCTCGACCGAATTTTCACGCGTATCGGCGCAGCCGACGACCTGGCGGGCGGGCGCTCCACCTTCATGATGGAAATGATCGAGGCCGCCGCTATTTTGGCAGCCAGCACGCCGGAAAGCCTGGTGCTGATGGATGAAATCGGACGCGGCACCTCGACGTACGATGGCCTGGCCCTGGCGTGGTCGATTGCCCATCGACTGCTAACGCACAATCAGGCGCTTACTTTATTTGCCACGCACTACTTCGAAATTACACGGTTGCCCAACGAAGCCCCTTGTGCCGCCAACGTACATCTGGCAGCTGCCGAATCGCCTTCGGGCATTGTTTTCCTGCATGAAGTAAAGCCGGGTCCGGCCAGCCGCAGTTATGGAATTCAGGTGGCGCAACGCGCCGGGATACCGCCTGCTGTCATTCGCCATGCCAGTCGCGAACTTTCACGGCTTGAAGCCCAGGGCGCGCCCACCCCTCAACTGGATTTGTTTTCAGGTCCTCAAAGTGACGAGGCTGATGACAACGCCACTGACCAACCCAACCTTTACACTGAAGCTCAAAGCCCTGGGCTAACGGTTCCGATTAACGACAGCGCCCTGAAATCCGACCTTTCCAGTATCGATCCGGATCAACTCACCCCGCGTGAGGCCCTGGATATTTTGTACCGTTTACGTGCGGACCACCTATGACCATCGAACTTGACCAGCCCCTTCCCCTTTTAGGCGGCCTCACGCCACACGCGTTTATGCGGGATTACTGGCAGCGCAAGCCGCTGCTCATTCGCCAGGCCATACCCGACTTCCGGCCAGGCTTGTCAATTGCCGATATAAAAAAGCTGGTCAAGCGTGAAGAAGTCGAATCGCGCCTGATATGGCAAGACTCAACCGGCTGGAAAATGAAGTCCGGGCCCTTTTCCCGCCTGCCGGCCGCAAAGCAACCCAACTGGACTTTGCTGGCGCAAAGTGTCGATGTACACGACGATGCGACCGCAGCGTTAATGCATCAATTCCGCTTTATTTCAGAAGCACGGCTGGATGACGCCATGATTAGCATCGCCACCGATGGAGGCGGCGTCGGACCGCACTTTGACAGCTATGATGTATTTCTGCTGCAGGCCCATGGCCAGCGCCGCTGGCGTATTAGTTGCCAGGAAGACCTGACTCTCGAACCTGGCTTGCCTCTCAAAATACTGAAAAATTTCCAGGCCGAGGAAGAATACCTTCTGGAACCGGGCGATATGCTCTATTTGCCTCCCCATGTTGCTCACGATGGCATCGCCCAAGGCGAGTGCATGACCATTTCGATTGGTTTTCGCGCACCCAGCCTGGCCACGCTCGCCCGTGGAGTACTGGATGCCGCAGGCGATCAGGTCATGGCCAGCGTTGGCGAGGACAGCGGCCTATACGCCACTCCGCCCTTGCCAGTTGCGCAGCTCGCAGGCACGTTTAAAGACAGTGGCATCGACGCAACCGCCAATCCCGCGCGCTTGCCCGACACACTACTTGACGCAGCGCTTAAAGCAGTTAAAAAAGTCCGGTTCGACGAGGCCCTTGCAGCGCGTTTCCTGGGGCAATGGCTTACCGAGCCGTCGCCCGCCGCGTATTTCGAACCGTCAAGCGAAGACCTTGATTTATCGACCCGGCTTCCAGTGGGCGGCACGCTGGTTCTAGACCGTTGCACGCGGCTTATGTACCGGAACAAAGAGCTCTTTATTAATGGCGAAGTCGCCGGCATTCGCGCAACAAAACGACTACGTAAACTGGCCGACGCCAGGCGCCTGGCATGCGATGAAGCGCTGGCAGGCAAGCTAAAACCGGATGAGCGCCAAACCTTGACAGACTGGTTGCACGAGGGCTGGCTGCATTACCTCGAATAGCAGCACGGTATGGGCCGAACACGACTTATAAGCAAATAGCGCATAAGAAAATAATAATCTTGTCGTTCGCTTATAAGTGGAAGCTCCCTAGAATGGACATTCGTCTAGTTTCTGTGAGCACGGCATGTTGGCCCCATCTTATCTTCCCGAAGCAAAACAAACTCTTGTAGCCGAGCTGGCCGAGGGTCTCGATCCTCATACCCTTAGCTGGCTATCAGGGTATTTTGCAGGCATGGCGCAAAGTAAGCAGGTCGCGCACACTCCCGGCACGCCGGCTGTCGTAGCGGCGGTGGCACGCAGCGATGCAGCTAAACAGCTTACTATTGTCTACGGCAGCCAAACCGGCAACGCGAAACGACTGGCCGAGTCGTTTGCCGAACGCACCGGCGCCCTGGGCCTCTCTACCCGTTTAATCAGAGCTGACCGCTATGTAACCCGCGAACTCAAAGACGAACAGTTGCTGTACGTTGTCATGAGCACGCAAGGCGACGGCGAACCACCGGATGACTCCATTGCTTTTGTCGAGTTCCTGAACAGCCGCCGCGCCCCGAAATTACCGCAATTAAAATACGCTGTTCTTGGGTTAGGCGACTCCAGCTATCCATTATTTTGCGGCATTGCCCAAAATATCGATGCCCGGCTGGCCGAACTGGGCGCCGAGCGTATACAGGACGTG
>DATCVA010000299.1:0-3920 GCA_036567205.1 Eoetvoesiella sp. | reverse complement strand
GCGTATTCTTTCTGGCATCGGCAGCGGCCAGCTCTGCGTATCTTACCGTCAGTGAAGTCTTTCCACTGGAAATGCGGGCACTGGCAATTTCCCTGTTCTACGCCGTCGGCACCGGCGCCGGCGGCGTTGTCGGGCCAGTATTGTTTGGCGCCTTGATTGAAAGCGGCCAGCCCGCCGCGGTAGCCGGCGGCTATGGTTTAGCTGCGGCCCTGGTCATCGTAGCCGGCTTTATGGCGCTGCGGTTCGCCGTTAATGCAGAACGCCGCTCACTCGAAGACATAGCCCCGCCCCTTACCGGCTCGCCGGGGCCGGCGCATAAGCGCTAGCTCTTTGATTCAGCGCTTTCACGCCAAATGTCCCTACAATGCATGTCAAACCCACATACAAGGAATCATTATGGATGCCGATTTCTGGCTAGAGCGATGGCGCGATGGACAAACTCATTTCCACCAGGGCAGAGTGACGCCGTTGCTGCAAAAGTACTGGCCTTCTTTGTCGCTGCCTTCAGGCAGTTGCGTCTTGGTGCCGCTGTGCGGAAAATCGCTGGACATGATCTGGCTTGCGCAACAAGGCTATCAAGTGCTTGGAATTGAACTGTCACAGCTTGCTGTGGATCAATTTTTTGCGGAGAACGATTTGCAGCCCAAGGTGCATGACTCCACCATGGGGCGCCACCATATCGTAAAAAACATCGAAATCATTTGCGGTGACATTTTTGCGCTGGATGCAGCCACTCTTGCGCAATGCACCGGCGTTTATGATCGCGCCGCCCTTATTGCCCTGCCCCCTGCCATGCGTAAACGCTATGTACGGCATGTATACGCACAGCTTGCGGATCAATACCGTGGCTTGCTGCTTGCACTGGACTACGATCAGGAACAAATGAAGGGCCCGCCATTTTCCGTTCGAGATGACGAAATACAGACTTTATACAGCGAACACTCCAACGCCCGGATCATTGATCGACGCGATACCCTGGCCAAAGAGCCGAAATTCGCCGAGCGGGGCCTGACTCAGCTGGATACCGTCGTGTATCGGCTTAGCCGCCAGGCCTAGACCCCAAGCGCCAAAAATTAAGCAAATGGCTGCACGCCAATCAATACGCCATGCAGCCAGAAGGCAAATACAGCCCAGGCCACGATTCCCACAACCACCGTGACAACTGTGCCGCGTATCGTCCCGGCCGGATACTGTGTATTAGCAAGCCGGTCGCGCTTGCGCGCCGCAATATAGCTAAATACCGCCCATACCAGAAAACTGCCGAACAGAATCAGGTCTGCCAGCGTGCCATTTGCCAGTAAATGGGCGAAAGCCCAAACCTTCACGCCAAGAATCATGGGATGGTGCAGGCCAGCCTTGATACTGTTACGCGGTACGTAAGCGGCAACCAGAAAAACGAAGGAGATGGCTGTAAGGAGAGCGGCAATATGCCGCATGGCTGCCGGCGCGCTCCACAAGACAATGGGTTCGTACCGAGCCATTGCGAAACCCCAGACAATTAGCACGAAGCCAATTATCGAAACCAGCGAATACGCCAATTTCCATGGCCCTTCGCCATAACGCTTGCGCTGTGCCACGCGCCAGTCCTCGGCAAAGATGCGAATTGAATGCGTCCCGAGAAAAATCACCAAACCCAGAATCAAAATAATCATCGTCGCCTGCCTTTTAAAGTATATGTGCGCGCACGGCGGCACCCATTTCATCGTACTACCTTATCAGGTGGGCCAAGCCTGCGCTATGGCGGCCAGTTTTTGCAACTACTGTGACAGGCGGAACCATAACAGAGAGCTATAGCCTGGAACACCACGCTGCGGGCCGTGCCATTAAGATAATAATAAATGTAGATTTTGGCCTTGGCCGCGCTACGATAAGGGCATTAACCACTGAAATATAATGCCAAGGCAATGGTCACGGCAACATTTCGCTTCTACGAAGAGCTGAACGACTTCCTTCTTCCGGAACGACGCGGGCAGACATTTAGCAGCCCCTGCGCGCGTGCACTGCTGGTTCAAACTATGCTGCCTCGATAAGCCCCGTTTTTTTTCAATCTTAAGATACAAAAAAACATAAAAAAAAGGCAATTTCCTATATCAATTGCCAATGCGCTTCAAGTATAGTCACCTTCCACTCAGAACGCGTGTATTTTGCCACGCACACCGACAGTCTCCAACTATGACCGATACGCGCAAACCTTCTGCGCAAGCCTCTTTCACCAGCATCACCGATGCCTGGTCTAGCCTGCCCGGCAACAATGTTACAGCTGCATCCGGGATTAAAGCGCAACCTCTTTCCTCCTCTGCAGCTCAACGACGCGCATCCGCAAACGACACATCGGCATCGAACCCCTGCCTTAGCTGCGGAGCATGTTGCGCACATTTTCGTGTCTCATTCTATTGCGGCGAAATCGCCGGAGAAGGCGGAGGGACCGTACCAGCTGAACTAGTCACACAAGTCAGCCCTTTGCGCGGCTGCATGAAAGGTACGGAATACGGCGGCCAGCGCTGTATTGCCTTGCGCGGCGAACTTGGCCAGCCTGGCATTGCCTGCGCTATTTACGAGCAGCGCCCTTCGCCATGCCGGGAGTTTCCCACATGGCTCGATGACGGCAGCCCCAACCCAGACTGCCAGCGGCTACGCAATGCGATTGGTTTACCGCCATTGTCGCCACGCACGGACGATGACCTATTCCCGACGAACACGCCCCCCAGGCGCGGTGATGTAGCAGCGTGAACCGATGCGCCGGCGGCGTAATGGCAAGCCCACCCGGCTAAAAACCCTTAAGTCAGGGTGGACCAGGATTTGGCCTGCCAGCCCAGTGCCTTATTCTGGTTATTCATACAGACGGGACACTAGGGCGCGACTGCGGCGCCTTCAATGCCGTGGCGCTTAAGGGCCTCGGCCACGAAACCAGTGGATTTCATATCCTGCACAAATGCAGCCAGCACATCGGCGGCCACTTGACCGCGTCCCTTGGGCGTGCCCATGGCCTGCCGGATCTCCATGAATCGCCCTGGCAACAAACGCAAGCCGGGATGACGAACGATATCGGCCTCTAGCTGCTGCTTCACGCCTGCGGCAACGTCTGTCTTTTCGGCAAGAAACGTATCAATCACCGTGGGCGAGGTAGGTGCACGCACGATCTGTGCATTCTTGAGCTCGCGCGTAAGATACAAGTCGTACGCACTACCCTTGCCTACCGCAACGCGTATGTTGGCGCGATCGACCTCGTCATTAACCTGTATGGGCGAATCGTTGTGCACCGCGTAGCAGCCTTCGATCAATACATATGGCTCGGTGAAGACTATGCCTTGTCCCCGTATCGGGTCAATCGCAAAAAAACCGATATCGGCTTGCTCTTGCGTGACCGCATCGACCGACTTGCCTGCGCTGTCGAAAACGACGAACTCAACATCCACGCCCAAGCGCTGAGCAAAAGCGCGGGCGAGATCGACAGAGACTCCTGTAGGTTCTGCTGCGGCTGTTCCCTTGCTTGCCAGGATAGGATTACCGACATTGATTGAAGCACGCAGCCGGCCCGTGGGCGTAAAAAGAGAAACTACTTCAGGATCAATACTCATATGCTATTTCCAATTTTCAGTCGCTTTCAATATTTTGACAGAGCTTTGCCAGAAAAACCTGCAACTTTGCCATGATTCCATTTTTTATCCGGTATGGCCAGCCAGGCAGATTTTATAGTTGCACCTTGGCATGCTGCTGTAAGAGCGCCAGCACCGCCCGATCAATAGTAATGCCATGCTCGCGCTGACGCGCCATTTTTTGCAATTCGATTTCGCCTGGCACAATGACCGGCTGATCGGGATTCACCGCGGGGCTGCCGTGCAAAATCGCCGCAAAATCATTCATGCGCTGAGCAAGCCACTGTGTCGAGCCCAGGCGCCGGGTATCGATCAGAATAAAAA
>DATCVA010000298.1:0-10556 GCA_036567205.1 Eoetvoesiella sp. | reverse complement strand
GCCCATACGGGGCCAGATGCTGCTTCCAATTCTGATCCTGGGGCTGGATATTGCGGGGCAAATTGCCAAGCCGCTCTATGAAGAGCTTCGCGAAACCACCAGCGCCGGCTTTATTCGTACGGCGCGCGCCAAAGGCCTGTCGTCATCGCGCATTGCGTGGCGGCATATTTTGCCCAATTCCCTGTCGGTCATTATCGCCTTGTCGGGTGTGATTCTTGGAGGACTGATCGGCGGTTCGCTGACCATGGAAGCGCTTTTTTCCCTGCCAGGGCTGGGCAGCCTGACGCTGGAAGCGATACGGGGCCGCGATTATCCAATTATTCAAGCCGCAGTCATGGTGATGGCGGCTTTGGTGGTGCTGGTCAATATTATTACCGCAGTCCTGCACCGATGGCTGGACCCGCGCCTTGCGCTTGCCTGAACAAAGGAATTTCTATGTCAACGCCACTTTTGTCCATTGACCGCCTGTCCGTTAAATATGGCGCCGCGCACGTCGTGCAAGATGTTTGCCTGGAACTGCGGCATGGCGAAACCCTGGGTATTATCGGCGAGTCGGGCAGCGGCAAGTCGCTGACTGCCCTGGCCATCATGGGCCTGGCGCCCGGGAACCCAAGCCTTTCCGGCTCGATTCATTATCAAGGCAGTAACCTTGCCGGCCTGGACGAGAAGGGCTGGCGCGCCATCCGTGGCAAGCAGATTTCCATCGTGTTTCAGGACCCGATGAGTTCACTCAACCCTTTAATGAAGGTGGGTTCGCAAATTCTGGAAACCATCTCGGCGTGCGCGGAAACGGGCCAGACCGGCCAGCATAAGCTCGATCGCGCCGTGCAGCTGTTTACCGAGGTGGGCTTGCCCGACCCCGAGCGTTTGATGAAACGCTATCCGTTTGAACTATCGGGTGGGCAGCAGCAACGCGTGATGATTGCCATGGCGCTTGCCGCCGACCCGCAACTGCTGATCGCGGACGAGCCCACCACCGCCCTGGATGTGACTACGCAGCACCAGGTACTGGCTTTATTGCGTTCTATTCAGCAGCGCAGGGGCATGGCCATGCTGTTTATCTCGCATGACCTGGACGCCGTGCTGACCGTAGCCGACAGAGTCACCGTCATGCACCGGGGCAGAGTCGTGGAAAGCAATAACGCCAACGCCATCTTGCACCAGCCGCGCGAGCCCTACACGCAATCGCTGATTACCGCACACCGCCGCCGGGCCGGCAAACGCCGGTCTGCGTCGACAAGCACACTGGAATCCGCCGTGCAAGTAGATAATCTGTGTATCGATTACCGCCGTGCGGGCAAGCTAACCCGCGCGCTAAGCGATGTCTCGTTTCGACTGGCACGCGGCGCCGCCCTGGGCATTGCCGGCGAATCAGGGTCCGGCAAGAGTACGCTGGCCCGTAGCATTATGGGCTTGCTTCAGCCTGCGTCCGGCAGCGTGCGTGTCTTAGGAGCCAACCCCGCCGATGCACAAAACCGAAGCGCCTTTGCCCTGAATTGCCAGTATGTGTTTCAGGATGCCAACGGCAGCCTGAACCCCCGGCGCACTGTTTTGCAAACCCTGATAGAACCCTTGAAAATCCACAAGCTGTGCAAGCCCGAAGACATGATTCGCCGGTGTGCCGCCATGCTAGAGGAAGTGGAGCTGGACGGCGCACTTTTGCAACGCTACCCCCAGCAGTTATCGGGCGGCCAACGCCAGCGCGTCGTCATCGCCCGCGCCCTGGCGCTGGCCCCCGAGGTGCTGGTGTGCGATGAACCCGTGTCAGCCCTGGACGCCACTGTGCGCAACCAGATCCTGGATCTGATCATCCGCCTGCGCAATGAACGAAACCTGACATTGATATTTATTGGTCACGACCTGGCGGTTATGGAAGACCTGACCGACGAGGTGATGGTGTTGAAACAAGGCCAGGTTGTGGAGCACGGGCCGACTCAATCCGTGTTCAATAACCCGCAAGCGTTGTACACGAAAGAGTTACTGCAAGCTGCACGGCCATGGATGGCCGAGGCTGCTTAGGTACTTTTGCGCAGTGCGATTTTCGTTCACTGTTTGACTGATTTTTGTTCATGCGCCCTATAGTGGGTATCCCTTTAACCCACGGGATACGGCATGAACAAAAGCGACGCCAGCTACCGGATGCTGTTGAACAGCCCACGCCTCGTCGGCGATTTGTTCAACGGTATTATTAAAGAGCCCTGGATCAGTCTGGTGGACTGGCAAAGCCTGCAGGCCTTGCCTACGGACTATATCAGCGACCGGCTGCGTCAGCGTCAGGGGGATCGCGTCTGGCGTGTTGCGCGTCGCGATGGCGTGGATCTGTACCTGCTGCTGATGCTGGAGCATCAGTCCAAAAACGAGCGCCTGATGGCCCTGCGCATGGCCACCTATTGCGCCCTGCTGTACGAGAGCCTGGCACAGCGCAAAGCGCTGCCCCGTTCGCGGCGCCTGCCCCTTGTGTTGCCAGTGGTGCTTTACAGTGGGGCTAAACCCTGGGCCGCAGCCACCAGCACCACCGGCCTGATCGACAAGGCCCCGCCCGCGCTGGCCCCCTATACGCTGCAACTGCGCTACCTGCTGGTGGACGAAGGCGCGCTGGTGCGCGCGGGAAAGCTGCCCGAGCACAACCTGGCCGCGCTGCTGTTTCGCCTGGAACATAACCGGGGCATTGAAGACGTGCAGAACTTGGTGCAAACTATATGGAACGCCACCCACGGCCCCGAGCACGCCGAACTGCGCCGCGCCTTTGTCAGCTGGACGCGCCACGTGCTGCTGCCGCGCGCCCTGCCCGAGGTAATGATTCCCGGCGTAGACGACTTACTGGAGATCAAAGACATGTTGACCGAACACTCACGTTCCTGGACGCACCAGTGGAAAATGGAAGGCCGTGAAGAAGGCCGAAAGGCAGGCTTGCAAGAAGGGGAAGCCGCTCTGTTGCAACGTTTGCTCATCCGCAAATTCGGCCCCTTGCCCCAACCCATTCAGCAGCGTTTACAGGGCGCCACCTCGGCGCAGTTGGAAACCTGGTCGTTGAATATTCTGGACGCGACGTCGCTGGACGAGGTATTTGATCGATAATTCAGTTAATTGTCTGTCTGGAACAGATTCTTTTGCACCTGTTCCAGATGCCTGAAAAGCAGCGCGCTGGCCTGCGCTGCATCGCGGTCTTTCAGGGCGGCGACGATAGCTCTGTGTTGCTGTTCGTATTGTTTGCGCCGTTCGGAGGTCAGGGAAACCCGCTTTAGCCGGCCCCACTCGCCTTGCTCGCGGACACGATTCGTTAGTTCCAGAATTTGCAGAAAAAAGGCGTTATGGGTTGCTACGGCAAACGCTTCATGCAATTCCCCGTCCCAATGCTCGAACTCTTCAATCGACTTGGCCGCTTCCGACTCTTCAAGGCACTGAAGCATTCTGACGAAGTCCGGCCCTGTGGCGTTACGCGCAATCAGCGCCGGCATCAGGGGTTCGATAAGCAGTCGCGCTTCCATAAGTTCAGCCGGACTGGTATTTAGGCTATCGCCAGCCGACGTATTGGAAAGAGAAAGCGTATGCGCTGCAGCGGACGCAAACGTACCGCTTCCTACCGATTGTGTAATAAGCCCGCGCTCGCGAAATTCCGATAGCACTCGGCGTACCGCGCCGCGGGACGCGCCAAAACGTTTGCTAAGTTCTCTTTCAGGGGGCAACTTAACCCCTTCGCGCAGCCGGCCCGCGGTCATTTCTTCAAGCAGGAAACGCGCCAGTTCTTTGGCGCCTTCAGCCCGTATGCCTTTCCCGGCAATCAGATCACTCACGTTTTGCTCCTACCGAAATAACAAGAGTTTATTTTATATAGTACCAATTGGTCAATTTTTTAGCTTATTTTTATTGTTTCAAGCCCAAACTGGTACTAGAATGAGCCTGATGCTACAGAAAATGACTTTAGCCTCTTGTAATACCGCACACGATCCAGAACCAATTGGGTCAATATTGTAATAAGGAAAAATATGCGATTCGCTACGTTTACACAAGGTCAAGAACGCTTTTTAGGCGTCGTGTCGGCAGACGGCCAAACCATTCAAAAACTGAACCTTCCCGCCGAAGCAGCCCAGAAAGGGGTGTTAAGCCTTATCGACATGGCGGCCAAGGGCAACGATATTAATCAATACCTCGATGGTTCAAGCGTGGCCGTCAGTGCCGTCAGGCTGGAAGCCCCCATTCCCGTGCCCCGGCGCAATATATTTTGCGTAGGGCGCAATTATCATGCGCACGCCAAAGAGCTTTCAGGTTCGGTCTTCAAGGCAAATAACGCTGATCCGGCCGTATGGCCCATTGTCTTTACCAAAGTCCCCGAGTGCGTCGTGGGGCCTGCTGATACCGTTAACTTGCCCGGCGCCGCCGTCTCGAGCCAGATCGACTACGAAGCCGAACTGGCGGTGGTTATTGGCACTGGCGGCAAAAATATCAGCAAAGAAAACGCCATGAGTCACATATATGGCTATACCATAATAAATGACGTCACCGCGCGCGATGTGCAAATACGCCACCAGCAGTGGGATCTTGGCAAATCGTTCGACACCTTCTGCCCCATGGGTCCATGGGTCGTTACGGCCGACGAACTGGATGGCACCAATACACGTGTGCGTTGCTGGGTTAATGGCGAACTGCGCCAGGATGGCCAGACGCAGGACTTCATTTTCGATATTCCTACGCTTATTGAAACGTGTTCCCGAGGCATTACGCTTCATCCCGGCGATATTATCGCCACTGGCACACCTGCAGGCGTGGGCATGGGACTAACCCCGCCTCAGTATTTGAAAGGCAACGATGTGGTGCGTATTGAAATCGACGGCATCGGCGTTCTGGAAAACCACTTCAAGTAAATTGAAGCGCCACCGAGCGTGCCACAGAAAGCACGCCGGATTCCTGGTGTGCTGTTTGCTTGGTTTGCGAATTAGCCAAACAGCACACTAAGTTACTCGATCCATAACAACCCATCCTCAACACCGTTGGATTATGCAGGCATCAAGGAGACATCATGAATTACAAAGTAAAAATAAAGGCCTTTAGCGCTGTAGCGGCACTGCTTTTTGCAGCCAGCGCTTCTGCCAAATACCCGGACCATGCCATTACGATGATCGTACCGTTCCCTCCGGGCGGCGTAACCGATACCGTGGCAAGGCCTATTGCCGACGCGCTGTCCCGCGATTTGGGCCAGTCGGTTGTAGTCGAAAACAAAGTAGGCGCCGGCGGCGCTATCGGGGCAGGTGAAGCCGCCAGGGCCAAGCCCGATGGCTATACGATAATGTTAATGCTGTCGTCCATATCGATATTGCCCGAGGCCGACAAAATCCTGGGCCGTAAAGCCGCTTATGCAATCGATGACTTCAAGCCTATCGCCCGCATCACGGCCGACCCGACTGTCCTGGTCGTACCGGCCAATTCCCCCTGGAAAACGGCTAAAGAATTCGTTGAGGCCGCCAAGAAATCGCCCGGCAAAATCAACTATGGCAGCTCGGGAATTTATGGGTCCATGCATGTGCCCATGGCCATGCTGGAAAAAGCCGCCGACATTAAATTGACCCATGTGCCCTATACCGGCGCCGGACCCGCCGTTGCGGCCTTGTTAGGCGGCCAAGTTCAAGCCATTTCCACGGGGCCGTCCAGCATCCTTCAGCATATTAAAGCGGGTACCGTACGGCCACTGGCTCATTGGGGCGACAAACCGCTTGCATCGTTACCCGATGTGCCCAGCCTGACTTCGCTTGGCTATGATGCCAAGTTCGTGCAGTGGTCGGGAATTTTCGTACCTTCGAAGACGCCTCAGGACGTCATTGATACACTTCGAGCCAGTGCAAAGAAAATTGCGAACGACCCGGCTGTACAGGCCAAGGTATTAGGGGCCGGAAGCCCTGTCGAATACATGGATGCACCCGAGTTCCAGAAATACTGGGACGCCGATGATGCTGTCCTGACCAAAGCGGTACGCGATATCGGAAAGGTCGACTAAAAGCGCACTGGCAAAGCGATTCTGGCCAAACACCAGGCAATCAATTCCAGGCAACATGAAAAAACGCGGCCCGCACACGTAAGTGCGGCCGCGCCTTCATTTTATTGCGCGAGCAGCGAATGGGCGTGCGGCAATTAGCGACGGCGCGGTGTACGTGCAACAGGCGCTGGGCGGCCAGCAATGTGGCGGAACGTGATGCGGCCTTTGCTTAGGTCGTAGGGCGACATTTCAAGCGAGACTTTATCGCCTGCCAGGATGCGAATGTGATGCTTGCGCATTTTGCCACCGGTGTAGGCAATTAGTGGGTGGCCATTGTCTAACGTGACGCGAAAACGGGAATCGGGCAATACTTCTGTTACTAAACCGCTCATTTCAAGCAATTCTTCTTTAGCCATAAATCGATCTCCTGTAAAAATTTAAAATAAACCCATGGCGGCGAACGCGCATCGCTTGTGGCGAGCGTACTGGCGGCTCTTTCAAGGGTTTAGCGATACTGGGCGCAACGCCGAAGCACTTGGGTGTGTAACGGTGGTGCTGGTTGCAGCCTATGCTGAAAAACAGTCGAGCATTATGATAAAGAGTCGGTAAAACGTGCTCGTATGACTGTGTAATGTGTATTTCCGAAAATAAATTCCGGCCGCCAAAAGTGGGTTTGGCCTGCGTGTTTGACAGTATCTGATGCGTGCAGCTGCATGCTGCACATAGCGCCCAGACAAAACTTACTTAAGTATGGTAGCACAGCTAATAGCTAATTCCAATAGGCGTTACAAGATTCTGGACGACAGGGGTACAATCGCCCGATACTAAACTACCGTTTGGAGTCCGTTTGACGCCGCTACCTTCTTTGCTGGAATTGCCCGAATGGGCGCAATTTGTTGAGGCCACAAAAAAAGCGCCTACGGAACCGAACGGATTACGCTTGATTTCAGTAGCGGGTTTACAGCTGGATATCAGCGGGCAAAAATACTCATCCAAACTTGCGGCCTGTACCGAAGCCTTGCTTGAGGCACGGCAGTTTTCCGCGCTGCGCAGCAAACTGTTAACGGGCGAAGTGGCCAACTTGACCGAAGAGCGTGCGGCATGGCACACCGAATTGCGCGCGGCGGCGCCTACTCCGGACGTAGCAAACGAGCGCCAGCGCATGCTGGAGTTCGTGCGTCTGGCCGACTCGGAGCGTCGCTGGCGCAATATCGTTCATATTGGTATTGGTGGCAGCGACTGGGGGGTAAGACTGGCGGTCAGCGCCTTCGGTTACGCCGGCGCGTGGCGCAATGTGCGCTTTGTGGCCAATATTGACGGCCACGCGATCGAAGGTGGCCTCGAGGGGTTGAACCCGCACGACACGCTGATTGTGCTGGCCTCTAAATCGTTTACCACCGCCGAAACGCTGGAAAATGGCCAGCGCGCCATAGAATGGCTGGCCGCGGCCGGCATTGCCAACCCGTTTAGCCACGTTGTAGCCGTAACCGCCCGCCCCCAGGTGGCCAAAGACTGGGGCGTGCCCGAAGCGCACATCTTCAAGTTCTGGGACTGGGTCGGCGGCCGTTTTTCCTTATGGTCGTCGGTTAGCCTGACCACAGCGCTGGCCGTGGGCTCTGAAGTCGTTGCCGGCATGCAGGCCGGTGCGCTGGCTATGGACACGCACTTCGCGCAAGCCCCCCTGGCTGAAAACGCCCCCGTGCAGATGGCCATTTCCGGCATTATCAATCGCAGCATATTGGGGTATGCGTCGCTTAACATCGCACCCTACGACTTCAGGCTGGCCAATTTTGTGGCCTATATTCAGCAATTGGAAATGGAGTCGCTGGGCAAGTCGGTGGACCTGGACGGCAAACCCGTGAACGTTCCCACCGGCCCGGCCGTTTGGGGCATTCCCGGCACCGACGCGCAACACACGTTTTTTCAATGGCTGCACCAGGGCAGCGACGGCGCGCCCGTGGACTTTATTGTTTGCCAACAGGCCGATCACGGCTGGACCGAACACCACAAAAGCTTGCTGGCAAACTGCCTTGCCCAGCGCGAAGCCTTGCTGCGCGGTAAAACGTATCAGACCGCGCTTGACGAATGCCTGGCCGAAGGTATGCCGCAGGACAAAGCCCAGTGGCTGGCCAGACACCGGGTTCATGAAGGGGGCCGCCCCTCTAGCCTTATCGTGCTTTCCAAACTGACGCCCTACACGTTGGGCGCGCTGCTGGCGCTGTATGAACATAAAGTGTTTGTCCAGGGCGTGGTCTGGGGCATAAACCCCTTCGACCAGTGGGGCGTCGAATACGGCAAAGTTCTGGCCAAAGGTATTTTGGCCGAACTCTCGGGGGCCGCCGCGCCCAAGGTCCAGCACGATCCATCCACTGCTCACTGGATAAAAACATTTGGCGAGTCGCTAAAATAATGAACACAACAGTATCAAGAAACAACGTTTTAGCCGTTATCGTTTCAGCCAGCATTTTTTTGTTTTTCGCCTTGAACCAATCAGCGCCATCGGGCTATTCCGCTGGCGCGGCGCTGCTGCTGCTGACAAGCCTGTACTTCCTGGCAATGCGTCCCGCCCTAGGCCTATCGACGCAAGACAAAATTATTATTGGCATCTTGCTAAGTCTGTTTCTAATTGCCGTGTTCATGTTGATTTTGCACGGAAACAGAAGCCGCACTCTTGATCCATCGACCCGCTACCTGGCCGCCATCCCGATTTTGCTGCTGCTATTGTCGGTGCGGATGCGCTTGTGCTGGTTGTGGGCAGGCCTGGTTGCCGGGTGCGTATCAGCGGCGGGAATCAGCCTGTGGCAAGTCGAACTACAAGGCCTTGAACGCGCCGAAGGCTTTACCAACGCCATTCAATTCGGCGACATTGTCCTGAGCATGTCCATGCTGTGCGCAGCCGGCCTATTCTGGACCGGGGCCCAGGGGCCACACGCCAAACGCTGGCAAGCCGCCTTAATAGTGGGCATCCTGGCCGGATTTTATAGTTTCGTAGCATCGGGCACCCGCGGCGGGTGGCTGGCTGTTCCCCCGATGATGTTGCTGTTTGCCATTGCATTCCTGACCCGGAAAAACCTGAAGCGCACGCTTTTGGGCGGCTCAGCCTTGATCCTGGCGTTTGGCATTAGCGTGGCAATGGTACCGAACAACTCTATCAAAAGAGGCTACGACGCTGCCATATCGAATATTGACGATTACCTGAAAACGCACAATGCCGAGAGTTCGGTGGGCGGCCGGCTGGAAATGTGGCGCATGGCCTACATCAACATCCCTCAGAGACCGATTTTGGGCTGGAGCGATAAAGATTATGCAGCGCAACTGCAGCGCCTGGTAGACGAAGGCAAGGCGCATCCACGCGTATTAAGACTGGGCCACGCACACAATAATTATTTGCAAGAGTGGATACGACAAGGGCTGGTGGGCCTGCTGGCTTTGCTGGCCCTTTATTTCATACCGTTCTGGTACTTTTGCCAGCGCCTGGCGTCCCCTTCCAGAAACGTGCGTGTAATGGCCGTGTGCGGAACGACAGTGCTATCGTCGTTCTTTGTGTACAGCATGACACAGTACGTTCTGGGACATAACGATGGGATTATGTTTCTGGTGATGGGTTTGGTGATTTTCTGGGCGGGTATGCGCAACGAAGAACAGAAGGTTTTGGCCGCGTAAGCCAGCCATAAGCCTGCGTAATTTTCTCGACTGAGGCCGGGTATTAAGTCCGGCCCGTCCGCCGCTTCACGTATCAACCCGCTTAGCCCCTGAAAACCGGCCCGTCGAAGCACAGGGGCCAGCAATACTAACTAACGCCATGCCGTAGCATAAATAAAGTCTGCGTTGCCCCGTGCCGTTGGCTAATTAATTAGCCCATTTTAGAGCCGAAAAACACCAGCCCCATGCCGCCTTTGTTGCGTTGCGGGTAGTTTTTTTGGCTCTTTTTTTGCGCGATTTTGGTGCGTAGCCAAGTGGCAATAGAAAGAAATTTTGTAAAAATCATAATTATCCCTTTTTAATAATCAGTATTATGGATGTGTCCCTAATTATGAACGAAAGAACTTGACAAGTCAAATATTAGGGACGCACCCTTATTTATTTTTCTTGGCAAGTAAAAAAAATCGCAGTATTGTTTCTTTCTCGTTGCACCTATTCTTATGCGCGCACATTCTGCGGAGCTCCTCTTATGTCTCAGTCCTTCTCGCCTTCTTCCGCCCCGGCGGTAGTCATTGATGCGTCGCGCATCGGCCTGCCATCAAGCAAAGCCCCTTACCAATCCGGTATGCCGGCTGCACAGGGCTTGTACAGCCCGGTTAACGAACATGACGCCTGCGGCGTCGGGTTTGTTGCCCACATCAAGGGTCGTAAAAGCCACGCCATTATTCAGCAAGGGCTGAAAATTCTGGAAAACCTGGACCACCGCGGCGCGGTGGGCGCCGACAAGCTTATGGGCGACGGCGCGGGCATTCTTATCCAGATACCCGACGCGCTGTATCGCGAAGACATGGCTTCGCAAGGCATTACCCTGCCCGCGCCGGACGAATACGGCGTGGCCATGGTGTTTTTGCCAAAAGAAATGGCGTCGCGCCTGGCCTGCCAGCAG
>DATCVA010000297.1:0-9178 GCA_036567205.1 Eoetvoesiella sp. | reverse complement strand
CCGATCTCGCTCCAGTTGGTGGACTCCCGGGCATGCGCCAGCCCGGCGGCCTCGGTAGTTCGCGCCAGATCCAGCAATTGATGGGACGACACGCTGGTGCCTAGAAACCGGGTCGCGATATCGGGCAATTGATGCGCTTCGTCGAAAACCACCAGGTCGACGGCCGGCAATAAATCGGTAATTCCCTCTTCGCGCAGTGCCAAATCAGCCATAAAAAGAGCATGATTTACTACCACCAAGTCGGCATCCTGCGCATAACGACGCGCTTTGAGCACAAAGCAATCGCGTACATTCGGACAATCCTGACCGAGACAGTTATCGCGCGTTGAGGTAACGCGATTCCAAATATCAGCGTCTTCGGGCACTTGCGCCAGATCGGCCCGGTCGCCTGTTTTGGTTTGCTTTGCAAACACCTGAATATGCCGTAATTGACTGACTTCGGAGCGTGACTTCAGCGCCCTGTCGTCACCTGACAAACGCTCAAGATGGTAATGACACACATAGTTGCCGCGCCCTTTGAGCAACGCAATCGTAATGGGCAACCCCAAAGCCGCGCGCAACCGGGGCAGATCCCGCCGAAACAACTGGTCTTGCAAGGTGCGGGTACCCGTCGAAACCAGGACTTTTCGGCCGCTTAAAAAAGCCGGTACAAGATACGCCCAGGTCTTGCCCGTACCCGTGCCTGCCTCGGCAACCAGCGTGGACTGTTCTTGCAAGGCCTCTTCAATAGCTTGAGCGAGTTCCAGCTGAGCCTGCCGCGGCCGGTAGTCGGGCACCGCTGCGGCAATAGGCCCATCCTCGGAAAAAATGTCGGTAAGTTCTTGCAAAAGCATTTAAAGATATATTTGAAATAGCGGGAAGAGCCAGGAAACCAAGCGAATGGTCACCGGGAGGGGACAGCAACGAAACTGCAAATCAATATGCCGAACACGTTTTCTAACAAACTTTAGCGGGCACAAACCAAATGATACCCCCCTGGATTCCGTAATGCTTCTCGGGTTGTGGCAAAATGGCCCGCTTATCTATGTTTCCTGCGATAGTAGACTCCATGACTGATACTTCTGTTGACTTAGCTCCAAACTCTCACGCAAAAGGCAGCGACCCTGCCCGTATTATTGCCCTGCTGGCCACCGAGCTGGGTGCACGCGCTCCGCAAATCGCAGCGGCGATAGAGCTGCTTGATGGCGGCGCCACAGTCCCTTTCGTCGCTCGTTACCGTAAAGAAGCGACCGGCGGGCTTGATGATACTGTTTTGCGTAACCTGGAAGTACGCTTGCTTTACGTTCGCGAACTGGAAGGCCGCCGCACAGCCATTCTGGACTCCATCGACCAACAGGGAAAACTAAGTCCCGAACTTCAAAAAGAAATCGAAGCCGCGGACACCAAGCAACGCCTTGAGGACTTATACGCTCCTTATAAGCCCAAACGGCGCACCCGCGCCCAAATCGCACGGGAGGCAGGTTTAGAACCGTTGGCCGACGCCATTTTACAGACACCCTCATGCGATCCATCGCTGCTGGCCGAGAGCTACCTTAATCCGGAAGCATCCATCAATGACATCAAGGCCGCACTGGACGGCGCACGCGACATTCTTGCTGAACGCTACGCCGAAAACGCCGATTTGCTGGCCAATATGCGCGAGCATTTATGGTCTACCGGCCTGCTGTACTCCAAAGTAGTCGAAGGTAAAGAAAACGAAGGCGACAACTTTCGCGACTGGTTCGATTTTAACGAGCCTCTGCGTACCTTACCGTCACACCGGATTCTGGCTCTTTTACGCGGCCGCCAGCAAGGCGCTCTGGACATTCGTCTTGGCCTCGAAGCCGAACTCGAAGCACAAACTCCGCATCCCTGCGTACTACGAATTGCTCAATTCCTGAAAACCGGCGCTGATTTTCAGCTGGATGCCACGCCTCGCGCACGCTGGCTGGGCGAAGTATGCCGTTGGACATGGCGCGTTAAATTGCTGACTGCTTTTGAAACCGAGCTTATCGGACAATTACGCGAAAGTGCTGAACAAGAAGCCATCCGCGTCTTTGCAGCCAATTTGAAAGACCTGTTGCTTGCTGCTCCCGCAGGCCCCAAATCTGTCCTGGGGCTCGATCCCGGGATTCGTACCGGCGTCAAAATCGCTGCAATCGATCCCACAGGAAAGCTGCTCGACACAGCCACCATTTACCCGTTCGAACCGCGCCGCGACCGCGAAGGCTCTATCAATACGCTGGCAGCGCTGGTTGCCAAACACAAAATTGAACTTGTGGCGATCGGTAATGGCACGGCATCGCGGGAAACCGAAAAACTGGTCAGCGACATGCTGGAAAAGTTTCCAACCCTGGCTCTGACTCGTGTTGTCGTGTCGGAGGCTGGCGCCTCGGTGTATTCAGCATCGGAGCTCGCAGCACACGAATTTCCCGAGCTCGATGTAAGCCTGCGCGGAGCGGTATCCATTGCACGGCGCTTACAAGACCCTTTGGCCGAACTGGTAAAAATCGAACCCAAAGCTATTGGCGTCGGACAGTATCAGCATGACGTCAACCAGCGCGAGCTTGCACGCTCGCTGGATGCCGTTATTGAGGATTGCGTTAACGCCGTCGGCGTCGACGTCAATACCGCCTCGGCCCCTCTGCTCACCCGCGTGTCGGGCTTAAACTCGCTACTGGCCAAAAACATCGTAGCCTGGCGTAATGAAAACGGTGCATTCGGCAACCGTAAAATGCTGCTAAAAGTGCCGCGATTCGGTGAAAAAGCCTTTGAACAGGCAGCGGGTTTTTTGCGCATTCCCAACGGCGACAACCCCTTGGATGCCTCGTCGGTACACCCCGAGGCCTATCCCGTAGTTCAGCGCATTCTTAAAAAAATCAATGCGGATGCACGTCAGGTCATGGGTCAGCAAGGAGCCCTGAAGGGTGTCTCTCCTTCGGAATTTACCGACGAGCGCTTTGGCCTGCCTACCGTTAAAGACATATTCACCGAGCTGGAAAAGCCTGGACGCGACCCTCGGCCGGAGTTTAAAACCGCCCAGTTCAAGGAAGGTGTGAACACGCTTAACGACTTGCATGTCGGCATGGTGCTGGAAGGGGTAGTGACTAACGTAGCCAACTTTGGCGCTTTCGTTGATATTGGCGTCCATCAAGACGGGCTTGTGCATATTTCCGCGCTGGCCGATAAATTTGTGAAAGATCCGCGGGATGTCGTGCGCGTTGGCCAAATGGTTAAAGTGAAAGTCCAGGAAGTCGACGTTGCCCGCAAACGCGTCGGACTTACCATGCGCCTGAATGATGATACAGCCCCACTGCGCAAGACTAACGATGAACGCCGCGCGATGCCAGCCAGCGGGCAAAAACGCACGAGCCAGGCACGCCCGCAAGAAGCAGCAGGTCTTGGCGCCATGGCCGCTGCATTTGCAAAACTCAATAAGTAAACATCATGACAAGCGACGCTCTGAACCACGAAACGAAATTGACAACGCTCATAAACTTATTGAGCTGCAACGATATGGACCCCCACGAAGTTGGCCGGATTGTTAGCATTTGTCTGCAGGCCAGGCTGGACCCGGTAAAAACCTTAACGGAAAACTACGGGGCGGAAGCCGCGCAAGTGGCACAATACGACCCGCAAGGGGTTCTTGCCTTCATAATATTTATTGAGCTTGAAGACTACTTTGCATCAGCCGATACGGTAGACGAGCTTTACGAACAGATCACTGAAGCATTTGAAACGCCGGCATTGCCCGAGTACCCATACGATAACAATAGCTTCGAAATAGTCTCGGACTATTACCAATGGCTTGACCAGCAATTGCTCGTTCATCACCCGAAGTACCGGCTGATCAATTTTGGGCAAAGCTATTCCAATGATTTCCAAGTAATCCTGGTCTATCGCGACGATGCCCAGCACATTCTACGACTTTGCGAACAGTTGGACATTGACGCCGGGTTGTGCGAATAGCGCGTAAATAGCGCTTTTAGGCTATATATAGCCTAAAAGCACCAACACCAGGACAATAATCAGCACCAAACCCAAACCGCCTGTCGGTGCATAGCCCCAGCTTCTGCTATGCGGCCAGCTCGGCAGCGCGCCAATCAGCAGCAAAACCAGGATAATCAGTAAAATTGTTCCGACGGTCATTCTAATTCCCCTTCAGACAAGTTGAAAAAGCAACGACACTGGACTTCTTTTTGGCCACAAGCAATGATTTAGCTAAAAGCACTCATTTTCGGCCAATACAACAAGCTTAGTTTACACATTTCACACGAATGGATCACTATTTTTTCTTAAAAATCGATCCATTCGCGCGGTGCGCCATGGTATCAATCTTGTATTAAACTTTCGATAGCCTTTTGAATTTCAAGGATTTTTTCAGCCTCGAACCGACAAATCACGACATCATCAATAGAAACCGTTGCAATACCTGCCTGCTCGAACGAAAGCGTGCTTAAAGCCTGACTTTGCAAATGCTTTATTGCCACGCCAGCAGCTTTAGGATCGGAAAATGGCTCGGAAAGCAATAGCTCCTGTCCGTCGGCTCCAAGCAGCCGAAATCGGAACTGGGCCGCTGCGTCGCGAAAGCTGATAAACCGGGCGCGTTTCCCTGCGGTTTTTTTGCTTGCTACCGACCTATCTGCGTCTGCAACGCTTTTAATCGCATGCAGGCCGACGGCGTCCCGCAGTTGTGCCATAAACCCGCTGGAAAGGCGGCGCGCCTTGTGGGCGCCGGCCTGAAGTATTTCCTCGATGCGATCCGGAGCGGCCATGAGATCGGCATACCGCTCGCGCATAGGGGCCAAGTCTTGTTCAATACGGCTGCACAGACGGTTCTTGGCATCTCCCCACCCCAGTCCGCCCTCGAGTTCCTGTCGAAACTGCATCGCCTCATCGGCTGTCGAAAAAGCGCGATACAAAGCATACAAGTGAGAACTTTCGGCGTCTTTAGGCTCGCCCGGTAAACGAGAGTCAGTGACAATACGCATGACGGCAGAGCGCAACGCTTTTTGGCCACCCTCGAACAACGGAATCGTGTTGTCATAGCTTTTGGACATTTTCCGTCCGTCCAGACCGGGCAAGGTTGCTACTTCGTCGTCAATCTGCGCCTCGGGCATGACAAAAAAATCTTTGCCCTGGCCGTACAAATGGTTAAATCGTTGAGCGATATCGCGTGTCATTTCCAGATGCTGTATTTGGTCCCGGCCCACTGGAACTTTATGCGCATTAAACATAAGGATATCGGCAGCCATCAGGATGGGATACGAGAACAAGCCCATATTAATGCCATCATCGGGCTCAATATTTTTTGCTACATTCTGATCGACCGAGGCTTTATAAGCGTGTGCGCGATTCATTAAACCTTTAGCAGTCACACACGTCAGCATCCAGCACAGTTCGGGTATTTCCGGAATATCGGACTGGCGATAGAACGTTACCTTTTCGACATCGAGCCCTGCGGCGATCCATGTAGCCGCAATTTCCAGCCGTGAGCGGGCAATACGCCGCGGATCATCGCACTTGATCAACGCATGGTAGTCGGCCAGGAAAAAAAATGCATCGACCTCGGGTTGCGTGCTGGCCTGAATCGCGGGACGTATGGCTCCGGCATAATTGCCTAAATGAGGCGTTCCAGTAGTAGTAATGCCAGTCAATACTCGGGTAGTCATAAATCGCTATTTGAAAAATTAAATAAAAATGCCTTGCGTGCCGCGATGGCAAGGACAATAACTTACAGTGTCACAGCCTCGCGGCGCTCGGTCTCGAGGTATTCGCGTGACTGCATTTCTAGAATACGCGAGACTGTACGGTGGAACTCGTTAGACAACGGCCCTTGAGTATAGAGCTCTTCAGCATCACATTCAGCCGACATGATCAGTTTAATCTTGTGGTCGTAGAAGACGTCGATAAGCCATGTAAATCGCCGTGCTTCGGAAGCATGCCGTACGCCCATGCGAGGCACTCCCGATAAGATAACGGTTTGGAAACGACTGGCCAGTTCCAGATAATCGTTCTGCGAACGAGGTCCTGCGCACAATGTCGCAAAATCGAACCAGACAATACTGCCGCCCAGTGCAATGGCCTTGATCTCACGATGCTCGATGGTCAATACCGGCTTTTGCGCCGCCGTATCGGATAAGCGCTCGAACGCAGCCCTTAGCTCGATATCAGTCTGATCTGTAATCGGCGTAAGATACATGCGAACCTGTTCGAGTGTGCGGCGGCGATAATCCAGGCCAATATCCACATTAAGCACGTCCATACGATCTTGAATCAACTTAATCGCCGGCAAAATGCGATTGCGATGCAAGCCATCGGGATATAAAGTAGACGGCTCATAGTTGGATGTCATGACAAACGAGGTGCCATGTTCGAACAGCTTAAGCAACAGGCGGTAAAGTATCATGGCATCGGCCACATCCGACACATGAAACTCGTCGAAACAAATTAACCGATAGCGCTTTGCAATACGCTTGGCTACCTCATCCAGGGGATCTTGCTGCCCCTTGACCTCGCGCAGCTCTTGATGAACGCCGCGCATAAATTCATGAAAATGCAGACGAGCCTTGCGCTTGACAGGCACCGTCACATAAAACGCATCCATCAAAAAGCTTTTCCCACGCCCAACCCCGCCCCACATGTATACACCGCGGGGCACATCGGGTCGTTTGAAAATTCTTCTCAATGACGTTGAGCGTGAAAGTTTATAGCTAACCCAATCATCGTAGTAAACCTGCAAACGCTCAACCGCCGCCAATTGCGCGGGATCGGACTGATAGCCACGCTCTTCGAGGGAGTGGTGATAATACTCGCGGACATTCATAGAAAAAAACTCGTATAAACAAAAAAAGGGGGACTTACGCCCGCCCTTTTTAAAAAGCTTTCGCTTTATAGAACCGCAATCTTAAAAATTAAGAGCGCGTTTATCAACCGCCAATGCCGCCTCTTTAAGAGCCTCGGACAAAGTCGGATGCGCATGGCAAATACGCGCGATATCTTCAGATGCGCCGCGGAACTCCATGATGGTGACCGCTTCGGCTATTAGCTCGGAAGCAAGCGGCCCTACTATATGCACGCCCAGCACTTCATCGGTTTTGGCATCGGCCAGAACCTTTACGAAGCCTGTAGTATCGCCTAATGCGCGCGCACGGCCGTTAGCCATAAAAGGGAAGCTGCCGGCTTTATAGTCTATACCTTCCGTTTTAAGCTGTTGCTCGTTTTTACCTACCCAGGCAATTTCAGGCGACGTGTAAATGACCGACGGGATCGTACCGAAGTTGACATGGCCATGCTGGCCCGCGATACGTTCGGCAACGGCTACGCCTTCTTCTTCCGCTTTGTGCGCCAGCATGGGGCCACGCACCACATCACCCACTGCCCAGACGTTAGGCAAATTTGTTTTGCACTCGTCATCGACGGCCACAAATCCGCGTTCGTCCAGTTTAAGCCCGACTGTTTCCACGCCAAGCCCTTCGGTGTGAGGTACACGGCCGATCGAAACGATTAAATTATCGACGACCAGCTTTTGCTCTGCGCCTGATGCATCGGTATATGGGACCGTAACCGATTTGGCCGCCGTTTTGACTTCACCGATTTTCACGCCGGTATGAATTGCCAGGCCTTGCTTAGCAAATGCCTTTTGTGCTTCTTTGGCCACTTGCTGATCGGCAACAGCCAGGAAGTCCGGCATTGCCTCAAGGATGGTGACTTCCGCACCAAGACGACGCCATACACTACCCAATTCAAGACCAATAACACCCGCGCCGATAACGCCCAGTTTTTTGGGCACAGCCGGTATGCTCAGGGCACCGTCGTTAGACAAAACCTGCTTCTCATCGAATGGCAATCCGGGCAAGGCGCGCGCTGACGAGCCTGTAGCAACGACAACGTGCTTGGCAACGAGCTCTTCTTCGTTCGAGCCCGATACCTTGATAGACCAGCCGCCATCAACCTGGGCTGCAAACGAGCCTGTCCCATGAAAATAGGTAACTTTGTTCTTTTTGAACAAGTACAAAATACCGTCGTTATTTTGCTTGACGACGGTATCCTTGCGGCCAATCAAGGTGTCGAGCTTAAGGCTTACGCCTTTTACTTCAATGCCATGCTCGCCAAAGTGATGGTTCACCTGCTCGTAATGCTCGGACGATTGCAACAATGCCTTGGATGGAATGCAACCTACGTTGGTGCATGTGCCGCCTGGTGCGGGTTTGCCATCTGCAGTGCTCCATGCATCGATACATGCAACCGACATGCCCAACTGAGCTGCACGGATCGCAGCAATATATCCACCGGGCCCTGCACCAATAACGACAACGTCGAATTGTTTAGCCATGTTATTTACTCTATTAAAGTGTTAGCGCAAGCACACGAGGTGCGCGCATTTTATAAAGAAAGCGTCAGCCGCTACACGAAGTCACGTGCGTTGTAGAGACGCTCAAACAATAAGCCCCGGTAAAACGTACCCGAACAAACCGGTACGTTTTCCGGGGCTTTGAGCTAGATCATTAGCGATTCGCTTATACGTCCAGCAACAGACGTTGTGGATCTTCAAGCGCATCTTTCATTGCAACCAATGCCAGGACAGCTTCACGGCCGTCAATAATGCGGTGATCGTATGACAGCGCCAGGTAATTCATGGGGCGAATAACAATTTGACCTTTTTCTACAACTGCGCGCTCTTTAGTGGCGTGAATACCTAAAATTGCGGCTTGCGGAGGATTGATGATGGGGGTTGACAGCATGGACCCGAATACCCCTCCGTTCGAAATAGAGAACGTACCGCCAGTGAGCTCTTCAAGCGTTAACTTGCCATCGCGGGCGCGAGCGCCAAAGTCGGCAATTTGCTTTTCGATGTCGGCCAGCGACATTTGATCGGCGTTGCGTAAAATAGGCACAACCAGTCCGCGCGGGCTGCCCACGGCAACACCAATGTCGAAGTAGCCGTGATAAATAATATCTTTGCCATCGACCGACGCGTTGACGACCGGGTATTTTTTAAGCGCGGCCACTGCGGCTTTGACGAAGAACGAGGTGAACCCCAATTTAACGCCGTGCTCTTTCTCGAACGATTCTTTGTATTTGTTACGCAGATCGAGAATAGCCTGCATGTTGACTTCGTTGAAAGTCGTAAGTATGGCGTTTTCAGCCTGCGATTGCAGCAAGCGCTCAGCGACACGGGCACGCAAACGGCTCATGG
>DATCVA010000296.1:0-18244 GCA_036567205.1 Eoetvoesiella sp. | reverse complement strand
TCTTGCCTCCCCGCCCCTGTTAGTCTTTCAGTAGGCCAGTTTGAGGCCGGGCCGGGGCCAGTCCGTTTCGATCAGGGTGCCGGTCCATGAACCGGTCAAGTAGGCTTTTTTGTGGTTGTTTCCGCCGAAGCAGAGGTTGGTGATGTGGGTGTCTATGTCGTTCGGAATGAATTCCACAAGGCCGCCAGCAGGCGAGCAGACCGAGATGCCGCCTTTGTGAAGGGTGCCGACGCAGATGTTGCCGTCGGCTTCGATGGCCAGCGAGTCAAAACGGGCGTAAGTGGGGCAGGCGTAGATCAGGCGGGCGCCATGTGGGGATTCGTTTGTGGCTTCGACGGGATGGGCCAGTTCACCAGGGGCTTTCAGATCCCATGCCCAGACTCTTGCGATGTCGGTTTCCGCCACGTAAAGTGTTGCTCCGTCGGGCGAGAGGCCGATACCGTTGGGTTTGCTGACGGGGAAAATGATTTCTTTGATGAATGAACCGTCGGCTTTGGCGTAGCAGACAGAGCCGTGATCAAGGTCGCGAGCGCGCGATTTGCCCAGGTCGGTGAAGTAGAAGCCGCCGTGGGCGTCAAAGACCAGATCGTTTGGTCCGCGGATGGGGGCTTGTCCAATGTGGGTGTACAGGGTTTCGATTTTGCCGGTTTCGATGTTGACGCGTTCGATTCGCCCGTTGGTGTAGTCGTCCGCCTGGCCGGCAGTAACGTGCACGCCGTCGGGGCGCTGGCGGAATTTCAGGCCGCCATTATTGGTGATATAGCATTTGCCATCCGGGCCGATGGCTGCCCCGTTGGGCCCTCCTCCGAGTTCCGCAACGATTTTTTTTGAGCCGTCCTGCCAGATTCTGGTTAATGTGCGGCGCCGGATTTCGACAACAAGCAGGCTGCCGTCCGGAAGGTAGACCGGGCCTTCGGGAAACCATAAATCCTTGGCAATAATGCGTTCATTCATGTGTGACCTTAGATCGGAAAGTAGTTATTGAAATAAGGCCATCAGCGCATGTGATGGCCTTATTTCCAGTGGGCTTAATGCCCGCCGGTCTGTGCCGCGTCGGCGCGTTTGACGATAAGAGCGTCAACGGCGTAACCGCCTGATTTCAAACCGATGAAAGGGTTTATTTCTACGCTTTCGAGTTCGTCGCCGCAGGCGACGGCAAATTCGGACAACGCCACGAGTGCTTGCGCAACGCATTCCAGATCAACCGGGTCGCTGCCACGCGCACCTTCAAGTAGCGGAAGGGCGCGCACTTGCCGGATCATGTGCATGGCATCGTGGCTTGAAAGCGGGGCCGGGCGGAAGGTGACGTCTTTGAATACCTCGACGAACACACCGCCCAGCCCGAACATGACTACCGGGCCAAAGACCGGGTCCCGCGTTACACCCAACACCATTTCGACGCCTCCCGCAACCATGGGCGATAGCAGGACTCCTTCGATTGCGGCACCCGGGCAATTCTGTGCGACGCTGGCCATGATGGCCGTCCATGCGTCCATGACGCTTTCTGCGTCGGCCAGGTTCAGGCGCACTCCGCCTACATCGCTTTTATGAAGGATGTCAGGCGACAGGACCTTCATTGCCAGTGGGAATCCAAGGCGGGCGCTAGCCTGGACGGCTTCTTCGCCTGTTTGGGCGATTGCTTGCGGCACAAAGGGAATGCCATGCTGAGCAAGAAGATCGCGAGCGATATATTCGGTTATTGGTCCTGTCGGCAAGGTTAATGCGGGTTGCTTGCGAGAAACCGCTTGAGGCTGGCCGGCCGCGAATCCTGCAGCAAGCTGGGCCAGGGCGCCAATCGTGTTTGTCGCCCGGGCAGGGTCTGAAAAATAGATAATTCCGTTTTCTTCAAGTTGCTTGACAACGGATGGTATGGCGCGGGTGCAGACGGCCACCAGAAGCTCCGGATTGGCCCGGCGCAAGGCAAAAAGCTCATCCTTGATCTTATCGAACTCTGCGTCGCTTTGGCCCAGGTTGGCGTTGAAACTAAGAATGCTGTCAAAGCCTTCATAAGAAAACAGCACTCGCATGATGCGATTGAATAGTGTTCGATCGCCCAGTGTTTGCGCTGTGGTGTCGACCGGGTTTGTTGCACTGGAAAATGGGACGATTTCCTTGATTTGTTGCTGCAAGGGCATGGGAAGTTCAGGTAGGGTCAGTCCGCAGCCGGATGCGGTGTCGGCTGCGATAACGCCGACTCCGCCTGACGGGGTGATGACGCCCAGCCGGTTACCTTTGGGCAGCGCCGAGATGGAGCAGGCATAGGCCATATCGGCCATTTCTTCCAGGGTGCTGACGCGCCATGCATTGCATTCGCTCAGGACGGCGTCATAAATGGCATCGGAACCAGCCAGCGAACCTGTGTGCGACGCCGCGGCGGCGGCGCCTTGCTCCGAGGCGCCTACTTTCAAGGCGACAATGACTTTACGATTCGCACGCGCAGCCAGCAGGGCCTGGCGCAAGCGCCGCCCGTCGCGACAGCCTTCCAGGTAGACCATTATGACTCGCGTGTCGGGATCATTGGCCAGCCAGGCGATGGCGTCTGCTACATCCATACCCGCCTCGTTACCGGTAGCAAGGAAGTGGCTGAATCGAACGCCGCGATCGCCGGCCAATCCATACAGGTAGGAACCAATGGCGCCGCTTTGAGTCACGATGGCTACGTTGCCGGCCGGCAGTATTCCATGTTCGAGCGCTGTCATGAACGTGGAATACATGGCGCGGCGCGCATTGAAGACGCCAATGCAGTTGGGGCCCAGAAGCAGGACGCCGGCTTGCGCGCAAAGTTGCGCAATGTCTTCTTGCGCCTGTTTTCCGGCTTCGTCGATTTCACCGAAGCCGGAGCTGAAAATGATGATGCAGCGTGCCGATTGAGCGATTGCGTCGAGTACGACCTCTTTAACTTTACTTCCGGCCACCGCGACGATCACCTGATCGACAGGGTGGCCGATGGCGGCCAGCGAGGGGTAGGCCGGCAGACCTTGAATCGTGGTTTGGGTGGGATTGATCGGAAAGACTTTTCCGGCGAATCCATTGGCCAGCATATACGCTATTGGCCGCCCGCCGATTTTTCGTGGATCGCTGGATGCGCCAACCACGGCAATAGTCTGCGCATGCAGCAAGGCGTCCAGATCGGGCATCTTGGCCGTCAGGGTTTGCGGGCTGGATAGAGCAGTGCTGCCAGGTGTGGATATTGGTTGTGTAGCAAGTGTGTTCATTGTTCAGCTTTTAGGTAATTTAAGTGCGCGTGTAGCAAGCAGGTTGCGCTGTACTTGGGCCGTGCCGCCAAAGATAGTGACGGGGCGTGTGATCATGTATAGCCACTCAAGGTCGTGGGGCAGGCCAAGCTGGGGCGCGGTTCCGACGATGCCGCCGCATTGACCCGCCAGTTCCGTCGCTGATTCGCTTATTCGTTGCAGTAGTTCCGCATTGAAAAGCTTTAGCATCGAGAAGTCTTCGTCGGCAGCCTGGCCGTTCAGTGCCGCTTCGCAGACTTGCTCATACAGCGAGGTTGAGTCCCTGACATCGCAATCGTAACGGTTGAATAGCTCACGATAGGTTTCGGACTTGAGCTCGCCCATGGCGGCTGCAGTTTGTTCGAACACCTTCAATGCGTACAGAATGAGTTCGGGCGAGCCATGGCTATAGCGCTCGAAGCCGAGCAAAGCCTTGCCGACGGACCAGCCCTGCCCCAATTCACCCACTACGTTTTCCAGTGGAACGACAACTTCGTCAAAGAACACTTCACAAAAATGTTCGTCGCCCGCCAGTGTGCGTATGGGACGGATGCGGATTCCGGGTGTATCGACGGGTACCAGCACAAAGGTGATGCCTTCCTGCTTCTTTGGCCCCGTACCCGTACGCACAAGCATATAGATCATGTTGGCGTCGGTGGCGAGCGAGGTCCAGATTTTTTGGCCATTAATGACCAGAGTGTCACCCTCGACCCGTCCCGAGGTTCGCAGGTTGGCCAGATCCGACCCGGCATTGGGCTCGGAGTACCCCTGGCACCAGACGTCTTCACAAGCCAGGATACGCGGTAAATAATAGTTTTTTTGTTGTTCGCTGCCATGGCGCAACAGCACGGGCGCAACCATGCGCAAACCATGGTCCATGGCCCTGGCCACGCCGTAGCGGTCAAGTTCTTCCTGATAAATCAGCTGTTTTGCACGCGACAAACCCATGCCGCCATGCTCCGCCGGCAAACTTGGCGCCCGCCAGCCATCGCGGTACTGGGCCTTGAGCCAGGTTCGCGCCTCTTCTCCGGTGAGTTTCTCGAGTGGATTGCGTAGCGGCGAAGTGTAGTTGGCTTCTATCCAGGTTCGCCAGGTTGTACGGAAGTCTTCGTTGCTCAATGTATTCATGTCGATTCTGCTCATTGTGAATTCTCCCGGGGCGCGGCATCGGCCAGTTCGCCATAGCGCTTGCGGTTTTGTGCGCTTGTGCCCCAATAGGCAGCCAATCGCAGCGCCCCTTTCAGGTATAGGCCGATCTCTGCCTCGGCGGCATAGCCGATTGCGCCATGTGCCTGGACGCCAAATCGGCCGGCTGTCAGAGCGGCGTCCGATGCGCGCGCCTTGGCGGCCGCGATGGCCTGCCGGGTCGCAGGTTCTGAAGGGGCTGTTTCGTGGCAGCGCTCGGCGCTACGGCAAGCAGCTCGGGCCAGGGCTTGTTGAATTCGGACGTCGACGGCCATGTGCTGTAAGCTTTGGAAGCTGCCGATGACCCGGTCGAATTGAACGCGCGTGCGCAGGTAATCCAGCGTAATCTCAAGCGCAGCCGTGGCCATGCCGGTAAGCTGTACGGCTGTTACCAGTGTGGCCTCGTCACGTGCCAGGCTCATGGCCCGCAGCAAATCAGTGCCTTGTGCCAGCAAGGACTGTTCGGCGACCTTGACATCTTGCAGGCATACCGTCGCGACAGTCCCTCCATCGCTGGTTACGTGTTCGTCGATTGTCATGCCGGACGTGTCGCGTGGAATCAGAAACAAGGCGGAATTTTCGTCTAGCTGTGCACTGACCAATAATGCGTCTGCCCATCTGGCAGCAACCACGCCGTATTTTGTTCCGGTGATCGCGTAGTTATCGCCTTGGGTGGTTGCAACCACAGACTGTGGCGCGCCATCAAGCTGCTGGGAATGTTCCTGCCATGCCAGAGTGACGATGTAGCTTCCGTCGATCAGGCCGCTGGTGATGTTGTCCCAACGCGATTCTATTGCCAGTTCTGCAGCCAGGACGGCCGGAACCAGCGAGCAGGCTACGAACGGTTCCGGTACCGCGTGGCGGCCAAAAGCATTGGCCACTATGCCGAGGTGGCGGACGGTAAGACCGCTGCCATCTAGGTTCTCGGGCAAGCGCAGTGACAACCAGCCCTGCTCCGCTAGTTGTACCCAGAAGTCACGGTCATACGCGGCCGTGCCGTTATAGATTTTGCGTAATCGCTCACTTTTAAATTCGTGCGCCAGGAAGTGTTGTGCCGAGCTTTCGAGCAGAACTTCCGTTTCATCTGGGTATGTCATGTGAATTTTCTTTGTTTCCTGTTAAATCGTTGATGCATTGCCGGGCGGCTCAGGGATTACTCGGGCTTGATGCCTGCTTCCTTAATGACGTTCTTCCAAAGGTCATAGTCCTGGGCGACGCGTTGTGCCAGCTGTTGTTGCGTACTTGGCACGGCCTTAAGCCCCATGGCCGCGTATTTTTCGGCAATGTCGGGTAAGGCAAGGACGGCGTTGACTTCTTTGTTCAGCCGGTTTGCGACCGTGGAAGGTATATTGGCCGGCGCGAACAAAGCCATAAAGCCGATGACCTCATAGCCCGGCAAGGTTTGTGATATTGGAGGCACTTGGGGCAACAAGGCTTCAGGTTTAAGCCCCGAAGTGCCCAAAGCGCGTACCTGGCCGGACTTGACGAATGGCGCCACTTCAGAGGCCGTGGCAAACATCCAGTCCACATGGCCTGCCACCACGTCAGTCATGGCCTGTGTATTGCCTTTGTAGGGTATATGGGTGAATTTGACGCCGGCTTTGCTGGCCAGTAACTCGCTGCTGAGGTGGTTGCTGGAGCCGACGCCGGACGAGCCGTAGGTAAGTTTGCCTTTACGCTCTTTGGCCAGCTTTAGAAAGCTCTTCAAATCCGTGGCTGGCATGCGCGGGTTTACAACCAGGATGTTGGCGTATTCGGCCAATAGAGAGATGGGTGTAAAGTCGGCTTTCGGGTCATAGGGGACCTTGGTCTGGATGTTGGGTGTAATGGTGTGCGATGCCGAGTTGCCCAGACCGATGGTGTAGCCATCGGGGGCGGAGCTGGCCAGATGAGCCACGCCTATCATTCCACCCACGCCGCCTCGATTTTCAATGATCACGGGCTGTCCCAGTCTGTCTTTCAGCTTGTCGGAAAGAATGCGGCTAAGGGTGTCGGTTGAGCCGCCGGCCTGGAAGGGTACGATATAGGTAATGGCATGCGTTGGCCAGGTTTGTGCTGTGGCGGCTGACAAAAGCCCTATCGTGGCAACTGCAGCTACTAGTAATCTTTTCATCATGACCCGTCTCCTTTGAGCTTGTCGATATGGCCAGGCTGCCGTTTTATTCGCCAATGATGGTATTTTCGACAACGGTAAATGTTTTGATCTTGCCGATGAATGTGGCCCCGTCTTCATGAAGACGTTTTGCTTCGGGCGACTGATTGGCCTTTTTGAGAGCGTCAAGGTTGTCATACCAGAGCTCGGCGATGCCATCGACTTCGCCCTCAATCGTGGGAATGTCGGGCCGGAAACGCTCTTCCATAATGTGCGACTGCAAGTATCGCCTCAGGCCGGGTACGGCGTGTGCCAGCGGCGCGTGCTTTTCGATCCAGTGCTGCATGAATTCCTCATGGGAAATCCCTTCTTTACGCGAGAGCAGCGAAATGCTTTTGATCATTCTGACCCCTTTTGATGTTGTTATTGAATTGAAATTCCGGCGGTTTTGATGACCGATCCCCAGTGATTTGAGTCGGATTCAATACGCGCTTTAAGTTGTTCAGGAGAATTCTGGATGGAGCCCATGCCGAGTGTCATGAGTTTTTCTTTGTAATCCGTATCGGATGCTACCGCCGCTATGGCCGAGTTAATTTTTTTGACGACGTCTTTGGGGGTTCCGGCAGGGCCAAAGATTCCGTACCAGTTAAGTGGCTCAAAACCTTTTAAACCGGATTCGGCAAATGTAGGAAGGTCGGGAAGCGTCGCTATCCGGGAATCTGACGTAACGGCTATAGCCCGTAAATTCCCGGCTTTCAGTTGTTCTTGTCCGGCAACGGCAGCGTCAACTACAAAGCTGATCCGGCCGCCGATGACGTCGATCAGTGCGGGAGCCGTCCCTTTGTACGGAATATGCCGAATGTCGATGTTTGCGCGGTTCTTTAGAAGCTCTCCCCACAAATGTCCAGAGCTTCCGGGGCCTGCCGAGCCGAAGGTGATGGTGCCAGGGGTGGATTTAGCGTAAGAAATAAACTCTTTCAGGTTTTTGGCCGGGAAGTCTTTATTGACGAAAAGTACGCTGGCAAAGGTGTTGGCCAGTCCGATAGGGGCAAACTGGCTCACTTTGTATTTAAGCTGTTCGCCAAACAGTGCCGGGTTGACGGTCATCATGGCGGCGGACGAATAGAGAAGGGTGTAGCCGTCGGCAGGAGCGTCGGCGACAAATGAGGCGCCGATGGCGCCGCTGGCACCGCCTTTGTTGTCTACGTAAACTTTCTGATCGAGTTCTTTGGCTAGCTTGTCGGCGAAAAGCCTGGCTGATGTGGTTGCGGAGCCGCCCGGGGCGTAAGGCACGACGAGGCGTATTTCTTTTTCGGGGTACTGGGCATGGGCCGGGGACATTGCTGTTACCAGCACCACCAGTAAAGCAATGGCGCCCGCTGGTGCTTTTACCGTAAGCCGTATTAGCTTATTTGTCATTGTTCGTCTCCTGATTCTCTTTTTGTAGACCGTCTTTGAGTATAGGAGTGTGTTTTTAGTATGAGTACTTCCTATTTGGAAACGAGACATTTAAAAATGTCATGGGTCGATATGAGTTATTAGTATGTCTCTGGTGTTTTTCTTGACGACTTAGCGAGCCCGGTCCAGGTATTGGCAAAGGTGTTCGGTTGCTTCGATCAGCCGCGGGCCGGGCCGGAATAAGGCGTCGGGGTCTATGGCGTAGATGTGGCCCAGGATAGCGGCGGGCAGATGTAGTTTGGCCCATTCCTGGCGGCGCGCCGCGAGTTTTTCGGGGTCGATGTCGGCGGTAATGATGACGTCAGGTTGTTGGATAAGGACACCTTCCGTGCTGACTTGAGGGGCAGCGAGGGCGGAGCGGGCATAGATGTTGACGCCCCCGCAGTTACGTAGCGCGTCGTTAAGCAGCGGGTCGCCGCCGATGGTGTAAAGGGGGGCGCTGCCTACTTCGATGAAGACGTTGACGGCAGGGCGGCGTGAGTATTGTTCTTCAAGTTCCGTCAGGCGCTGGTTCAGGCGTTCGGCAGTTGGGCCGGCGATGGCCTGGGTATTAAAGATTTGACCGAATTTTATGATTTGGCCGGGAATGTCCCGAAGCGTTTCAGGCTTTGAATAGATTACGGGAATGCCCAGTTTTGCCAGTATGGGCGCCAGTGTTCGGGCCGCGCCGGACGGTTGCCAGGCGATTACAAGATCGGGTTTCAAGGCGACGATTTTTTCGACGTTGACGTTCATGCCGTCGCCAATCAGCGGAATGTTTCGTGCGTCAGCCGGGTAGTCGCTGCTGCTAACGGTGGCAACAATTTTATTGCCCGCTCCGGCAGCGAAAAGAAGTTCGGTTATATGGGGGGTTAGCGCGACGACCCGTTCGGGATGCCGGTGCGCGGTTGGGGCGGCAAGACTGGCGGCCGGAGCTAAAGCCGCTCCGGCCGCCAGCGCGAGGCAGTATAAAAGCTTAGTAATAATGTTGTGCCTCATGCCGGGGAGTGTGCCAGTCCGCCTTATGCCAATGGAATTACATGCGCCATGCTACGTTAACAAACACGTTGGAACCGGGCATGTTGTAGCCATAGGCGGTGTTGTAGTCCTTGTCCAGTACGTTATTCCAGCGAAGTTGAACGGCTACGCTTTTAGTTACGTCGTAGCTGGCGGTAAGGTTCCAAAGGCTGTAGCCGCCCAGCCGCCGCGTATTTTGCGGGTCGTCGTAGCGTTTACCGGTAAACATGTATTCCGTACCCAGAGTCCATTCCTTGATTCGATGGTCGGCGCTAAGGCGATAAATTTGTTTTGCGCGGCGGGCTAACTGATTGCCGGTTGCGTCGTTATGGGGATCCTGGAAGTCGGCGCTGGCGTTTAGTGTGGTGTCGCCCAAGCGTTGTTGCGCAGTTAGTGTAATGCCGCGCAAGGTAGCCCGGTCGACGTTCTGTGCTGTGAAGGTAGGGCTGTCGAACGCAATCAGATCGCGGACTTTGTTCTGGTACGCCACGACGCCCAGGCTGGTACTGTCATCCGTGTAGCGCAGCCCCACCTCGACGTTGCGGGATTTTTCCGGCTTCAGGTCAGGGTTTGCACCCCATGAGGCTGGCGCGTATAAATCGCTGAATGTGGGTGTTTTAAAACCGGTGTTGGCCGCCACGTAACCGCGCAGCTTCGACGTCAGGTCATAGCCATAGCTCAGGCCACCTGTCGTGGCGTCGCCGAATTGTGAGTCGTGATCGTTGCGCGCGCTGGCTTGCAGATGGTGCGAACCAAAATCGCCTGTATAAACGCCGGTGAAGGCATTGTTATGGCGTTTTGCGTGCGTATACGTGGCGAATGGGTCTGTAGAGACACGCTGGTTCAGGTGCTCATAGGCGACCACTACTTTTTGAGTATCGCTTAAGGTAAAGTCATTTTGCCATGTGTATTGATGTTGCTGGCTACGAGTGGTGGAGTCGCCAAACAAACTGATGTCTTTGTATTTATCGTCTGTGTACGCATAGCGCAGCGTGCTCTTCCAGTAATCAGCCAACTGGTTCTCGCTGGCCACGCTGTAAATTTCCTGTGTCTGGATGGCGCGATCGTTGAACGCGTCTGCCTGCGCATTGTCGTAGCCGCCGTTTATACGCGAGTTATAGGCTTGTACGCTTAGCTTCTGTCCTTCTTGCCACTCATAGCCCAAAGAGCCGCGCAGGTTGCGTGAGTAGTAGCTGTCTTTGTCGTCGTTGTTGGCGTAGCTTAATGCGCCGTCGGTGGCATTAAACCCGCGGCTTTGCTCGTAAGAGCTGCCCAGGCTGTAGGTCCAGCCGTCGGCGCTGCCGGCAATGCCCGCGCTGCTTTTGCTGGTCCCGTACGTGCCATACCCGGTCGAGGCATGGGCCGAAAATGGCTTGTCGGAGCTTTGATTGGTAATAATGTTGATGACGCCGCCAATGGCGTTCGCGCCATACAGGCTGCTGGCTGATCCTCGCAGTACTTCGATGCGTTCGATGCTGGCTGTGGGAATGGCGTTTAGTGCGCCAGTTCCGGTGGTGGCGCTATTTACGGGGATGCCGTCGACCAGAACCAGGGTGTGGTTGGCGTTGGCCCCGCGTAAAAACACGCTGGTCGTGGTTTGTGGGCCGCCGTTGGTAGCGAACTCAATGCCATGATGCCTGGACAATACTTCCGCTACGCTGCTTTGGCCGGCTTGTTCAAGTTCTTTTTTGTCGATAACCGTGACGTCGCCCAGCACTTTGCTTTGCAGCTGGGCTGAACGGCTGGCGGTGACGACGACGTTTTCCAGTTGCGGAACGGGTGAGGTGGTTTGAGCTGTGACGGCAAATGGGGCGAAACAGGAGATAACGGCAAGCGCGTGCCGGGAGAGTTTGAGATTCATGATGTGACCAGAGCATAACGAGCGTCCCCGCACGTTATTGGTGAATAAACCATTCAGCAGGGCAAAGTCGTTATGGCTTGCTCTGCCGAAGGAACTAAATGTGATCGGGGCCGGTATCGGGCTGGCATGCACGAGGCATGTTTACCGTTGCGGGGGCAGCACAGGTTGCGCGCGAGGAAGCCTTAGTGGCATGTTGCGTGTTCTGTTTCCCGTTTAACTTTCGCAGGACAGAGACGTTGTTTGGGGAACAACGACATGAGTTTCTGAACCGAAAGCACCTCTTTCTGCGTGAAATATAGCATAGGCGTCAGGCTGAAGCCTTGATGTCCCGGTCGTTTGTATGGAGGCTGCCAGAGGAGTCTTATGCACGGCGCAGGCAGGGGGCTTCTATAATTTGCGCTTATAAAGTAAATCCGGACTTTTCCAAATGCATCTTCCCTTTGTCGAATCGACGCACGATGCCGCCTTATTCAGGGCGCTTGATGACGCGATTAACAACAAGACCAAGCCCTTGGGCAGTTTGGGTATTCTCGAGCCGTTAGCCCGGCAGCTTGGCCTGATCCAGAAAACGACGCGGCCGCAGTTGCTTGATCCGGCCATCCTGGTATTTGCAGGCGATCATGGCGTTGTGGAGGAGGGCGTATCCGCTTACCCGCAAAGTGTTACGTGGCAGATGGTAGAGAATTTTTTGCGGAAAGGGGCGGCGATCAATGTGTTTGCGCGGCAAAACGGGATGGGCCTGCACATTGTCGATGCGGGGGTCAATCACGAGTTTGGAGTGCGTGATGGTTTGCTGGACCGTAAGGTCGGGCGAGGAACGCGTAACTTTGCGCATGCTGCAGCGATGACAACGACTCAGTGCCAGATGGCGATGCAACACGGTATGGCGCTGGTGATGGAGCTGGACGGCAATGTGATCGGTTTTGGGGAAATGGGCATCGGCAACACGACTTCCGCGGCGGCAATTATGCATAAGCTGGCTGATGTGCCGGTGGCCGATTGCATCGGTGCAGGAACGGGCCTGTCGGCGCAAGGAGTCGTGCATAAAGGCCGTGTCATTGAAGACGCAGTGGCCCTTCATAGCGGTGTGACTCAGCCTTTGGATGTGTTGTCGACGTTTGGCGGCTTTGAAATTGCCATGATGGCCGGTGCAATGCTGATGGCGGCGCAGCGGCGCATGGTGCTGCTGATCGACGGCTTTATTGTAAGCAGCGCCTTGCTCGTGGCTGCCCGGCTGCAGCCGTCTATTCTGGATTATTGCGTGTTTTGTCATTGTTCCAACGAGCGGGGCCATGAGGCAATGCTGGATAAGCTTGCCGCGCGGCCTTTGTTGCAGTTAGGACTGCGCCTTGGCGAGGGAACCGGATGTGCACTGGCCATGCCTCTCGTGCAGGCAGCGGTAAATTTCTTGTGCGAGATGGCTACATTCGAGTCGGCGCAGGTCAGCGGGAAGGCGGAGTCGGCAAGTAGCGAGCCGGCTGCAAGCGCGGAACAGGCGTTATGAAGAATATATCGTCGGCCGGCAGGGTACGCCCGGCAATTTTGTCGGGCGGGGTCCAACAGTTAAGGCTTTTTTTTATTGCGCTTCAGTTTTTTACGCGCATTCCCATTCCGCGCTGGGTAGGGTTCGAAACTGATTGGCTGCAGCATGCATCGCGCTATTACCCTTTAGTCGGAGTCGTGGTGGCTGCCGTAACCGCCGGGGTTTATGCTGTGTCGGTCTTGATCTTGCCCCCGGCAGTGGCGGTGCTGCTGTCGACCATTGCGGGTATTTATCTGACCGGCGCTTTTCATGAGGACGGGTTTGCCGACGTATGCGACGGCTTTGGCGGGGGCTATACGCGCGAACGCGTGCTGGAAATCATGAAGGATTCGCGGGTTGGCGCTTATGGCGCAATCGGCATCGGCCTTTTGGTGGCTTTGAAGTGTGTGGTGCTGGCATACTTGCCGGTGCAGGCGGCGATTGCAGCGCTTTTGGCTGCACATCCATTGTCGCGTCTTTTTTCGGCCGCGCTGATCTGGCGGCTTGATTACGCCAAAGAAGAGGGCAAAGCCAAGCCGCTTGCCACGAAAATGTCTACGTCCGAGTTTCTGATTGCCGCCGTGACGGCATGTGCGCCCTTGATGGCGATGGCGCTGCTGGGCTGGATTACGTGGTTTGCGTTGCTGGTTTCCACGGCAGCGGCTGCGATGGCGATGCTGTGGCTGGGAAGGTTCTTTGTGCGACGTATCGGCGGGTTTACAGGCGACTGCCTTGGCGCTACGCAGCAAGTGACCGAGGTGGTTTTTTATCTTGGCATACTGGCCTGCACGGGTCACGGCTTGTACTGACCCCCGGATCGTTTCATGCGCCTGTATCTGGTTCGCCACCCTCAGACTGTAGTCCCAGCCGATATCTGCTATGGCAGCAGCGATGTGGAAGCGGCTTTGCAAGAACAGATGCATATGGTGGCTGCACTAACTGCCGCTTCCACGCCGCCTCACGCCGGGCTGGATTCTCGTGAGGCCGTGCCGAAAATCATGTTGCCGCGGGGTTTGGCAATGTACTCAAGTCCCTTGCGGCGTTGCGCTGAAGTGGCTAAAAGGCTGGCTGAGCGGCTTGAATGTACGTCACTGTCGTTTGATGCCCGATTGGCGGAAATGCATTTTGGCCGATGGGAGCTGCAAGCCTGGGACGACATTCCGCGTAGCGAAGTGGATGCCTGGGCGCAGGACTTGACCGGATATCAGCCTGGCGGCGGCGAGAGCGTCTTGCAGATGGCAGAACGCGTTTGCGCCTTTTATCAAGAGCTGTTGCAAACCGGCAGCGACAGCATAGTGGTGTGTCACGCAGGTACGATACGCATGTTTTTAGCTTGCGGGCAAGATAGATCTGTTACCGAGCTTGCCCTGCAGGCCGCCAAAAACCCCCGGAAGATCTCATACGGAGAGCTTATCGTTCTGCAGTGCTAGCGGCGCTGGCAAAGCACGGATGTTCCAGCCATTGGCGCGCCGGCAATCGATGCAGATACAATAAGGCATTCTCAAATGCATGAATTGGGCCTGATGCGCCGTTGATCGTAGCAGGCCTGTGCAGCTGTTCTTTTTATTGTCAGGTAACCGCGTGTCCTATCCTTCCTTGCCTTATCCGCTTTCTTCCTACACTAGTGGCGCCGAATTCGCGCGCTTGCTGGCATCACGTATCTTGATACTCGATGGCGCCATGGGCACCATGATCCAGCAATACAAGTTAAGCGAGATGGATTTTCGGGGGGAACGTTTTGCCGACCATTTCAAAGACGTCAGGGGGAACAACGAGCTGCTTTCGCTGGTGCGCCCTGACATAATTCTGGATATTCACCGCCAGTATCTTCAAGCGGGCGCCGACGTTATCGAGACCAACACCTTCGGGGCGACTTCGGTTGCGCAAGGCGATTATGGTTTGGCAGAACTTGCTTATGAACTGAATCTTGAGTCGGCCAGGCTCGCACGCACTGCTTGCGATGAGTTCAGCTCGGCTGACCGGCCCCGGTTTGTGGCCGGAGCGTTGGGGCCTCAGCCTAAAACCGCCTCTATTTCACCGGATGTAAACGATCCTGCAGCGCGTAACGTTACATTTGAAGAACTGCGCGTGGCCTACACCGAGCAGTTGAACGGTTTGCTGGATGGGGGTATTGACCTTGTCCTGATCGAAACGGTTTTCGATACGCTTAATGCCAAAGCAGCGATTTTTGCAGTCGAGAGCGTATTTGAAGAACGCGGCGTGCGTCTGCCTGTGATGGTGTCGGGTACGGTTACCGACGCATCGGGCCGCATTCTGTCGGGCCAGACAGTCGAGGCGTTCTGGAACTCGATGCGGCATGCCCGCCCGATTACGATAGGGCTGAACTGTGCGCTGGGGGCGGCATTAATGCGGCCCTACGTGGCCGAGCTCTCTAAAATCTGCGACACCTATGTTTGTGTTTACCCGAACGCAGGTTTGCCCAACCCCATGGCCGATACGGGCTTCGACGAAACGCCGGCCGACACGTCGTCGCTGCTTGAAGAGTTCGCCAGGGCAGGCCTGGTCAATATGGTTGGCGGTTGCTGCGGAACGACGCCCGAACACATAAAAGCGATTGCCGACAAGGTGGCGTTGCTGCCGGTGCGTCAGGTGCCGACGATTCCGGTTAAAACGCGTTTGTCGGGCCTTGAGGCCTTGAATATCGACGAAGATTCGCTGTTTGTGAACGTGGGCGAGCGTACCAACGCGACGGGCAGCAAGATGTTCCTGCGCCTGATTCGCGAAGAAAAATACGACGAAGCGTTGGCGGTTGCGCGCCAGCAGGTTGAAAACGGCGCGCAGATCATCGATGTCAATATGGACGAGGCCATGCTCGATTCGGCCGCCTGTATGCATCGCTTCCTGAACATGATTGCGTCCGAACCCGATATTGCGCGGGTTCCCATCATGATCGACAGTTCCAAATGGGACGTGATCGAAACAGGATTGCGCTGCGTGCAAGGCAAGGCGGTGGTCAATTCGATTTCCATGAAAGAAGGGATCGAACCCTTTTTGGAGCACGCCCGCCTGTGCCGCAAGTATGGCGCGGCTATTGTCGTTATGGCATTTGACGAGCAAGGACAGGCCGACAGTTTGCAGCGTCGCAAGGACATTTGCGGTCTGGCGTATAAATTGCTGGTTGAAGAGGTGGGCTTCCCGCCTGAAGATATTATTTTCGATCCCAATGTGTTTGCCATTGCAACCGGCATCGACGAGCACAATCATTATGCGGTCGATTTTATCGAGGCAACCCGCTGGATTACACAGAACCTGCCGCATGCGCGAGTTTCCGGTGGCGTATCCAATGTCAGCTTCTCGTTCCGCGGCAACGAGCCCATGCGTGAAGCTATTCATACGGTGTTTTTGTATTACGCCATCAAGGAAGGCATGACGATGGGAATCGTCAATGCAGGCCAGTTGGGCGTTTACCAAAATGTCGAGAAAAAGTTGCTCGAACTGGTCGAAGACGTGGTGCTGGATCGCCAGCCTCCGCTGGGAAAAACCGACGCGGCCGACGAGCGATCGCCTACCGAGCGTCTGGTGGAGTTTGCCGATTCAGTCAAAGGCTCAGGCATCAAGAAAGAAGAAGATCTGACCTGGCGCGAGCAATCGGTCGAGGGGCGGTTGTCGCATGCGCTGGTGCAGGGCATTACTACATTCATTGTCGAAGACACCGAAGAGGTCCGGGCCAAAATCGCCGCTGCCGGCGGGCGGCCTATTAATGTCATCGAAGGGCCGTTGATGGACGGCATGAACGTGGTGGGCGACTTATTCGGTGCGGGCAAGATGTTTTTGCCGCAAGTGGTGAAGTCGGCCCGTGTGATGAAGCAGGCCGTGGCGCACCTGGTGCCGTTCATCGAAGAAGAGAAACGTCAGATTGCCGCCGCGGGCGGTGATGTCCGCGCCAAGGGAAAAATCGTTATTGCCACGGTCAAGGGCGATGTGCACGACATAGGCAAGAATATTGTTACCGTGGTGCTTCAGTGCAATAACTTCGAAGTCGTGAATATGGGCGTTATGGTTCCGTGCGCTGAAATTCTTAAGAAAGCTAAAGAAGAAAACGCGGACATTGTCGGGCTGTCGGGCCTGATTACGCCCAGCCTTGAAGAAATGGCGTATGTCGCTTCCGAAATGCAGCGCGACGACTATTTCCTTAGCCGGAACATACCGCTTTTGGTTGGCGGGGCTACCACCAGCCGCGTGCACACGGCGGTCAAGATTGCGCCGCACTACGAAGGGCCTGTTATATATGTGCCGGACGCCAGCCGATCGGTGGGCGTGGCAACCAATTTAATGTCAGATCAGGTCGATACCTATCTGGGCGAAGTCAAGGAAGAATACGAGCTGGTCCGTAAGCGCCATGCCAACCGCAAGGAAACGCCGCTGGTAAGCCTGGATGAAGCGCGTGCTGGCCGACCTGTAATTGACTGGACCAACTACACGCCGCCGCGGCCCAAGTTTATTGGCCGCCGTGCGTTTAAAAACTACGATCTGGCCGAAATCGTCAAGTACCTGGATTGGACGCCGTTTTTCCAGACCTGGAGCTTGTTCGGCCAGTATCCCGCCATTTTGCAAGATAAAGTGGTGGGTGAGGCAGCACAGAAAGTATTTGCCGAAGGCCAGGCGATGCTCAAGAAAGTTATCGATGGCCGCTGGCTGACGGCCAATGGCGTGGTGGCTTTTTACCCCGCCAATACGGTTAACGATGACGATATCGAGGTGTATCGTGACGAGTCGCGCTCCGAGGTTTTATTTACCTGGCGCAACGTGCGCCAGCAAACGGTCAAGCGCGAAGGGGTGGACAACAAGTGTCTGGCTGATTACATCGCCCCCAAATCAACCGGCATTACCGACTACATAGGTTTTTTTGCGGTGACCGGCGGCCTGGGTATTGAAAAGTACGACGAGAAATTCCTGGCCGATAATGACGATTACTCCAGCATTATGCTTAAGTCAATCGCCGACCGTCTGGCGGAAGGTTTCGCTGAATGCCTGCATGCGCGTGTGCGCCAGGATTTATGGGGCTATGTACCCAACGAGGCGCTGGACAACGAGGCGATGATCGCCGAAAAGTATCAGGGTATTCGTCCGGCGCCAGGCTATCCGGCTTGTCCGGAACACGTCGTCAAAAAAGAAATGTTCCAGTATCTGGAATGCGACGATATCGACATGCAATTGACGGATAGTTATGCCATGTTCCCGGCATCAAGCGTATCGGGCTTTTACCTCAGCCATCCACAGTCGCAGTACTTTAATGTGGGTAGCATCGGCGATGATCAGGTTAAAGACTACGTGCAGCGTAGCGGCCGTTCTGAAGAGGATGTACGCCGTACGCTTGCCAGCTGCCTGCGTTAGGTAATCATGGGGCGTTTTGATGAGCAAGCCGCTTCCTGACGCCGCCGCTGGCGCGGCCGATGGCCAGGCCAGTTCGGCGCGCCGCCGTGCCCTTGGCGATTTTCTGCGCAGTGTGCGAGCCCGGGTGACACCCGATAGCGTTGGCTTGCCGCCAGGCAGCCGGCGGCGCACGCCTGGGCTGCGGCGCGAGGAAGTAGCGCAGTTGTGCGGTATTAGCGTTACCTGGTACACCTGGATCGAGCAAGGGCGCGATGTCTCGGTGTCGGCCAGCGTGTGGGCGCGCCTGTCCAATGTACTGCATCTTACACGTGCTGAACGGCACTATTTGTTCGAGCTGGCCGAATCAGCCGATCCAGAGCATTCGCATGATCCGGTCGACCAATTGCCCGAGGGACTGGCAGCTTGCGTTCATGCTATTGCCGTTCCAGCTTATATTCTGGATCGCTGCTGGAATGTATTGGCGCGCAATGACGCCCTTTTGCGCCTGTTTGATGGCTGGCCGGACCGCACCGCCCAGCCGAATTTATTACGTTATATTTTTC
>DATCVA010000295.1:0-3468 GCA_036567205.1 Eoetvoesiella sp. | reverse complement strand
TCATGGGGACGCGCTGTTCAGGACGGCCGTCAAGCGATAGCGTCGGTGCGGCGGCTGGCGCAGCTGCCTTCTTGGCGGCTGGGGCTGCTTCGGCTTGAAGCGCATCGCCCTTGGTAATACGGCCACCGCGGCCGGAGCCTTCTACCGATGCGGGGTCAACGCCTTTCTCGGAAAGAATTTTACCGGCTGCAGGCGAAGCTGCGGTCGATGTTGCTGCAGCCGATGCCGCAGCAGGCGCGGGCGCGGGGGCCTCGGCTGCAACTGCCGGAGCCGAAGCCGCTGCTTTAGCTTCTGTGTCGATGCGAGCCAGAACCTCGCCCGACGTAACCAGGCTGCCGTCGCCTTTAACAATTTCGCTTAACACACCCGATGCAGGCGCCGGAACCTCGAGCACCACTTTGTCAGTTTCGACTTCTATGAGAATTTCATCTGCTTCGACTGCTTCACCAGGCTGCTTTTTCCAGTTAAGCAAAGTCGCTTCAGAAATCGATTCTGATAATTGGGGAACGAGAACCTCTGTAATAGCCATAATATTTAATCCGTTATTAAAAATATACGTTATTTGGTGAGCATGAAGCCTTTGAACTTCGGCGCCAGAGCTTGTTCAAGCAAATTCTTTTGCTGCTCTTGGTGCTTAGCCAAATAGCCCACAGCGGGAGACGCCGACGCAGCGCGTCCGGCATAGCCCAGTTTCTGGCCCTCATCCATATTCTCGTACAAATGATGCTGAACATAAAACCAGGGACCCTGGTTTTGCGGCTCGTCCTGGACCCATACAATTTCTTTAGCATTGGTGTATTTTTGCAATTCAGCCTGGAATGACTTATGTGCAAAAGGATACAGCTGCTCAACACGCAAGATGGCGACATCTGTGCGGGCCGCTTCGGCACGCGCATGCACCAGATCGTAATACACCTTGCCCGAACAAACCAGGACTCGCTTGACGCCTGCGGCATCGATCGTTTCGTCTTGTTCGCCTATGACGGGCTGAAATTGACCTGTGGCCAGATCGGACAACGGTGACGTAGCGTCTTTATTCCGTAGCAGCGACTTTGGCGTAAGGATAATCAACGGTTTGCGGAACGGACGAATCATCTGGCGGCGCAAAACGTGGAAAATTTGCGCACCGTTGGTAGGCTGCACAACCTGGATGTTATTGTCGGCGCACAGCTGCAGGAATCGTTCGATACGTGCCGACGAGTGCTCGGGCCCCTGGCCTTCGTAACCATGCGGCAGCATAAGGGTCAAACCACACTGACGGCCCCACTTTGCTTCGCCCGAGGTAATAAACTGGTCAATAACAACCTGTGCGCCATTGACGAAGTCGCCGAACTGGGCTTCCCAGATAGTTAAGGTATTGGGCTCGGCCGAAGCGTAGCCGTACTCGAATGCCAGCACCGCTTCTTCGGATAGAACCGAGTCGATGACCGAAAAAGGAGCCTGGGTTTCAGAAACGTTCTGCAGCGGAATATAAGTGCCGTCATCCCAGCGCTCGCGCTTTTGATCATGCAAGACCGCATGGCGATGGGTAAATGTGCCGCGGCCCGAGTCCTGGCCAGTAATGCGAATGGTATAGCCCGAAGCCACCAGCGTGGCAAACGCCAGGTGTTCGCCCATGCCCCAATCAAGTTTTTGCTCGCCGCGAGCCATATTGCGGCGGTCGTTCAACAGCTTATTGACCAAAGGGTGGACAGTGAAGTTTTCTGGAACCGTTGTAAGCTTTTCACCAATGCGGGTCAGTTCGGCCAGCGGCACCGCTGTATCGGCCTGATCGGTCCATTTGGCGCCCAGGAATTGCGACCAGTCGGTGGCATACTTGTTTTTGTAGTCGGTTAAAACAGGCTCAACCGTACGCTGACCGTCTTCCATAAGTTGACGGTAGTCTTTAACCAGTTGATCGGGCTCGCCTTCAGCCAAAACACCTTGGGCAACCAACTTGTCGGCATACAGCTTGCGCGTTCCGGGATGCTGCCCAATGCGCTTGTACATAAGAGGCTGCGTAAGCGACGGTGTGTCTTGTTCGTTGTGCCCCAGCTTACGGAAGCAGACAATATCGACCACGACATCGTGCTGGAAGGCCTGACGGTAGTCGAGCGCCAGTTGCGTCACGTAAACAACGGCCTCGGGATCGTCGCCATTAACATGGAACACAGGGGCTTCGATCATTTTGACAACGTCGGTGCAATACAGCGTGGACCGTGTATCGCGCGGATCGGACGTTGTAAAGCCGATTTGGTTGTTAATAACGATATGCAGCGTGCCGCCTGTACCGTAGCCGCGCGTCTGAGCCAGGTTGAGCGTTTCCATGACAACACCCTGGCCGGCAAAAGCCGCGTCGCCATGTACCAGCACGGGCAATACCTGGCTGCCTACTTCGTCGCCCCGGCGGTCTTGCCGCGCACGCACACTACCTTCGACAACGGGGTTAACAATTTCAAGGTGCGACGGATTAAACGCCAGCGACAAATGTATTGGACCGCCACGCGTGGACAGATCGCTTGAAAAACCATTGTGATATTTGACGTCGCCATCGGTAAGGTCTTGAGCGTGCTTGCCTTCGAACTCGGCGAACAAGTCGCCGGGCATCTTGCCCATAATATTGACGAGCATATTCAGGCGGCCGCGGTGGGCCATGCCCACGACGATTTCCTGAACACCGCTATCACCAGCATGATTGACGACTTCGTCCATGCAGGCGATGAAGCTTTCGCCGCCCTCGAGCGAGAAGCGCTTTTGCCCTACATATTTGGTGTGCAGAAAACGCTCGAGGCCTTCGGCTTCGGTAACCTGCTGCAAAATATTGCGCTTGCGCTCGGAAGAAAATGCCGGCACACCCAATGTGGACTCGAGCCGTTCCTGAATCCAGCGCTTGGCGGTAGGGTTGGAAATATGGGTGAATTCGGCGCCAACGTTACGACAGTATGTATCGCGCAATGCTTTGAGCATATCGCGCAATGTCATGGTGTCGGCTTTGGTGAAGTAGGTATTCGTTGCCGAATAGACTTGATCGAGGTCGGCCTCGGTCAGGCCATAAAAAGAAGGGTCTAACTCAGGAATAACAGGCCGGTCTTGACGCTTGAGCGGATCGAGCTCGGCAAACCGAGCACCCAATGAGCGGTAGGCGGCAATAATCGACTGAACATAAACCTGTTTGCCCGCGACGGCCAGATCGGGCTCTTGGGCTCGTGCGACGAACGCATTGGCCTTGGCTCGCTGAGCAAACGATTCGATGATGGGCGCATGTGCCTGATCGCGAGTAATTTCACGACCATCCGTTGCCGGCTGATGCTGCAATTGATCGAAGTAACCACGCCACTGCTCTGGCACCGAGCCAGGATTATCGAGGTAGGACTCGTAGAGGTCCTCGACGTATGGGGCGTTACTGCCGAAAAGATAAGAGGTTGATAAAAGTTCTATTTCCGATGACATATATGCGCTTCACCTATCCGAGCGTCTCGCTCGTTATGA
>DATCVA010000294.1:0-11536 GCA_036567205.1 Eoetvoesiella sp. | reverse complement strand
CTGATGCTGCCGAGTCGACGGCCCCCTCGGCAACGGCATCGCCGCGCCGGCGGCGAAATGGAGTCCTTAACTTGCGCCCCCGGCCGCGCGAAGCCGCCGACTTGGCATCTGCAGCCGCGTCCACGGCGCCGGCCGTATCAGACTTACCCGACTCGGCAACATCGTTAACAGGCACATTATCTTGGTTTGTTTCAGTCATATTATTTATGGAGCTCCGTATCAATCTTCATCCCTGGCGACGACTCACCGTCGCTCAGTCCATTGTTTGTTATAGCGGTGGTTATTTCCCGGGCTGGCTCCGCGGCCACCCCGCCGTCTGCCTGCATCTGCACTGCAAGCTCTACTTGTTCTAATTGCGCCAACTGCTTGTCGCCATCTGTTTGCCCAGGCGGGCCGGTAAAACCGGTTGAACCCATAGCGTCCGCCGAAACAGCACTTTCCGGCAACGCAATCGAATCAGGCTGTGCCGCGGCAACTTCGACAGTTATTTCCAACTGCGAATCCGCAGGCACATCTTCGAGCGCCAGTCCCGCCAGCGCCACGACAGCGTCCTGCGACTCCAGTTCGGGCAAATCGTCCAGGGCGCGCAGGCCCAGATCATCTAAAAACTGCCGTGTCGTACCGAACAAAGCAGGACGCCCTGGGGCGTCACGATACCCCAGCACCTCGATCCAGCCCCGCTCTTCGAGCGTCTTCACTATTTGGGAAGAAACCGTCACACCGCGAATATCTTCGATATCGCCTCGCGTAACGGGCTGGCGCCACGCAATAATAGCCAAAGTCTCGAGCACAGCTCGCGAATAGCGCGGAGGCCTTTCAGGGTTAAGACATTCAAGATAGCGTTGCATCTCGGGGCGGCTTTGAAAACGCCACCCACTGGCAAGACTAACCAATTCTAAGCCTTTTTCGGCCCAATCAATTTGCAACACAGCTAAAAAACGTCGCAAATCATCGCTTGAAACGTCGTGCGCCACAAACATTTTTCGTAATTCTACTAGCGACATGGGTTGGTCTGCACATAAAAGTGCAGTTTCCAGTACCCGGATGATCTCAGATTCAGTCATCGATTAAATGGCAGTGGCCTGCCTAATTTGCATTGAAATTCAGTATGGGTTAATATTTCATTCTTCAGACGCGGGGTGGAGCAGTCTGGCAGCTCGTCGGGCTCATAACCCGAAGGTCGTAGGTTCAAATCCTGCCCCCGCAACCAGCATTTCCAAACAGGTCGTTTACTGCAAAGTAAACGACCTGTTTTCTTTTAGCTGGCCCATTAGAAATGAGCCCACTAGAAAAAGAAAAACAGCGGCCCGGGAAAGACAAAGATAAAAACGACAAAGGCAAAAACGCAAAGCCGCGCGTGTAATTGTTAAGAATGCTTATAACCAGCACCGAGGCGTTGCCCATAACCCGCAACACTCGCAGAACCCCATCCAGGACAGCCGCTTGACCCAAGCGCTGCATAACATCCGGCAGCAAACCGCCAAACGCCATAACCATGGCGCTTAGGCAAAAACTTATTTCGGTTTTCAGGCAGTCCTTATTGTTGGGAAAATCCAACATTTGACGATTGTTCATTTCAGTTTTTTGGCTATTTACACTTCAGGACGCCAACCAAAGTTGCGACTGCAACAAAGCCACGCCTGGCGCCTACTTTATTTATACATTGAGCCGACGCACCGTTTTCCACAAGTTCGGTCGACTAAACTATTGCCTTTGGGTGTGCGCGAGTAGAACACAGCGGCTTGAACACGCGTACGCGCACGCAACAACACCGAAAGAACAGAATTAAAAGCCTAAGATTTATTGTTGCCACAGGGGCTTGGCACCCGTATTAGCATTGCCGCTTAATTTAAAAAACTTCGGCAAGGGGCGAATCGCATTTTAACGGCTAACTACTTGTTTTATGCCGACGATTAGATTCATTACACCACCGCCAGCGGCACAGCGCAAGTGTTTCTATACATTTAAACTGCTGCGCCAAAGAGCAGCGCACGCGCGTTTCGCTCAAAATCGTGCGAAGAAAATCCACGTAAAACAAAGACCAGGACCGAGCCCCCTTCCGCGCCTCCGTCCATTTCCGGCGACGTCTTATTAAACGCTTCCACCGGATACAACTGCCCATGCACCCCATGAATCACGCTGGCAGTTGACTCGCCCTGAAAAAATACGATCCCTTTGACTCTTAACAGATGAGGCCCAGCCTGCGCCTGTAACTGACTTATTGCCTTGATAAACACCGAGCGTGCAACAGGAGCGGCCCACGATAGAGTTATCACCCGAACATCAGCATGCGCCTTGCTTACCCCGTCGGCCACATTTTCAGAAAATTTCATGCTGGATCGACGCGCCAATCGCGATTTATTAATCATTGTGCTGTTATGAAAGGAGCTGGCCTCCAGCAGAACAGGCAATGCCGGCAACGCACCCATGAAATATCGGGGCGCGCTGGCATTGATTGCGCTTAGCATGTCTTCCAGTGCAGCCTGTTCGTCGGCACTAACCAACTCCGCCTTGGTTATTACAATGGCATCAGCCAACACCGCTTGCTGCATTGCTTCGGGATGCTGACCTAGCTGTGCTCGTCCATGCACGGCATCGACCACCGAAATACATCCTTCGTATGCATAGCGCTCTGATAAAAATCGCTCATATTTCAACGTATACATAATGGGCGATGGATCGGCCAACCCTGTCGTTTCAATAATTACACGCGAAAAGGCGGGAATTTTTTTCTGCAGGGCAGCCATGAATAAATCACGTAACGCGCCAACCAACTCACCGTGCACGCTGCAACAGACACACCCGGACTCAAGCAACACCACGTTATCGCTGATATGCTTGACGAGTTGATGGTCTAGTCCGACTTGACCCACTTCATTAACGATCACCACTATCGAGCCAGCTTGCGGCAAGCTGGCAACATGGCTTAGCGCCCGATTCAAAAGAGTTGTTTTACCGCTTCCCAGGAAGCCGGTCACCACGCTGACAGGAATTTTTGAACTCATGAATCTGTTACACCTAAAACCCACTGAACTAAAATGATATTGTCACGGCACACGCCTTACGGATCTGGCCCGATTTTCCGGCTTAACCTACGTTGCAACCATAGGACCGCCCGTCTTGTCTGAAAGTTTCTCGCTCTCTCGCCGTCTCGAGGATATTAACCCCGATCAGTGGAATGACCTGGCAGGCGACCACCCCCTGGTTCGACACGAATTTCTACTGGCCCTGGACCAGGCCGATTGCGCCGTGGCACGCAGCGGATGGGCGCCACATTATTTGCTGCTCCACCGCAATAAGAAATTGGCCGGCGCCATGCCTCTGTATCTGAAGTCCCACTCGCGCGGCGAATACGTCTTCGACGCCGGCTGGGCCCAGGCATTCGCCCAGCATGGGCTGGAGTATTACCCTAAACTGCTGGGCGCCATTCCCTTTACTCCCGTACCCGGGCCCCGTTTATTAGCGCGCACGCACTCCGACCGCGTAGCGCTCGCGCGGCAGGCAATCGCACTGACGCAACAAAACGAGCTCTCCTCCCTTCACGTTCTGTTTCCCTCACAAGCTGATCGCGAAGCCCTGCTGGAAGCGGGGTTCATATTCCGTGAAAACGTTCAATTCCACTGGCACAACCGCCAGTACAAAACACTGGACGATTTTCTGGCGAACCTTAGCCAGCAGAAACGCAAAAAAATCAAACAAGACCGAAAAAAAGCGATACAAGCCGGAGTTGTATTCCAGTGGCTGCAAGGCAAGGAAATTACCGATGAAGCACTTGCCTTCTTTTATAAATGCTATTGCCGCACCTATCTCGAACATGGCAACGCCCCCTACCTTAATTATGATTTTTTCAGCAGGCTACACACGCACATGGCCGAAAACCTTGTGCTTGTCGTTGCACTTCAAAATGGAAAACCCATTGCCTGCGCGCTGAATATTCGCAGCGGCAACACCCTATATGGACGCTACTGGGGAGCAACACAGTTTATTTCAGGGCTGCATTTCGAAACCTGCTACATACAAGCGATCGAGTTTTGCATTACGCACCAAATCGCTATCTTCGAAGGCGGCGCGCAAGGCGAGCACAAACTGTCGCGCGGCATGTTGCCGGTTATAACCTATTCGGCGCATTGGATACGCGACGCCCGTTATGCCCGGGCCATCGCCGATTTTTTAGCGCGTGAAACGCCCGCCATCCAGAACTACATGGATGAGCTGCAAGAACATAGCCCGTTCAAAGACAAACACCCTATTCTGTTTCCAAACCAACCGTGAGCTGTGTCGGCGCAGCAGCCGTACAAATGTACTGCCTGCGCTTAATAGCCAGTGTCAGGGCTTGTTTTTTTTATCTGTCGGAGCGGCAGGGTTAAACGGAAAAACCGAGAACATGGACCGGGTTTGATCTTGCATCTGGTCTTGCATTTGAACGAACAGGTTTTTACTTTGATCGATATAGTTGTTCATCATGTTTTGCAAAACCGGCGTTTGAACGTTCATGAATTGCGCCCAGGCTTCGGGACCGAACTGAGTACCGTACACTCCCTTTGACTGCTCGGCCATACGATCCTGAATATCGATGAAAGCCTGAATGTTTTTTTCCAGGAAGGTTCCCATGATGCCCTGCATCGCGTGTCCGTAAAATCGAATGATCTGCGACAACGCCGTGGCTGAAAACATTGGAACGCCACCGCTTTCTTCTTCCAGGATGATCTGAAGCAAGATGCTGCGCGTAAGGTCTTCGTTGGACTTGACATCAATAATCTGAAAGCCCTCGTTGTCGAGCACCAACTGTTTCACATCGGCCAATGTAATGTAAGCACTGGTTTTAGTATCGTACAAACGGCGATTGGGATATTTCTTTATTAAACGTACCGGTGCCGAAGTTTCAGTTTGTGTCATGACATTTGCCGCAAGCGTTATAAAGCAGAAAAATAAGAGCGGGTTATAAAACCCACCCAAGAAACGTATAAAACCCACCTAGAAACGAGCAATACAATCAGACTATAACCGCATTAACAACAATTGCTAACAAACAGTGTTTGGCGAACCTGATAAGCCAAACACTGTTTTCTGCTGTTAAAGACGCATTACCCCATGTGCAAGCCGCCGTTTAGGGAAAAGTCGGCCCCTGTGGCAAAACCCGCATCGTCAGAGGCGATCCATGCCACCATTGCGCCGATCTCCTCGGGCGTCCCAAGACGCTTAACAGGAATGGTAGCGACAATTTTTTCGAGTACGTCGGGGCGGATGGCACGCACCATGTCGGTACCGATATAGCCCGGAGAGATGGTGTTTACGGTAACGCCTTTGCTGGCAACCTCTTGTGCCAAGGCCATCGTAAAGCCATGTATGCCCGCCTTGGCAGTGGAGTAATTGGTTTGGCCAAACTGCCCTTTCTGGCCATTGACCGAACTGATATTGATAATCCGCCCCCATTGCCGATCGACCATTCCTTCAATGACTTGCTTAGTGACATTGAAAAGACTGTTAAGGTTGGTATCCATGACTGCCCGCCAGTCTTCCAGACTCATTTTTCGAAACAGGCCATCGCGCGTAATGCCCGCATTATTAACCAGCACATCGACAGGGCCAAAATCTGTCTTTACCTTCTCGAAGGCCTGAACGGTTGAGTCCCAATCGGACACATTACCTACAGATACGTGAAATTTATAACCCAGAGCTGCTTGCTCATCGAGCCATTGCTTGAAATTCCGGCTTGGCCCGCAACCTGCGACAACCGTATAGCCTTCTTTGGCCAAACGTTGGCATATTGATGTGCCAATGCCCCCCATACCACCCGTCACATATGCCAATTTACCGCTCATTTCACTCTCCTTGAATGGACCTTTTGCGTTGGCTCTGATCTGACAACGCAAGATTGGCCATGATGCTTCTTAGTTGCGTCCGTTAAACCCGGACGTCCTTCTTCAAACTGCACGGACTTTTACATAACGGCCTGGCGCCGCCTCGATAGGCTTATAACGGGCATTGCCCGGTTTGGACGGCGCCTTGATTAGCGCTCCGGATTGCCCCGCCAGCCAACCGGACCAATCTGGCCACCAGCTGCCGGCGTGCTGGCTGGCCTGGTTAAACCAGGCTTCAGGGTCACCCGGAATGTCGGTATGCTGATACGTGGCGTCGTGCGTCCAGTAGTTACGGCGTTTTTTGGCTGGCGGATTAATGACACCCGCAATATGGCCCGAGGCGCCCAGAACAAAGCGCATGGGTCCACGTAAAATACTGGTCGAGGCATAAGCGGAATGCCACGGGACAATATGATCTTCGCGTGAACCATAAATATAAACAGGCATGGTTAAAGAACTTAAATCGAGCGCATGCCCGTCTACTTTCACATGACCGGGTATTTTAAGATTGTTCTCAAGATAGGTATTACGAAAATACCACGTGAAAAAAGGCCCCGGCAGATTGGTGCCATCGGCATTCCAAAATAGCAAATCGAACGCCGGAGGCGCCTGGCCTTTTAAGTAATTGCTAATAACATAGTTCCACACCAATTCGTTGGGCCGCAAAAAAGCAAAGGTAGTGCTGAGCTCGCGCGCAGACATTAAACCGCCCTGCCCCAGCTGACGCTCACGCGTCTGGGCGTGCAGCTCGTCAACAAAAACATTAAGGATGCCTGTATCGTGAAAATCGAGCATGGTGGTTAGCAGCGTGAGCGCACTGACGGGGTTTTGGTCTTTGACATGCGCAAGGGCCAGCGCCGATGCCAACAAAGTTCCACCCACGCAAAAACCCAGCGCGTTAACCTGATCCTGACGAGAAATGACACGCACGACGTCCAGAGCCTGTAGTACGCCGTCTTGCAGGTAATCGTCCCAGGAGGCGCGGTCAATGCCATCGGTATCGGACGCCAGCGGATTACGCCATGAGACCAGAAAAACGGTAAACCCTTGCTCGACTGCGTAGCGGACAAAAGAATTTTCAGGTTGCAGGTCGAGTATGTAGAACTTATTGATGCAAGGCGGCACGATCAGAAGCGGCGTTCTGTGCACCTGAGCCGTACGCGGTGCATACTGAATGACCTGCATCAAGGTGTTTTCAAACACCACAGCCCCTTCCGTTACGCCAATATTCTCGCCCAATCTAAACTTGCTTTCGTCGGTTTGCGACATGCGCCCTTTTTGCAAGTCTTCGAGCAGGTTCTGCATTCCATGCCGCAACGACTCGCCATGGCTTTGCACCATGGAGCGCTGCGCATCGGGATTGGTAGCCAAGAAATTGGAGGGAGCAACCGCATCGACCCACTGCATGACCGAAAAGCGCAGCCGATTACGCACCGGTTCGGTTACCTGAGCCGCCTCGACCATTTGCAACATTGCACGGCTCGACAGCAGGTAGGCATGCGCCATTAGCAAAAAATTTGAACTGGAGGCCCAGGCATCGCTGCTAAAGCGCCGGTCTTGCGGAACGCCGAGAACGCCCTGTTGAGCTTCGTTTGCAATATGCAACCACTGACGCGAGAGTTCGGCGTGAATCTCGGCCAACTTGTCTGGCGCCACACTGATGGGAACAGGCCACTGAGAGTGAAACGGAGTACTCATTTTTTGCACCTATGCATACGAACGCCTTGAATGAATGTTGGATTGCATTTAGCCTGCTGTCAATCAGGGTAAGTCGCTACATATTATTTTGCGGGAGCCTTTAAACATGCGGCAATCGACGCATTTATAAGTCTTGCGGATCCGTCAACCAGGCAATGGTGGCTATGCGGCCGGCGGCCGGCTCGCGCCGATAGGAATAGAACAGCTCAGGCTGGCCGAATGTGCAATAACCGCTAAGTTCAACTTGAGCGACTCCGGCCTTGTACAAACGATATCTGGCCAGACCAGGAAGGTCGGCCAGCCACTTTCTTCCTGATATTTTTTCGGCAAAAAAAATATCAGCTTGTGCATCCTGTCCGACAAAGGCGGAAAACACATCGTCGCCCACCTCGAAATGGCGCTGGCTAATGGCAGGCCCGATCCAGGCCCGCCAATGCTGCGCTTCAGGCAGCTTGGCACGCAAGTCCCGCAACGTTGCTTCCAGAACCCCATTCAATAATCCACGCCAACCGGCATGCGCCACTCCCAGAGCCCGGCCACGGGAGTCGGCAATAACTACTGGCAGGCAATCAGCCGTCATGATGGCCAGCACCTGGTTAGGTTGTGACGTTATTGCGGCATCTGCCGTGGGCGTCGCAAAGGCTGCTGCACCATGACTATGGTCCGCATCAAAAACCTGTGTACCGTGTATTTGATTTAGCCAGTGCGGCTGCCCTGGCAACTCTTGTGTCAAACGGCGCCGATTTTCGTTAACAAGGGCCGGGTCGTCTTGCGTATGCAGGGCCAGATTCAGAGTTGAGCAGGCCCCGGTGCTAACACCGCCCTGGCGCACGCTGCAAAAGTAGCTCACCCCCTCCCATGCAAGACCCGACACTCGGGGCAAGGCTGGATCTTTCGTTAAACGTGCCATGCAATGGTATCCAAAACCGCAGTGAAATCGTCGGCTAACGGCGCCTCGAACGAAACTCGCTCCCCGCTGGAAAAGTCGTCAAAACTTAAAGCTCGGGCGTGCAACAACTGGCGCATGGCTCCCGCAACAGGCTTTCCGCCATACAGCACGTCTGCCACAAGCGGATGGCGCAAGCTCATCATGTGTACGCGAATCTGGTGGGTCCGGCCTGTTTCCAAACGGCAAATAACCTCGGTTACCAGTTGCCCGGCGGCAGTTTCTCCGATCCGTACAGGCGTGAAATGCGTAATCGCCTGCTTGGGCGCCACAGGATTGACGACCGCCATGCGTACCGGTACTCGCGGGTCGCGCCCTATGTCCAGATCAACCGTACCGGGCTTTAAAATGTTGCCATGTACCAGCGCAATATATTCACGGCTGACGCTGCGTTCCTGCAGTTGCCGGATCAAATGGGTTTGCGCTTTTTCGTGACGTGCCACCACCAGCAGCCCCGACGTATCCTTATCAAGACGATGCACAATTCCCGCGCGGGCTACCGACTTAAGCTCGGGAAACCGATGCAACAACCCATTAAGCAAAGTACCGCTCCAGTTACCCGCTCCGGGATGTGTCACCAGCCCGGCAGGCTTATTGATAACGATCCAGTCGGGACTTTGGGCGATAACGCCGAATTCTATGGGCTCGGGTGAAAACGCAAGCAATTCAGGCGGCAATTGCTCCCACACGGTTAACTTGTCGCCCGGGTTTACGGTTTGCTTGACGCGTCCTGGCCGGCCGTTTATCAATACATGCCCCGCCTCGATCCAGAGTTGCAATCGGCTACGGGAATGCTCAGGAATAAGCCTGGCCAAAACCTTGTCAAGCCGCTCGGGCAGGGCCTTAAAAGGCAGCTCGAATTCAAGCGGCACGGGGTCCTTTAAACTTTCTTTGGCAATATCTGTGTCAGGCATGGCGACAAATCATATAATCAGCCTGCAATGCTAACATCAAGGACGCCTTTGTGATTCGCCCAGATTTCAATTTATCCAGATTTCCCATCCTGAAACGCCTGACTCGCGCAGCAATCGCTTTTGCGGCTGTGGCCCTTATTGCGAGCTGCGGCACATTTAAAGGAGACGTCGACCCAACCGCAGGCTGGAGCGCCGATCGTCTTTACAAGGATGCCCGCGTCGAAATGAGCGGTGCCAACTGGAAAGAAGCCCGCACCCGGCTGGAACAAGTCGAGGCGCGCTATCCGTTCGGAGGTTACGCCCAGCAGGCATTAATCGACCTGGCGTACGTTAACTGGAAAGACGAAGAGCCCGAGCAAGCGCTTGCGGCCATCGACCGGTTCGAGCAGCAGTACCCGAACCATCCCGGCACCGACTACATGCTGTACCTGAAGGGACTCATTACCTTTACGCCGCCCAGCGCCAACTTCTCGAAGTTTACGCGTCAGGATCCAAGCGAACGGGATCCTAAAGGTCTGCGCGAATCGTACGAGTCGTTTAACGAACTTATCAATCGCTATCCCGACAGCCGCTACACTGCCGATGCCAAAAAACGCGTCACATGGCTGGTAAGCACAATTGCCCAAAACGAAGTTCACGTTGCACAGTACTACTACGAACGCGGCGCGTACCTTGCAGCAGTTAATCGTGCACAAACGGTAATTACCGACTTCCAGGCAGTGCCGGTTGCCGAAAAAGCGCTATATATTATGTATCTGTCGTACGACAAGCTTGATCTGACCGATTTGCGCGATGACACCAAGCGTGTGCTGGACCAGAACTTTCCCAATAGCAAATATTACGAACAAGGCCTGGACAGCCCCGTGAACTATTTGAATCCGGTTAACTGGTTTTAAAACTATCCGAAGACTCGCCGGTTAACGGCGATAATTCAGCGGGCTCTGATTGAGCCTGCTTTTTTTGATAGAACGCCAACACTTCAGCCAGCTCGCGAGTACGGGAAAACGCCGGCAGACCGCGCCACAATAGCTTGCCGTAAGGCTTTTCCACCATGCGTGTGTCACCCACCATCAATACGCCCCAGTCTTTCTCCGAACGTATTAAACGCCCCGCGCCCTGCTTTAACGCAATCGCCGCCTCGGGCAACTGGTATTCCATAAAGGGATTGCCCCCATTATCGCGGCAAAGCTTCAAGCGTGCCTCAAGAACCGGATCGTCGGGCGGTGCGAAAGGCAGCTTGTCAATGGCCACCAGGGTCAAGGCGTCTCCCGGGACGTCAATGCCTTCCCAAAAGCTTGCGCTTCCCACCAAAACCGCATTTTTCTCAGTACGAAAACGCTCGAGCAACGCCCCGCGCGAACTTTCCCCCTGACGCAATAACACACGGTCTATACCAGTTTCGTCAAAATCATCGCCCAACAGTTCGGCAATCTGGTCGACAGCGCGCAAGCTTGTACATAAAATCAGAACCCCGCCGGTGGCCAGCTTGATAAGCGGAAGCAAAGTCGCAACGAATTTTTCGTTAAAAGAACTGTCGCTGGGAAGGGGCAAACCTTTGGGAACAAACAGGACACCTTGGGATGGGTAGTCGAACGGCGACTCCCAACGCCTGGTTTTAGCATCCCACAATCCAAGCTGTCGTAAGAAATGCCCGAAATCGCCCCGCACCGACAGCGTCGCCGACGTTAATACCCACGCCTGATCTTTACGGCGATATCTGGAAAAAATCTGTGCTACTGACAAAGGAGCGCTATGCAAGCGCATATGGTGCAAGCTATGTTCCACCCAACGTACAGCGGCGCCTGCGTCATCTGCCGCCGGCTCTTCACCCTTGCCGCCTGCCGGCTTCAGGGCGTTATTACCCTGGCGGTCAGGCTGGCTCCATTGGAATATCTTGGCACGAATATCCATGCACGACTTGGCAACCGCGGCCAGATCAGGGTGCTTTTCGGACACGACGTTTAATAGCTGGGTGTTTCGATCCAGTACCTGCAATAAATCCTCGAGCGCTTTATCGAATTGCCCGGCATTGGGAATAACGTCAAAAGTAGCTTTGCGTCCGGGCAACTTGTCGATCGGTGCGGCCACCAGCCGCAATTCACGCGCTGCATGTTCTA
>DATCVA010000293.1:0-10158 GCA_036567205.1 Eoetvoesiella sp. | reverse complement strand
TGGCCGATCGTGTAAATCGTGTGGGCCTGATCCGTATTAATGCTTTATTTTTAATGCTGTTGGCGATTCCTTTATGGGGGTTCTGGGTGCTGCCGTATTGGGCGCTTATACTTCTTTCTTGCGTATTGGGTATTTTGCAGTTTACGTTGTACCCAATAGGCGCCGCCTTTGCCAATGACAACGTGGAGCCGGACCACCGGGTCGGCCTTAGCGGCATTTTATTGATGGCTTACGGTCTGGGTGCATGTGTAGGGCCGCTAATTGCCGGCACCTTGATGCGCGAATTCAACGCTGGCATGCTTTTTATTTTTTCATCGGCCGGCGCGGCCGTCATGGTTCTGTTCGTTCGACCACAGCGCGTGACGGGCATCAACCTGACCGAAGACGCCCCGACACATTTCGTGCCCATGGCTGAACAGCAGGCAACCTCGACGGTTGCCGCGCTTGATCCGCGCGTCGACCTCGATACCGATGTATCGTACGAGCAAACGCCTCCCGTCGAGGCTGCCTGAATTGCACTAGCGCGGAATCAGCACGACAATGGCGCTGATGGCCAGGGCAATGCCAAGGCCATTCAGCCACGAGAGCTTTTCCTTGAAGAAGCCGGCGCCTACAATTGCTCCCAGGGAAATCACACCGATATTCATGGTCGAGAACACCAGCGTTGGATTGCCAGGGAAAACCTGATGGGCGCGGATGTAAAAATAAATATTACTAAAGTTCAGTAGCCCCAGCAGGATCCCCGCCAGTAGATTGCGTCGCGTCCATTTAGTGCGTTGAAGAAACAGATACAGAAAAATGACAATGCCAGCCAGGACGAAGGCGGTAAACAGGCTGCTTGAAAATGCCGCACCGCTTTTAGCCAGTTGCTTGAATAAAACGTCGATCGTGCCGTAGCCGACCCAGACACATAGCAGGAGTAGAGCGCAGATTGCCGTTTCGCCTGTGCCCCGTTGTGCGCGCGGCCGGCTTAACAGGCATAGCAGTGCAATTAGCGCCAACGCAATTCCACCCAGCTTACTGGCCGAATATGCTTCGCCAAATATCGCAAAGGCTGCAATCAGTGGAATGAATAAGGACAGCCGCTGTGCGGCGTCGCTCAGCACGATACCGGCGTGCCGGACAGCACCGGCCATTGCCAGAAAAACTGTAGGCAGCAGCACGCCCAGTGCAATTAATATCCACCACGGCGTAGCGGGCGACAAGAGTGTGCCGGGGTGGGGTTGCAGCAGCACCAGACAGAGGCCCGCCGCGACGACATAATTGACCGCAATAGCCTGGCCGATATGGATCTCTTGCCGTCGGGCCACTTTTAGCAGAATGGAGACGGCAACACTGCACATGACGCTAATAATCAGGGTATACATGTCAGAGGATCGCCTTAGGCGCAGACAGGGTGAGCCGGGGCGGCAATAGGGGATTCGATGCTGCCGAGCATGGCGGCTTGCCCTGCGGCCTGCAAGCCCAGACGCTTGAATAGTGCACGGTCTTCCACAAGTTGCGGATTGCCGGTAGTAAGTAGCTTGTCGCCATAAAAAATAGAATTCGCACCGCCCAGAAAACACAGTGCCTGAAGGCTATCGCTCATTTGTTCGCGGCCAGCCGATAAGCGTACGGCGGCTTTGGGCATGGTGATGCGGGCTATCGCAATAGTGCGCACGAACTCGAAGGGATCTATATCGGGTGTGTCATGCAACGGGGTGCCTTCAACTTTGACCAGGCTATTGATGGGTACCGATTCAGGATAGGGCGATAAATTGGCCAGCTGTGCGATCAGGCCGGCGCGGACGCTGCGTGTTTCTCCCAGGCCTACGATTCCGCCGCAACAGACATTCAGGCCGGCATCGCGTACGCGGACGAGCGTGTCGAGCCTGTCCTGGTAGGTTCGCGTGGAGACGATGTGGCCATAGAATTCAGGGGACGTGTCCAGGTTATGGTTGTAATAGTCCAGTCCCGCCGCTTTAAGCTGCCGGGCTTGCCCATCCTTCAACATACCGAGCGTTACGCATGTTTCCAGCCCCAGCTCTTTAACTGCCGCTACCATTTCGGCGACTGCTTCAATTTGATGCGCTTTCGGCGAGCGCCATGCTGCGCCCATGCAAAAGCGCTGTGCGCCTGCGGCCTTGGCCTGACGGGCTGCTTCAATTACGTCGTACAGAGGCAGAAGCGCATCTTTTTCGACTGGGGTGTCATAGCGAGCCGATTGCGGACAGTAGGTGCAGTCCTCGGGACAGCCGCCGGTTTTGATGGAAAGCAGGCTTGAAAGCTGAATCGAATTGGATTCGTGGTGCTTGCGATGTACGTTTTGTGCCTGAAATAACAAATCGAGCAGGGGTAGTTCATAAAGCGCGACTACCGCTTTGACTGTCCAGGGTTCGATGGCGCTGAGTGGTGGGTAAACGGCCGGGGATGACGTGCTTTGCATGGTAACTATTCTGGCTGGGGAGCCGCCATAGTAGGTTGAGTGTTGGCGTAGTTCAAGCAGGATAAAGCCGTATTTTGTTGGCGAAATGCGTGAAGTTGGCCGATTTTGGTGAAATCAATCGTTTCGGCCGCGCTACTTTGCCGTACATCGCGTAATTTGATTGGAAGACAGATTTGTATCTGTATGCAACTTGTCGGCAGGGCGTTTGCTTTAGACAACGGCAAGGGCGGCAAGACTGCGGAAGAGAGGCTATGATCAGACTTTTTGTGGAGCAAGCCGGCCATGGCGCAGTTTGAACGTAACCTGACTATAGAGTGGGGAGATTGTGATGAAGCGGGTATCGTTTTTTATCCCAATTTTTTTTATTGGTTTGATTGCACCTATCATGGCATGTTGCGCAGCAAAGGGCTAAGCCAGCGTGAAATTCGCGCACGCTATGGGGCCGTCACTCCGCTGGTCGATACTGGGGCGACTTTCCGTTCGCCCATTCGTTATGACGATGTTGTCACTATTTATGCCGATATCGAAGAGTGGGCGCACCGGCGCTTGCGCGTGGCCTATACCGTGAAGTGCGGGGAACGGCTGATTGCCACTGGTTTCGAGGTGCGCGCCTGGGCAGTGATCAACGAAGAGGGGCAGTTAAAAGGAGCCTCGGTTCCGGCTGAATTCAAGGCGTTGCTGGTGGCATAGTTTCATTTCAAATCAATGGTAATTCCATGTCTGGACCAGGCATGAACGCGAAGGCGAAGCGCAGGCATTATTTTTGTAAGACAGGCGAAGTCGATAACATGCGTGGCTACAGGCGTTAATCGGTCAGCACCGGGGCATTTTCGTCCCAGTCGCGAACGGTAGAAAACATGTGCAACTGGTTTTTTATATTAATACCGAAAGGTTTAAGTTTGCTGGCAACGGCATGGGCATTGTCCTGGAGGGTAGCCGTGTCTGGCAGCGTGCCCCGCGTGGCGATGATTACACGGTTGCCGTCGCGTAAATTAAAGAAATCGCCAAATACATCAGCATAGGTAGCAGACTCTTGAGCGTACACCGCGCTTCTCGAGAACGTATTTGCCACCAGAACGCCATTGGGCGTCAGAATGGCGCGAACATGCTGCAGAAATTCGCGTGTAAGCAAGTGCGCGGGAATATAATCCACGTCAAACGCGTCCAGCATGACTACATCGTAGTGCCGGCCTTCGCGGTGCACACGCTCGATAAAGGCGCGGCCATCTTCAAGAAAAAGACGCTGCCGTGGGCCCTGCTTGTAGCCGAAAAACCGCTGCGCCACTTTGGCTACTGCGGGATCTATTTCCACTGTGTCGATCACTGCCTCCGGAAGCGCCTTGCCCAGCGCGCGCGAAAGAGTGCCGCCGCCCAGGCCTACGATAAGTACACTGGATGGGTCAGGCTTTACGAACAGCGCGGTCATCATCGTGCGCGTATAGTCAAACACAAGTTTGTCGGGCGCTTGCAAGTCGATGCAGCTTTGCCGCCCCGGGGCATGCACACTATCAAAGTTCATGCAGCGCTCGTCGCCCTGCTCGAAGACAACGATGGGCGAAAAACTAGAGGCTTCAGTATGGATAAGGTTTGTAGATCCGGCGCCCGGAAGCGCGAACGCCGCCACAAGGGCGAGGCCGACGGCAAAAATACTGCCGGCCAGACGCAGGGAAACGAACGGGGGACGGTGGGATGTCATGACAGTACCTGGTAGGCGGCCCCATTGACTATGGTTGTATAAGCTTAACGCTTAATGGAGTATTGCGTGGAGTACGGCGATTGAAGTTCAGGACTGCTTATGGTGTTCGTGCGCTGTCGCCGTTTTATGCTCTAAAAACGTTAAGTAAAAAGCAGTTCCTCCGCAGCGGTCCAGCGGGGATTTGACTGTAATATCCCAGCCGTGCGTTGCGCAAACTCTTTGCGCAATAGCAAGTCCCAACCCGACTTTTCCTTTGTTGTCGCTGGAGCCAGAGGCGTTTTGATAGGTCTGATCGATTAAACGGCTGCTGTAGTAGCGGTCGAATATGCAAGGTAGTTCCGCTGCAGCGATGCCTGGGCCTGAGTCAATAAAAGCCAGCCCGCCATGGATGGACCTGACGTCCAGCGTGGCGGGGGCGGCGTGGCTGATGGCATTGCGAATCAAATTCCGGATTACCGTCAGCAGGGCATACCTGTTCAGTAATACGTTGTGGTCGTTGTCGGTATTATTCATAAGTTCCAGACGGGCATTGTCCGCCTCGATTTCCAACCGGCTGAAAGCATCATTGACGCAATCGAATAACGATACGGTTTCCATCGGGCCTTTTTCAGCCAGCGCGATGTTATAGGTGCTTTCCAGTGAGCCGGTAATATCATCGACCGAACGTATTATTCGCCTCAGCCGTTTTAACTCGTCTTGCCCCAGTGTCGATAGCAGCAACATCAATTCACTATCGCTGCGTATCCTGGAAAGTGGCGTGCGTATTTCATGATGCAGATTGGCTGCGAACTCGCGCTCGCGGGCAATGGAGTCATCAACTTGATCCTGAACGCGGTTAAAGGCTTCCAGAAGGCGGCCTGCTTCGTGAGCGTGGGGAACCGGGACACTAGGCGAGCCCGGAGCCCAGTGCGTCAAACGCTCGGTAAGGGTCTGAAGCGGCAATACCACCCATTTAGCGACCCGAATTCCCGTTATATATGAGGCAGCCAGAAAAAATAGCGCAATAAGCAGCAGCACCAGACTGAAATTTCGAGTAAGTTCCTCGTGGGCCGCAGCATCGTACCGCACGTAAAGTTTTCCGTCCAGGGAATCAGAAACCATTACGTGCCATGTGCCCGCGCCCGTTTGAATGGTGTGAATGCCTTTATCCAGGGTGCGAAGCGCCGCGGGCATGTTTGGGGCGGGGTTTGAAGGATGTTCGCCCCATGCAAACATAACGGGGCTGACTTCGTATTCAAAAGGCTCTTGCCATTTGTTTTTCAAGCGGTTCAAGCGTGAATCCAGGTGTTTGGACTCGGACGCAACGAGTCCGTTAATTAGGTTATCCTCCATTTTTTTGTGGACATAAAACACAAGGCTCGCCATCAAGATAATTGCAAGCATTACCAGGCTTGTCAGGGCCCATACAACTCTTTGTGCGATGGGGGTTCTGAACTTCATGGGGAAGGTTCGGCTGCATTGTTAATTTTCCACCCTAGCCCATGCACGGTTTCAATACCGTCGAAGCCTAGTTCTCCCAGCGCCTTCCTTAGCAAATGGATTTGGCTTCGAAGCGCATCCGATGAAGGCGGCTCGCCCTGCCACAAGTGGTCTTCCAGTACGGTTCTGGAGATGACGACGTCAGGATTGCGCATCAGGATCTCAAGGATTTGCAGGCATTTGCGCGTAAGTTTAGGTGCAAGGCCTTGAATCGTGACTTTCCGCATGGGCACATCGTATTCGAGTTTCCCGCAACGCAGCGTTGTTGCAGGTTTTGCCGGACGAATACCTCGGCGCAAAAGCGCCTGAAGCCGCATAACGACTTCAACAAGTGCGAATGGTTTAGTCAAATAGTCGTCGGCGCCGCGTGAAAACCCCGTAATTTTGTCTTCAATGCTATTTCGCGCAGTAAGAATAAGAACCGGAATTGCCAGGCCCAGCACATCCCGGATGTGCGTAAGTACTTGATAGCCGTCCATTCCGGGAAGGCCGATATCCAGTATTAATACATCAAAGTGATCGTGCTCGAGCCGGTAGATCGCCGATCGGGCGTCATGAGCGGCGTCCGGTGCAAAGCCTTCGGCCTCCAGAATACTAAAAAGATTCTCGGCCAGGGCGGGGTCGTCCTCGACGATCAGAACCGACTGGCGTGCCTGAATATGGCAGGTGCTTTGCATACATACCTAAGTAAAGAGCAAATAAAAAGTAAACAGAACGCCGAGCCGGCAGCTAGCGTTTGGGTATATGAAACACCAGCGGTTTGGCGGATTTGCAACATTATTTTGCTGGAATCGTTTCTGATTTCAATGTGATCCGAGATTTGACAAAAATTCAACACACCCCTCGATAAACTTGTAAATACAAATCAATCTTATTCATGGTTCGTATTCTAACTTATTTGAGACGCGTGCCCTGATATTAACCAGCCTGTTTTTACTTAAAAAAGCTCTGAAGCGCCTGCTTACTGCGCGACTTGTTCAGAGCTTCTCTAGTTTCAACGTTAAGGATTTTCCGATGATCGAAAAAATAGCGGCTTGCGAATATAGCCCCGTCGCCAGCCTTTTTTCAACAGAAAGCTTTGCCCTGTCATTCAAACGATCCATGCTTTCCAGCGCGATCGTTACAGGTGCTTTGGCCATTAGTCCCGTCTCTGCATATGGCCAGGCGGCAGAAAGTCCGGCGCCTGTGCAGCTTAGCCCTGTCACGGTTCAAGGACAGGCCGAAACCTATCAGGCGCCCACCAAGGCTGCAAGCCCTAAAATGACCGCACCATTGCTTGATACGCCGCGCTCGGTAATTGTGGTAACAGAAGAGTTGATCAAGGACCGCGGCGCCACATCGTTGCAAGACGTATTGCGCACCACTCCAGGCATAACGTTTGGCTCGGGCGAGGGTGGAACGCCTGTTGGCGATCGTCCGTTTATACGCGGCTACGAAGCAAGCACCGATATATTTATTGACGGGGTGCGTGATTATGCGCGTGGTTCGCACGAGACATTCAATCTGGAGTCTGTCGAGGTTCTGAAAGGCCCAAGTTCTGTATATTCCGGCCGGGGAAGCACGGGTGGCAGCATCAATCTCGTCACAAAGGCGCCAAAACTTCAGGATTTCTTCGAAGGAAGCGGCGGTTTTGGCACTGACGGACAATGGCGTACCACGGGTGACGGTAACGTTGCCTTCACCGAGACAGCGGCATTCCGGCTGAACTTAATGAAAATGGGTGGTGATGTGCCCGGGCGTGATGGGGTCGAGATAGATCGCTGGGGGATCGCGCCATCGCTGGCGTTTGGTTTGGGGACACCTACTCGTGTCACTCTCAGTTATTCGCACATCGAAAATAACGACATGCCTGACCTGGGTATCCCCTTCAGGAACCAGTCCAGGCCAAGCCGAACGACTCCGCCAGATGTCGATCGCGATAACTTTTATGGCCGGCATAAAGTCGACTTTCGCAAGAACGTTTTCGATACGGCGACGGCCCAGCTCGAGCACGACCTGAATGACACGTTCACAGTGCGTAACGTTACCCGCTACGGAAAGTCTTTGAACCATTATCTGATGACGCGGCCAACATTCGATAATTGCGCCACCACTGTCAGATCGCGTGCCGCGTCTTGCTTTACCGAAGGGGCCGACGTTCAATTTACCCGGACAAGTCGCCAAAATTGGCGAAGCAGCGAAACTTTGGTGAACCAAACCGATCTATTCGGCGAATTTACTACCGGCACACTTAAGCACAATATTGCCGTGGGGCTGGAGTTCGGAAAGGAAGATCTTTACACCAAGTCTATAAACGGTACACCTGGCTCCAATACGGACTCTCTTTATAATCCGGACCCGGGGCAGAGTTACTCGTACAACTTGGCCTACGGTCCAAAAACAAAAGTCGGCGATATCAAGACCCGTTCGGCCTACATTTTCGATACGATCGATTTTTCGGAAAAATGGTCGGCCAACCTTGGTTTGCGCCACGATAATTTCCGCGTGGCCAACACGTCAGATTCTCGTTCCGACAGTTTTTGGAATTATCAACTCGGGCTTGTTTATAAGCCGGCGCCAAATGGCAGCATTTATGTATCCTATGCTACGTCGTCGAACCCTTCCGGCGAAAATATTGGTCAGGCCGGTGGTTCGGACGGCCCTGCAAGCGGTGCCGCAATTAACGATTTGAGTCCAGAGAAAAGTCGTAGCTGGGAGCTTGGCACAAAATGGGATGTGCTCAACGATCGCTTGTCTCTGACCGGGGCTATTTTCCAGACAGATAAAACGGATGCGCGTTCCACTGATCCATTGACCGGGGATGTGTCCTTGAGCGGCAGCAATCGGGTGCGAGGGCTGGAGCTTGGCGCGTCAGGGGCGATTACGTCCAAATGGCATATGTGGGCGGGATATTCATACCTGGATCCCAAAATCAAAGAGTATCAAAGCGGCGCCAATGTATATGATGGCAACCAGATGAAATTCATTGCCAAGCAAAGTGCAAGCCTGTGGACCACTTATAAAGTGCTGCCGCAGCTAACGATAGGGGGCGGCGCAACTTACCTTGGCAGCCGCTTTGTGGATGACGACAATACACTGGAATTGCCGTCGTACTGGCGCTATGACGCGATGGCTCGTTATGATTTCAACAAGAATTTTTCGCTACAGTTGAATGCCAATAACCTGTCCAATAACGAACTGTACGACGCATCCCACGTCGGACTCTTCGCAAACGTCGGCCCAGGCCGCTCGTACATGCTAACGGCAACTTATCGATACGAGTAATGGTCGCATAGCCAGGACATTGCTGCCAAAATCGATACCAATTGGCAGCAATGTGACTTTAATGTGATCAGGGGTGCTTTTCCAGATCTGGCGGGTGCTGGCGGACCAGACCCGAGCCCCGGCGATGACGTCCAGGTTTATAGGTAACAAAAACTTATAATCTAAGATGTTGTCAGGGACTGCTTTCATTTCTTTTGCAATTTCTTGCCCATGTGATGGCAAACTTTAATACTTGCTAAATTTCAGCTTCTACACCGCAACAAAAAATCGGAAAAAGCGCTAGGACTCTTGATTTGTAGTTTTTACGTTGAGGCGATACTCACATGGACCCTTTATCATCACTGCTCGGACGGCTTGCCTCCCTTCCGTCCTACTGGAAACCCTCTTTGGCGCAACTTTCTTCTAAATGTGAAAAAGAAGGTAGAACGCTGTCATTGCGTGCACTACTTTTCGCTATGAGAGACATGCCATATGGCCGCCCTGTCGGCGATATCAATGGCGCACGAGAATGCATTACTCAATGGCGTGGAACATGCTCCGCTAAGCATTTTGCTGCTTATGAGCTGCTCGATACCCTGGGTCTATCCCCCAAATTATGGCTAGCCTGCTACCAGCTTGATCTTACTAAGACCTACTATTCCGATGAGATCCGTGCTCGAGCTGAGAGCAGACAAATATACGATGTTCACAATTACCTCACATGTGAGCTAAATGGCAGTATCAAAATTATTGATATTACGTTCCCTTCCAGCCTCGGCATCTATGGCTTACCGGTGACCGAATCATGGACGGGTAAAGAAGATTTCGTTCTCTGCTGCGATCCTGAAGAAAGGCGTCACGTAGGGAGAATCAAGGACGCTGATCGTGTAAAGCGTGATTGGTTGCGGAGCCTGAACTCCCGCGAAGCGCTAGGGCTCCGTGAGCAGGCAATTCACGAACTGATGCACGTGGCAAAGCGTAGTTAGCACCTGGGAAGTGGCCAATTTCTCTTCAGCTACGAAGAGGGAAGGTCGTAGTGGTCGCCATCGAAGTCCAGGCTTGGAAAAGTCATCGTTGGATAATAGGCGTGGTATCGAGTTATCGCGTGAAACGACGAGGTCTCACCTTGTGAGACCTGCGCATATTGCTGACTGTGAAGTCAATAGCCAAACCGTGAAGCGGCGATCTGATTTATATATTAGGGCAGCATGATTTTTAGGACGCCGTTAGGATATTCGCGTCAGAAATGGAAAAGGCTTACAATGAAAACACTGTAAGCCTTTGAATTCTTTGGCGGAGCGGACGGGACTCGAAC
>DATCVA010000292.1:0-5278 GCA_036567205.1 Eoetvoesiella sp. | reverse complement strand
AAAGTGCTGGCAATCGCTATCGGCTCGATCTGCGGGATGGTAGCCGCTTTTGCGGTGTTGCCGGTTCTCGCCCGGCGCACCGAGCAAGAGTACCTGGCCGCGGCGCTGCGCAGCTGCGGCGCCTACATTCTGGAGTGCACGATCTGTTTAGTCGGCGATAAACCGCGCAAGGACAAGAAGGCCCAAGACGCCATACAACGATCAATCGAACGAGCCCGCGTGATGGCCCGGGAAGCGCGCATCGAAGACAAAACACCGGCCATGGGATTCAGCCCCTACTCAAAAACGCTCTTGCCTGAAATTGAGCGTTTTGGCTACACGCTTACCTTGATCGACCGTTTCAGTGACAAACCGATTTCCGAAAGTCTGTGCCGCGTCCATAAGAAAGCGCTTCTGGAACTCGCCACTGTTGTAAAGGTATGCCTGGAGAAAATCGCCGATGCCGTGGATGCTGGCGAAGCCTGCGAGGAAATCGACGACGCCTGGGATGCCTACAATGCGTTCTCCCAACGGGTGGATGAGTCTCTCGAACAAGAACAACTCCCTATCGAGGACAAACAACATCTGATGTCCATCAAAGGGGCATACAGCTCTGTGCTTTCCAACATGACTGAATTGACGCGGCAGGTGCAATGCCAGCCGGATAAAGGCAGTTCAGGAGGGCCTTGAGCCCGCTGCTCTGGCGCCAAAGACGAATTCGGCTATGTTGTGAGAGCCAGAGCAGAATTTACCTGCAGCTATTTGAGCCAGCGTGCTTGCGCCTCGCCAAGCACGCCACGCTTGTCGATCAGGTCCCACGAAAACTGCATCACGCGTACGTAATCGGCATCGTCCACAGGCACCATAAAGCCAAGGTAACTCTTCGGCGTCAGCGGCTTATCAATAAACAGCGCAGCAAGCCGAGGATCTGCCTTGCTGTAGTGCAGTGCTTCGTATGTCTCTGTAATCATGACATCGCCCTTGGCATCGGCAATCAGGCCGGGAATTTCGGCGTTTTTATCATGGGTGCTGACTTCGGCTTGCTTCAGGTTTTCAAGAACGAATGTCTCATTCGTGCCGCCCGGGTTTTTAATGACATGCACTGAAGCTTGATTCAAATCGTCCACCGTCTTGTACTTGGATGCTTCGTCCTTGCGCACCAAGGCCACCTTGCCAAACGGGGCATAGCCGGGCAGCATTTCTACTTTGGCAATGCGTGCCGCGTTGCGCGTAATGCCGCCGACCGCCACATCGAACTTGTCGGCTGACATATCCTTCAATAAATTCGGCCAGGAAGTCTGCACATATTCCACTTTTACGCCGAGTTGCCTAGCCATCGCCTCGATAAGGTCAATATCGTGGCCTTCGAATCCACCCTGGTCGGTCTTAATAGCAAATGGTCGGTAGTCCCCTGGCGTACCCACGCGGATCACCTTGCTTTCCATAATTTGGTCCAGACGGGGGCCAGCCTGTGCCGTAGCGGCCAGCGACAACGCAGCAGCCAGACCCATACAAATGCGCAATATACGATTCATAAACCTACCTTTTTATGATCGTCGGATGCTGCGAAAGCCTCGCGACGGTACGGAGAACGTGATTCCAGTTGGTGCCAGGCAGCAACTGACTGATTTGGATTGTAGGCTGCTTCGGCCGTTCCGGGTGCAAAGGCTACCAAGAGGTTAAGACTGAATCGAACACGTTTTCGATGCGCGGACGTAATCTTACGCCCTGCCCTAGCTCAAGAACGTCTTGCCACATCGGACTCCAGGATCATTCGCACATAGCGGGTATATGGAATGCCCTTGGACTTGGCCTTGGCTTTTACCGCTTCCAGCAATGAGGCGGGCAAGCGCATATTGAGCGCCGCCGATTTTGGCTCAATCTCGAACCGCATGGGTTGGAAGCCCGACAAGTCGTATTCGGACAAATCCGACTCGGCGACGAACTGCTCCGCCTCGGCATCGCTGCGCAACACCGGCATGGGTTTAGTTTTGTTTCGCAAAATGTTCGACCTCCTTCTTATGCATATACCTAGCGCTGATAGGACGCAGCAGAATTTGCCCATCGACTTTCTTGAGCACGAAAACCAGGAACACATATCGACCAATCCGCGTCTTACCGATAGCCCGCATGCGAGATTCAGCGGAATGGGGATCAGCCATTACTGCTGGTGTGCCCAGCAGCATATCTTCGATCTCGGCACGAGACACGCCATGTTTACCGCATTTTGGCCAGTTGCCGGCATCCCAATCGAAGCCTGCAATTTTCATTTGAAAATTATACATTAACGTGTAGACAAATGCGCAACAGGTTGCCGCGCAGCCTACGTCGAGCCTTGCTGTATCCACACTCGAATATGGCTGCGAACCAAAAGTGAAGGCAGGCATGCCTTCGCGACCGAGAATAGTTTGCAGCTGGATAAGTTAAAGCGAACAGCCACAGAAAAACATTAGGCGTATTTGTCCGGGCGGACGGAAAACGCGTCGGCGCTTGAGGGATTCGGCGCAGCGCGGGTATTGGGGCTCAGATCGATGCCCCAGTCCGGATCCAGGCCTTCGGCCCCGTCGGAAGGCAAGCCTTACGCGGCGGCGCGCGCTCGCGTTACGTCAGTACCCGGCAAATTGGCTTTCTCTGCATGTAAAGTAAAGTTAAAGACAATGTGCGAAAACTCGCCCTTCAGCTTGTACTTGGCAATTTCAGCAGGGTCGCTTACTTTGGTCAAAACCGGCACCAGGCCTTCCCGCGTGGCGAAGGCGAAATCGTCCCAAAGGTAAGGGTCGCCATCAATATTAATTTGCGTTGTGAGTTTGCGGTGATTGTCGGCGGTCACGAAAAAGTGGATATGCGCAGGACGATTGCCGTGACGTCCCATCTTTTTCAGTATGGTGTCGGTGGTCCCGTTTGGCGGAACGCTGTAGCCGACAGGCACCACGCTTTGGAAACAGTAGCGACCGTTTTCGTCCGTGCGAATACCCCGGCGCAGGTTGAACGCTTCCTGTGATGCATCAAAATACGAATAATTGCCCAGATGATTGGCGTGCCAAACTTCGACCAAAGCATTTTTTAACGGCGTAATGCCGTCCTCATCGAATACCTGGCCCTCCATGATCAAGGGATCGCCTACTTCTTCGTCGCCGCATAACCGCGCAAACCCGACAGACTCTGGTGCACCAGCGACATATAACGGGCCTTCGATAGTGCGCGGCGTGACGTTGGGATTAAGGCCGGCTTTGGCCTCGGCCTCGTCCATGCGAATATCCAGCAGTCGTTCGAAGCCAAGTCCTGCGGCGATAAGACCAAACTCTTTCGAGCCAGCGCCCAAAAAGTTCAGCGCAGTCCAGAATTCGCTGGGTGTGATGTCGAACTCTTCAATTGTGTAGAACAAATCCTTGACGATGCGATTGGCAATGGCCTTGATGCGCTCGTCAGCAACGGGCCCTTCGGTACTTTCTATTTTCGTTATTAAATCGTCGATTAGTTGCTTGCTCATGGATACGGCTCCTTTTTGATGGCCATAAAAATTCTAACGGTCGCCGTAGCGGATGCACGCGTTGACAGCGTTGCCGACCAACATGCGCAAACGAAGAGCAGCGGCCAGCCTGCGTTCATTGGCTCCACGGCCTTATTGAAACGGCTTCTATGCGGCAATAAGTATAAGAGTCGCTAAACATGAGGTCTAATACTATTCGAGGCCTCTCGCATACCTTCAGGGTATGATTGGCGACCTCGATTAGAAAGACGAAGGGCTCGTGACAATCGACCCCAATTCAAGGCGATTGCTGGTCAAGGTTGGCACAGGGATGAGCCTGCATGTGCTCGCTAACAACCTCGGGCAGGCCATCAGATGGCGACATGAACCAATGCGCGCAGCGCAATACCGACACAAGCACCAAGCGCTGCTGGCTTCCAAACGGCCGCTACACGCCTTCCTGCTGACAAGATTATCGCTACGCCCGGAATATCGAAGGTATGGATGAGCCACCCAGCACTTTCATTAAGTACCTTTGCGTCGATAAGACCGCTGCGGTGCATGTCGGTCACCAGTCCCATCATGGCCGTTCCTCCCCCCATAATTTTGGTCAATGTGGGAAGCACGATTACAGGATCAATGCCAAGCTGAGCTAACACCGGAGTAATTTGCAGAGTAACCCAATCAAGAACGCCAATACTGCGCAAATATGTGATGACCATCAAAGAAAGAACGAGCATCGGTATGGTGCCGACAGCAATCTTGAACGCCTCCGCTCCGGCTCGATTAATGACGTCAAGTACACCTTTAGCGCCCTCCGCAGTGGGGTGCGCGATGGTTTCGTCTATCGACGCTTCTCGCGTCGACAAACTTCGTCCAAAAAGATAGTAAGTCGACGCTGCTGCAATGACTCCACCTACAAGCGAAAACAACAAGGTCGGCCCTAAATGCAAGCCGATTGCGGCAAAGGGAAACATTACATTGCCTTGCGCCATTGCCAGGATCATAGCGAGCGTAGCTGCTAAATGTCGATCCGAGCTACCGCGATGTTGCATGATGCTCAGCGTCGCAATCGGCGCCGCAAAACTTACGAAATTCACTTGCAGCGCCGCGAATACACTAAGTCCCGTTAAACCAGCCGGTTTAAGGATTGGCGCTAATCGCACCACTATCCAGTCCAACACTCCCCATGCCTCCAACATCCGCATGAGGAACAACATCACGACCATTATTGGCAGCAGCAAAAAGAACGCAATGTCGACGGCGGAGCGCCCCGCCGTCAAGATGATATCGATGAGTTCCATAGTTATTCTTCTTGGTGAAATCGTTACCCTTGGTGAACCTGACTCGCTTTATGCCGGACGCGGACAAAGGTCGCGGATCGTTTCCGGTCCTCTCGAATTGGCCAGCTTCACATCGTGACCGCTAGCCGCAAGTTTTTTTGCAACGGTTGCACCAATATTGCCGGCGCCGATAATTCCGATCTTCATATGAATATTCTCCTTGGGTTGTTGAGTGCGACGCTCAGTCGTTAGGGGGACGTGCGAGTACGTCGAGTGTGTTGCGCAGTTCCGCCAGCCCAGAGTCTCCTCCCAGCCCAAAGGCGAGGAAAACTGCATAGTAGTTGAGGACGGCAAAAAGGCAGGGCGATGTTAGAGAGAGCGACACCTTTGAACAACGGACCTTCAATTGCTTTAGATGAAAATGATATTTAACCGAGCCTGATATCCCAAGGTGGGTCAGGAATAAACTTGGATTCGATCCATTGCTTGAAGGCCACTACCATCGCCGCCGGAAATTTGGCCGATGCTCTAACCAGATAGATCCCGC
>DATCVA010000291.1:0-20856 GCA_036567205.1 Eoetvoesiella sp. | reverse complement strand
GGGCTTGCCAGTACCAACCGGCTTACCGTTATACGTGACAATAGGCAACACTTCCTTAGTGGCCGACGTCATTATGATTTCGTCGGCTTGCTCGACCTCTTGTTCGGAAATAGGACGCGACTGGAAAGGAATGCCAGCTTCGTTGGCAAGCTCTTCGAGCACACCAAAACGAATGCCTTCAAGAATCAGATTATCGCGCGGAGGCGCAAGCAAGGTACCGTTTTTAACCATCCACACATTGCACGATGCACCTTCCGATAAATGACCATCCCGAAATTGCACGACCTCGTCGACGCCTGCATCGACCGCCTGCTGCTTGGCCAAAACATTACCCAGCAACGATACAGACTTGATTTCGCACCGCAGCCAACGAACATCCGGCACCGAAACGGCGGTAAGCCCCTGCTCGCGTGCAGCCTGGCCGGGTCGCGTGAAAGGCGAGACCATGCAAAAAATCGTTGGCGTCGCATTGGCGGGAAACCCGTGATCGCGCTTGGCCACACCACGTGTAACCTGGATATAAACCATGCTGTTATCAAGAGGAGAACGTTCCAGCATGTTAAGCACGAGCTCTTCCCACTGCTTACGGGTCCAGCCCACATTGATGCCAATAGAAGCAAGGCTGCGTTCAAGCCGCGCCAAATGCCCGTCCATGCGAAATGGCACCCCTTTGTAAGCGGGGACCACATCGTAGATCCCGTCGCCGAAGATGAACCCGCGATCCAACACGGACACTTTGGCATCGCCAAGGCGCACGTACTCGCCATTTAAATAAACAATACTGTCATTATCGACATCAGGGATCATTTTTTTACTCGAACATCAAAAGGATTTTGTCGTAAATGCGGCTGAAAATGCCGGCCTGGGGTACATCGTTAAGCACCAGCAAGGATTCTTGGCGCAATGTCTGGCCATTAAGAGAAAGCGTTACCGTGCCAACCTTGGCGCCTTTGGTCAAAGGTGCAATTAAAGGCTGGGTATATTGCGCAACCGGTTTGATTTCGGGGCCCTTTCCACGCGGCACCGTAACCCACACAGGCTTAAGCTCGCCCAAATCGACGCTTTCTACCTGGCCTTCCCACACGCGCGCCTGCACCGCAGGATGGGCATCATCAAATAATTTGATCGTATCGAAATTCTGGAAGCTCCAGTTCAGAAGCTTAAGGCTGCTTTCGCTGCGAGCTGAATCGCTGCTTGCCCCAACCAATACCGAAACCACGCGACGTCCGTCACGCATAGCGGTAGAGACCAGGCAATAGCCTGCCGACTTGGTATGGCCGGTTTTAAGACCATCTACCGTAGGATCGACCCACAATAAACGATTGCGGTTAGGCTGCTTGATCTTGTTATAAGTGAATTCTTTTTGGCTGTAGTAATGCAGGTATTGCGGGAAATCCGCCACCAAATATCGGGCCAGAATGGCCAGATCGTGCACAGTAGTAAGGTGGGTTGGGTCGGGCAAACCGGGCGAATTCGTAAAGTGGGTGTCTTTAAGACCCATTCTGGCCGCTTGCTGATTCATAAGGGCCACAAACGCCGATTCACTACCGGCAACCCCTTCAGCCAGTGCAACCGTGGCATCGTTGCCCGATTGCACGATCAGGCCTTGCAGCAGATCGTCCACCGACACTTGGCTATTGGGGTTGATGAACATGCGCGAACCTTCGGTTTTCCAGGCTTTTTCTGAAACATGGAAGGTTTGCTCGAGCGTAATACGCTTACTGGCAAGAGCGTCAAAAACCACATAGGCAGCCATTATCTTGGTAAGCGATGCTGGCTCGATTTGTTGCTGGGCGTTCGATGCACCGATGATTTGCCCGCTATTAACATCGAGCGTCAGCCAGGCTGTGCCGGCAACAGTAGGAGCTGGAATCGATGACAAATCGGCCACAGCCAGAACCCCGTTGTCAGGAGATGCACGTACGGGGGCCGGTGTAACCGCCCCCTGGGCGACCGCGTCAGCCGCGGGAGCTGTCGGGGTTTGCTGTGCTGTGGACAGGGCCGGCGCAAAGGCTACCGTTAACGCAAACAGCAACCCACGCGAGTATTTTAGGGGAAAAGTAGTAACAGATTGAGTCATCGACATAAGGGAAAATGTGCCCGCCAAAAAGAAAACAGCCAGAATCAGAACGCCCAACATTATAGGCAGTGGTGGCGACCGGTAGAACCGGCCACAGGCCATTTAGTCCAACAAATACGAAATTAGTTGCTACTAAAGTTGTGCAAACATTGCTACCAGCCGTAACTGTATCAACTGCCTTAATGCTATCAGCTTGCCATGAAAGAAATGCGACGCATCGGGCACCACCACCATAGGCAGGTCTCGGGCACGCGCAAAATCCATAGCTTCGGACAATGGTACAACCTCGTCGACCTCGCCATGAATCAGCAGAGTATCGTCCGGTACAGCAATTTCACGGAATTTGAAGCGTTCGACTGCGGAGCCCACCAGCATCAGCGTATCGGGCACTTTAGCGCCCTGCTCGGCCAGAACAGAATAAAGCTGGGCCGCAACCGACGTCCCGAAGGAAAAACCGGCCAACACCCATTTACCCGCCGCCTCTTGAGGATAAGCGTTAGTGAACTGCTTAACAAGTTCGTGCATATCGGCAGTTTCACCTACGCCGCGGTCGAACTCGCCGGCCGATGCTCCTACCCCGCGAAAATTAGGCCTTACCGCGACCAGGCCGCGCTGCACGCAGGCGCGCGCAATGGTCGTTACGATTTTATTGTCGCGCGCACCCCCATGCAAAGGATGCGGGTGTAAAACCAGCGCCCAGCCTTTAGGCGTTCCATCGGGCCACTCGAAGGCACAGTCGATAAGGCCGGCCGCCCCTTGAAACGACGCTTTTTCAGTATGGTTGGACATAGCAGTAGAAAACCTAGATTAACAACCATAAGCTTACATGAATGTGCACCCTATAATTCCACCATGATCACCACTTCGCCCCCTATGCTGCCTCGCCCTGCCGACATGATGATGGGGTTACAGACGGCTCTGCCCCACTTTCAGCAGATCGAATGGCTACAGGAAACCATTTCCACCAATGCCGATTTGCTGGCCAACGCGCGCACAACCGAAACAAAACTGGCCCGGCCATGGCTGCTGGGCGCGCATCAGCAAACCCGTGGACGAGGGCGCGCGGGGCGTACATGGCAAAACCGGCCGGGCGCAAATCTTATGTTTTCCTGCGCATTCGATGTATTTCTGCCATCGCGGCAGCTGCCTACACTCTCGCCTCTGGCGGGATTGGCTGCATGCGAAGCGTTGCGTAGCCTGATTGGGCAGGCCCATCGAAACCATTTGCTTATGAAGTGGCCCAATGACATCCACTGGAAATTTTCGAAGCTGGCGGGTATTTTGGTTGAAGCAACCCGCGCCGGGACGTCGCGCTTGTCGCAGGATCACCATGTCGCCATAATGGGCATTGGCATCAACCTGGATGATGCCCGTGCGCTTAGTCAATCGTTGAATCGCCAAGTGGCGGACTGGGCTGAAATTGCGGGAAGCGACCAGCAAGCGGCAACCGTTAGCGCCATCGATATCGTCGCCAATATCGCACGCGCCTGGTACAACATAGTAAATGACGTCATACGAGACGGATTCACCGCGCTTCCTGCCCGCTACGCCGCCGTCGATGCGCTAAGCGGCCAACATATCCATGTACTCGACGACGGCCGCATTCTACAGGCCGGCATTGCCTGCGGAGTCAATTCACTAGGGCAATTGCTGGTACGTACCCCCGACGGCGAAATCCCGATTTCAGTCGGGGAAATTTCTGTGCGGGCGCGAACATGATTCTTTTAATAGATGCTGGCAATACACGCGTTAAATTTGGATGGCTGCGAAAAGACACGGGCGAACGCGAAACAGCCGCCCTGGCCTTGCATCACAACACACTGGACCAGCTAAACAACTGGCTATTGCAATTACATGCAATTCCGACTGCGGCTATTGGCGTCAATGTGGCCGGAGCAGCGGTGGCTGCTGCAATTGAGGCCTGTCTGGCATCGCACTCCTGTCCGGTTTCGTGGATAAGCAGTCAACAACATGCACTGGGCGTTCATAACGCTTACGACACCCCCGCCCAGTTAGGTCCGGACAGGTGGGTGGCAATGTTGGGACTGGCTAAAAAACACCCAGGCAATGCGATTATCCTGGCCAGTTTTGGCACCGCCACCACCATAGATACACTCAGCCCCGCCATAGGCGCCGGTCAGCGCACCTTTCGGGGCGGCCTCATTTTCCCCGGACCGGCCTTGATGCGCTCTTCGCTGGCCAGGGGCACCGCCAACCTGCCCGAGGCCAACGGCGATACCGCTGCCTACCCTACCCATACTCACCAGGCCATCACCACCGGCATCGCCGCCGCTCAAGCCGGCGCCGTCGTACGCCAGTGGATGATTGGCCTGGACCAATTCGATCAACCGCCCCACCTCTATAGCGCTGGCGGCGGCTGGCCTGTGGTAAAAGATGAAGCTCAACGGCTAATCGCTGCATTCCAGATCCGCATGAACTTGCCCGCCACACCTATAGAATGGCTGCCTACCCCAGTGCTCGACGGACTCGCCGCTTTACTTGCACAATCGTAATTGTGCCCCCGAGCCGGCACTAATTACTTGACAGTCTTTTCAATCGAATACACACAGACATGCGTTTTTTATTTTTGTTGATCGTTGCGGCCAATGTCGCCCTATTCGCCTTTGGCCAAGGTCTTTTCGGCCTTCCCCCCAGCGAGGAAGGCCGTACACCACGCAAACTGCTTCAGCATAATCAGCAAGCCGTAGTGCTTGGACAGCCCAGCGAGACTTACACCCAAGCACCTTATAATTAATGTGCCGGCAAAAAACAACAAAAATTTCTACAGGTAAAATCATGGGTTGCGTAAAAACCAATTGCCCCATGAACCATTGTTACCGTTCACCCCGATTTTCCGCATCGCGAGGCTGTGCTAATGTCTAGCACCGCGCCAGCGTACGCCGTCAAAGTCGACAACATCCACAAATCCTTTGGCCCGAACGAGGTTCTTAAAGGCATTTCCTTTACGGCCCGTCCAGGCGATGTGCTGTCGATTATCGGTGCATCGGGATCAGGCAAAAGTACACTTTTGCGTTGCATCAACCACCTTGTGGTCCCCGATCAAGGCGAGGTCCATATCGGCAACGACGTTCTGCGCAGCCGCAAACGCCGTAACGGTGAAGCCGTAACCGGCGATCCGAAAAAACTGGATCGGGTGCGAGCCAAATTGGGCATGGTGTTCCAAAACTTTAATCTTTGGTCGCACCGGACCGTCTTGCAAAATATTATTGAAGGCCCGGTTCATGTCCAGCATATCAGCAAGCAGGATGCTACCGAATACGCGTTGAGCTTGCTCGCCAAGGTTGGCTTATCGAAAAAACAAGATGCCTATCCTGCTGAACTGTCCGGTGGACAACAGCAGCGTGTGGCCATTGCCCGTGCCCTGGCCATGAACCCCGACGTTCTGCTGTTTGACGAACCAACCTCGGCACTGGACCCCGAAATGGTGGGCGAGGTACTTAAAGTAATACGCCAATTGGCCGACGAAGGGCGCACCATGATTTTGGTAACGCACGAAATGAAATTCGCACGTGAAGTTTCAGACCAGACTATCTTTATGCATAATGGACTGGTCGAAGAAATCGGAAAGCCGGAGCAGGTTTTTGAGCATCCCCGATCAGAACGCTTGCGTCAATTCTTACAACCGTTGCAGTAGCCTGTTGGGGCAACACCAACAGCCCCTATAAGAAAGGAAAACTCTTGTGATCAAACCATTTGTACAAAAACTTGTGCTCTGCGGCGGCCTGGCCTTGCTGGGCCTGAACATCGCCTCGGCGGCCGGCACCCTGAAAATTGGCACCGAAGGCGGATATCCGCCCTGGAGCATGGTCGATGCAACAGGTAAAGTCAGCGGATTTGACGCCGACGTGGGCAATGCGCTGTGCAAAGAACTCGACATGCAGTGCCGCTTCGTGGTGCAAGCGTTCGATAGCCTGATCCCTTCGCTGGATGCCAATCGGTTTGACCTGATTATTTCGGGCATGTCGGTCACGCCAGAGCGCAGCAAACGCATTTCATTCAGCATTCCCTATGCCGTCGAAGACGCGATTTTCGTTTTACCTAAAAACAGCCCGGCAGTCAGCGCTACCAGCACGGATGAACTTCTAAAAGCCCTTGACGGCAAGACTGTTGGCGTACAAGGCGGCACCACGCACGGCGCATACCTGCACCAGGCGGCCCCCGGCCTTAAGATCAAAAGCTACGAAACACTGGACCAGATGCAAATCGACCTGGACTCGGGCCGCCTTGATGCTACCTTTGCCGACCTGACCTCGCAATCGAAGTTTCTAAAAAAAGTCGGTGATAAAAACTTCGCCCTGTCCAGCTTGACGATTAAAGGTTCATCCGCCCCCGAAGTACTGGGCTACGGCATAGGCGTCGGAGTCAACAGCAAAAACCCAGAGCTGAAACAGAAAATCGACGCAGCTTTGTGCAAGCTGATCAACGATGGCACCATTAAGACATCTAGCGAAAAATGGTTCGACATCGACATTTCAAACTACGAAATTTGCAAAAAATAGTTTGTCGTAAACGACCTGCATCGACAAAGCACAACACAAGCACGGCTTCCTGGCGAAGCCTTGCCTTATAACCGGCCTACAAGCTGCGCTTAAATGCTAGAGACCATACTCAACATACTGGACGAGGGCTGGGGCTGGACACTGTTGCGGGGTACCGCAATGACGCTGTTCATCTCTGTCTTTGGCATGGCATTGGGGGTTGCTATCGGCATAGCGGGGGCCAGCGTAAAAGTGTCCGGCATTAAACCGCTCAGTTTTCTGGTCAGCTGCTACACCACTGTAGTGCGCAGTATTCCCGAACTACTTATTATTTACTTGCTGTTCTTTGGTTCGATTCAAGCCGTTTCGGATCTGGCCGACACAATGGGCTGGGACGAAGCCATAACGGGCTGGTTTCCCATTCTGGTCGGCATTGTCGCCATCGGCCTGATTTCTGGTTCATATGCGGTCGAGGTCTTTCGCGGGGCGCTTAGCGCAATACCAAACGGGCAAATTGAAGCGGCAAAAGCCATCGGCATGTCAAGCAGGCAGCGCCTGCACCGCATTATTGTGCCTCAGATGTTCTGGTATGCACTGCCCGGCACAAACAATGTTTGGCAAACGGCCTTAAAAGATACAGCGCTTATTTCGCTGGTAGGGCTGGTCGAAATTATGCGCGCGGCCGTGCTCGGAGCGGCCGCCACCCGCGAACCCCTGGCTCTATACCTGATGGCAGGCGCGTTGTACTTTACAGTGGGCGTAGGCAGCCAGGCCATTTTCGTTATGGCCGAACGGCACTACGGCCGCGGAATGAAGGGGCACTAATGTTTGATCAAGCCCTGTTCCAGGATACGATTGCCGCCCTGTTCAAAGGGTTCGGACTAACTGTTTATATAGGCCTGACCTCTATCGCTCTGGCATTGGCCATTGGCCTGGCCCTGGCGCTGATGCGTATTTCGCCGAATGCGGCGCTTTCCCGATTTGCCTTCGTCTATAGCACTTGCTTTCGCGGCACGCCCCTGCTAGTGCAGCTTTTTATTTTGTATTATGGAATCGGCACGCTTTCTTTCGTGCGCGATACGCCGGCGCTTTGGTGGCTATTCAGCGATGGCGGGCGCTGCGCGATTCTGGCCATTGCACTCAATAGCGGGGCGTATGTCAGCGAAGTCTTGCGGGGTGGATTTCAATCGGTACCGAAGGGGCAGATCGAGGCAGCCAAGGCTTGTGGAATGCACGCTTTCCTGCGCTTTCGCCGAATAGTATTCCCGTTGGCGATTCGACAGGCGTTACCCGCCTACAGCAATGAGATCGTGCTGGCCATTAAAGGCACCAGCCTGGCCTCGACAATTGCAGTCATGGAACTAACCGGCTACGCAAAGCGCTTGATGAACCAGAGTTACGCCATTATCGAGACCTTCGTCATTGCCGGCCTTTTGTATTTAATGATCAACTTGTTTCTGCTGGGTTGCGTCCATGTGGTGGAACGCTGGCTTCGAGTGGCAAAGGCCTAAAAGGCTGTCTGCGCTTCGCCTTTGTGTTCGTCCTTTAATCTTGCGCAGCGTTACATTTCAGCCGCTTACCCGAGTCTACAGGCAGGTTAACTCTCTGTGCGAATAGATGCGCTTCTTGCAGCAGCCAGGACCGAAAAACCTGGAGGTGGGCGGCGGCATGCCGGCTTTCAGGATAAACGAAATAATAAGCATCGCGACTTAACACCTGGCGCTCGACAGCAACAACCAGCCCGCCGTGATCAAGCTCGCGTTGCACCAGGAATTGAGGCAAAAGCGCCACCCCGAGCCCTGCCTTCGCCGCATCGATGACCATGGAGTGCAGCTCGAAGCGAGCGCCGCTCATGACGCGAGCCGGCGCGGCGTCAGTTGCCGTGTGTGAAAACCACGAAGCCCAATCATTTGGCCGCGTGGATGAATGTAATAGCGGAAATGCTAATAGCGCCGCTGGCGAAACGCCCGGTGGCACCAGCCCGGGACGGCAGACCGGCACCAGGCTTTCACCAAACAAAGGATCCACACAAGCTCCCGGCCATGTCGGTTGCCCGAAATGAATCGCGCAATCGAAGTTGGTGGTCTCGAACATAAACATCTGTGTCCGTACGCTCATCGAAACGGATACGCGCGGCTGGCGCAACATGAAGCTTTCCAGTCGGGGAATCAGCCATTCTGAAGCAAAGGTGGGCAAGACTGCCAGCTCAAGCACCCTTTCGCTGCCGCCGTGGGCCATCAAACTGAGCGTTTCGCGCTCGATCAAGGCAAGCATACCCTTGACCTTGCGGGCGTACACTTCGCCGGCCAGCGTTAGCACCACCCGTCGCTTGACCCGCGCGAACAACTGCTGACCAAGCAGGCTTTCCAGAATCGCGATTTGCCGCGAAACAGCGCCTTCGGACAATGCCAGCTCGTCGGCAGCCCGTGTGAAATTGCCATGGCGCGCTGCGCACTCAAACGCGATAAGCGCCTTGATGCTGGGAAGCGGACGTCGAATAGCCATACAGTCACTTGATCAGGAAAACTCATCAACTTCCCAGTTTAAATGGTTTGTCCTCCGATGCAAACTCCACTAATGTATAAAACAATTTCGAGAATGACTCATGGTTGGCGGATGCCCGGCGGACAAGGGATACCCAATCCTTCAAAAAAAACGAAATTCGCTCAGCGCACGAATAAACCAACCGTGTCGCTGAAATTAAAAAACTCATCAGAGACAAAAACATGAAACTCGCTTCGTACAAACTCGCAGGTGCTGTAAGGCTGGGAGCCGTGGTGGGACAAAAACTCATAGGTCTGAACGACTATTTATCGGCTGCGGAACAACTACCAGATGACATGGTACGTTTCCTGAAAGGCGGTGAAGCCAGCATGCGATGCGCCCGCGCCGCTGTTGATCGCTACGTGGAAGCAGGAGGTGTCGGGCCGGCCACGGACCTGGCCGACGCAGACCTTCAGGCGCCTGTGCCCAAACCAGGAAAGATCATGATGGGTGGGCGCAACTATTTGCGTCATCTGGATGAATTACGCGAAGAAGGCAAAGCTCGTGCAGAAAAAATCGTCACCCCGCCAATGCCGCATATCTTCTCTAAATTCGCTGCGGCGGTTACCGGACCAGGCAAGCCCGTCATCTATCCCAAAATCGTACGCCAGCTGGATCTCGAAGGCGAACTGACGGCTGTCATCGGACGTCGTGCATACTTCGTGGATGAAGCCGACGCGCTGGACTACGTAGCGGGCTACACCATTATCAACGATGTATCGGCACGCTGTTTACAAGCACAGGGCTTATTGCTCATTTCCAAAGGGTTCGAAACCTTTTGCCCGATGGGCCCCTGGATCGTAACCAGCGATGAAATCCCCGATCCGCAGAACCTCACGGTGCGCACCTACATCAACGAGCGTCCGGTATGCCAAGCACACACATCAGAAATGCTCTTTACGGTCCGTCAGTTCATCGCCGAGCTTTCACGCGTTTTTCCACTCGAGCCAGGCGATGTAATTTCCACGGGTTCGCCCCCGGGGCCGGGCATGTATCACAATCCACCGCTACTGGCCAATGTGGGCGACACCATGCGCGTAGAAATTGAAGGCATCGGAGTGCTGGCGAACCCCGTCGTCGAAGACACCCGGGCAGCAGCAACACCCAATTAAGAACAGCATAAAAACAGCATCGCCAGAATGAAACTCAGGAGACAAACCATGAAACATATCTTGCTAAATATTGGTCTGTACACGTTAATAGGACTGGGCGCATCAAGCGCCGCCGCGCAGGACGAACCCTATCCGTCCAAGCCAATCACCATAGTGGTGCCATTCGCCGCGGGGGGCAGTACCGATCTTATCGGTCGAACGATAGGCGAAAAACTCTCCACTCAACTCAAAACTACGGTAATCATAGAGAACAAACCAGGAGCCGGCTCCACTATTGGCACCGGTTGGGTAACCAAGTCCAAACCCGACGGATATACTCTTCTGGTAAGCACGATCTCTTTGGCGATCAATGCAAACCTGCAGTCCAATGTGTCGTTCGATCCGATTAAAGACTTGCAACCCATCACCCAGATTTCTTCTCTTCCGCTTGTGCTGGTTGTACCATCGGCTTTAAAGGCGCAGAATTTGCAAGAGTTCATCTCGCTGGCTAAAAACACGCCCAGCAAGCTGAACTACGCCTCGTCCGGAATTGGCACGTCACCGCATTTGGCGGGCGAAATGTTCAAGACAATGGCCAAGATCGACATGGTTCATGTTCCGTACAAAGGCAACGCACCGGTGCTGAACGACTTGCTGGCTGGCCATGTTAATGCACATTTCGGACTTCTTCCGGCAATGTTGCCGCATATTAAATCAGGCAAGCTGCGCGCCATCGCTGTCACAACCGAAGAACGGGCTCCCTCGCTGCCAGACATTCCGACAATTGCGGAATCAGGCTTCCCTGCGTTTGAAATCAACTCATGGCAAGGCATTTTCGCACCTGCAAATACGCCGCCAGAAGTCATTAGAAAGCTCAGTGACACCATGCTCTCGATAATCAACGACCCGGCGTTCAAAGCCGTACTTTTAAAAGAAGGTTCTGAACCGGTTGGCAGCTCCGTCCAGCAGTTCACTCAACATGTGAACAAGGAAGTGGCCAAGTGGGCGCGCGTCATTAAAGAGTCTGGCGCAACAAGCAGTTAAATCACGCTATTACAAACGGACGAAAGATGAAGGCAATCCAGATACATGCGCCAGGTGGACCAGAGGTATTGAAGTACATCGATCTACCGACTCCGCAGGCGGGCCCAGGCGACTTGCTGGTCAGGGCACGTGTCATCGGAGTCGGCAAGCCCGACGCTCTGATCCGTCAGGGAATCTACCGCTGGATGCCTGCACTGCCTGCGATCCCGGGTAACGAAATGGTGGGCGAGATCGTCGAGGTGGGCGCGCAGGCAGGCGCCCACTGGACGGTAGGCGAACGGGTGCTGGTAAGTTCACGCGAACTCACCCAGCGCGGAGGCTGCTATGCAGAAGCGATCTGCGTACCGGCAAATGCTGTCTTCCGATTGCCCGATAGCGTAAGCGACCACGATGCAATCTCGCTGCCCAATTACCAGATCGCTGGCGCACTGTTATTTGAATCGGGTCTGGCTCCCGTGCGGTCCATTCTCGTTCATGGCGCGGCGGGCGGCGTGGCCATCGCCCTTATGCAGTTGGCCGCACAGAATGGAATTACCGCCATCGGAACCGCCAGCACGATGACAAAAACCCAGTACTCGCAACAGTGGCATCAGTTGCCGGTAATAGACCGTTCAAGCCAGGATGTCCGTAAGCAAGTACATCTGCTCACCCAAGGCCAAGGGGTGGATCTGGTGCTTGATCACGTAGGGGGGCCCGACTTTATAAGTAACTTCGAGCTTCTGGCCCCACTGGGAACGGTGCTCTCGTATAACGCGCTGGGGGGGCTGCCCACTGAAAACCTATTGGAAGTGCTGCGCCGGTATGGCGGACGCAGCCTTGGCTTGCGGTGCTATTCCATCCACACGCTCGACGACGTACCCGCCGTACGGCGAGGCCTGATGCAGCAGGCGATCGATTTACTGGCCAGTGGCCGCATCGCGCCTCCTGCCCCCACGGCGCTGCCTTTATCACAGGCGCAACAGGCGCATACGTTGCTTGATCAAGCCCAGTTGCTAGGAAAAATCATTCTGGTACCGGACTCCGGGTCGAATTAACCCCGGACATCCACTTTACTTACTGGCCAAAAACTCAAGCTGCCGCTGGCTCTCGAATCGGCGAACCTTACCCGTAAACGGGTCTTTAAACTCAACCGCGCGAGCCAGTAACTGCAATGGCCGTGTAAAGTCGTCATCGGCCTGATACTCAAGCAGCTCCGGATAAAATCCGTCATTGCAAATCGGAATACCCAATGCACTCATATGCACTCGCAACTGGTGCTTACGGCCTGTGTGCGGACGCAAACGATAATGCCCCAAATGCCCCCATTGGCCAATAAGCTCAATAACCGTTTCGCTATTCGGCTCGCCCTCTGCCTCGAACATCGTAAAGTGCGTTGATTTCGTGTGAATACAACTGCGATGCACCCGGGGCAAATCCAAGCCAGAATGCCAGGGCGCTATAGCTTCGTACTCTTTTTGAACATTACGCGATTGAAACAGGGTTTGATAAGCGCCACGCGCCGAAGGATCGGCGCAAAAAAGCATCACACCCGCGGTGTCGCGATCCAGGCGATGAACAGGAGTTAGCAAAGGAAGACCCAATAAACTGCGCAGACGGGTCAATGCCGTTTCCCGCAAGTAACGCCCTCCGGGAATGCTGGCCAAAAAATGGGGTTTATCGGCCACTACCAGCCGCTCGTCCTGATGCAGCACTGTTAACTCAAAGGGCACGACAGGTTCGTTGGGAACCTCTCTGTAGTACCAAAGCCAGCGCTGCGGCTTATACGTGCCGTCGGCCTTTTGCGCAGCTCCGGCATCATCTACGATCTCACCCCGGACCAGACGCTCAAGCAAGATTTCAGGCGCAATATACTTAAAACGTTCAGACAAAAAGTCGAGCAAAGTCGGCCATTTTCCAGGCGGCAAATACACCCGGCTAGGCGCAACCCCGTTTCTCATGGGCAAAGGCGCATTTAACATCCGTTCCACATTGTTGGGTTTACCCATGATGTAATTCCGTTTCCAAATCAATTGTGAACACGAAGGCGAGTGCAGACAGTACATTTGTACGGCAAGCGAAGCCGACACAGTTCACGGTTGATTTGGAAATGGAATAATTTAAGCGGCCCAGTCCAGAATCACTTTACCGCTTTGCCCCGACAACATCACCTCAAAGCCAGCCTGGTAATCGTCGACCGAGTAGCGGTGCGTAATAATTGGCGATAAATCCAGGCCGCTTTGCAGCATCGCCACCATTTTGTACCAGGTCTCGAACATCTCGCGTCCGTATATTCCCTTGATTTCAAGCCCTTTAAAAATAACCTTGGTCCAGTCCACGCCAAAATCCGCAGGCGGAATACCCAGCATGGCAATTTTACCGCCATGATTCATATGTTCGAGCATGGCGGTAAAGGCACTGGGCACGCCCGACATCTCGAGGCCCACGTCAAAGCCTTCGTTCATATGCAGTTCGCTCATGATATCAACCAGAGACTCGCGCATGACATTGACTGTGCGGGTTGCACCCATTTTGCGAGCCAAATCCAGACGGTAATCGTTGACGTCGGTGATAACGACATTACGCGCGCCCACATGCCTTGCAATAGCAACCGCCATGGCGCCAATAGGCCCGGCCCCGGTAATCAAGACGTCTTCACCCACCAGGTTAAAGGCCAACGCAGTATGGGTCGCGTTACCAAACGGATCAAAAATAGCCGCCAGCTCATCCGGCACATCGTCAGGAATCTTGAACGCATTGAATGCCGGGATAGCCAGGTAATCGGCAAACGAACCGGGACGATTCACCCCCACGCCCGAGGTATTGCGGCATAAATGACGCCGGCCTGCACGGCAATTCCGGCAGTAGCCACAAGTAATATGGCCTTCTCCAGACACCCGGTCGCCGACTTTAAAGCCCTGCACTTCTTGTCCGATCTCAACGATTTCGCCCACGTACTCGTGGCCCACATGCATAGGTACCGGTATGGTTTTGCTGGCCCAGTCGTCCCACTTCCAGATATGAATGTCCGTACCGCAAATGGCTGTTTTTTTGATACGGATCAGGACGTCGTTATGCCCGACCACAGGCCGATCCACCTGTGTAAGCGTCAGACCGGTTGTGGGTGCAAGTTTGGCAAGTGCCCGCATAATACGCTCCTAAGAAATCAGGCCCAAACGATGTCCGGCCCGCTCGAAGGCGGCCACCGCACTGTCAATTTGATCGGACGTATGTGCAGCGCTCATTTGTGTTCGAATCCGCGCCTGGCCTTTTGGTACGACCGGATACGAAAAGCTAATGACATACACCCCTTCGGCCAATAATTCCTGAGCGACACGACCCGCTATTTGCGCATCAAAAAACATCACCGGAATAATCGGATGCTGGCCCGGCACCAATGTAAAACCCAGCTTTTCCATAGCAACGCGAAACCGCCGGCCATTGGCATGAACGCGTTCACGCAGGACCCGGCCTTCGTTGCTTTGCAATAGTTCCAAAACACGTAGCGACGCCGCCACAATGCTTGGCGCCAGCGTATTGGAAAACAAATAAGGACGCGAACGCTGCCGCAGCAACTCAACGACCGAGGCATGGGCAGCCACATAGCCCCCCGAAGCGCCACCCAAGGCCTTGCCCAAAGTGCCAGTAAGAATATGCACGCGCCCATCGACTCCACAGTGCTCCGGCGTGCCGCGGCCGCCGTCACCCATAAAACCCACCGCGTGCGAATCGTCCACCATGACAATGGCCTTGTAGCGATCGGCCAGGTCACAAATGGATTTCAGATCAGCCACGATTCCATCCATGGAAAACACGCCATCGGTGGCAATTAGCTTGAAGCGGGCGCCAGCCTTGTCAGCCAGTTGAAGCTGCGCTTCGAGGTCGGCCATATCATTGTTGTTATAACGGTAGCGTTTCGCCTTGCATAAACGCACGCCGTCGATAATGCTGGCATGGTTCAAGGCGTCGCTGATAACGGCATCATTCTCGTCAAGCAAGACCTCGAACAGTCCGCCATTGGCGTCGAAACAACTGGAATACAAAATAGCATCGTCCATTCTTAAAAACCGGGCCAATGCACCTTCCAGGTCTTTATGCGCCGTTTGGGTGCCGCAAATAAAACGCACCGACGCCAACCCAAACCCCGCTTCGTCCAAGCCTTGTTTGGCCGCCTCAATCAAGCGTTTATCATCGGCAAGCCCTAAATAATTGTTAGCGCAAAAATTCAAGACCTGTGAACCGTCAGCCAGTTTTACCTGCGACGCCTGAGGACTGGCCATAATGCGCTCGGCCTTATAGAAACCATCGGCACGTAATTGCGTGATCTGGTTTTGTACATGATCGAGAAAAGAATTTTGCATGAACAGGCCTTTAAAGAAACAGACCTGTTCAGTGTAATTCCGTTTCTATATCAAACGCGCACTTTGTTGACTTCGCTTGCCTTGCAAAAGCAATCCTGCGCCTCAGGAACCGCCGTGGGAACACTACTTGCTGAATAGCGCAAGGCCCGGGCTGGTAACGGAGCACGGAAAAAGCATGACACCCATGCCACTGAAGGGGCCTTCGCCAGGCGGCGAGCCCATAAACCGGAGTTGCCCATGAAAGCGCTGACCTATCACGGCACCAAAGACGTACGTGTAGAAACCGTCGCCGACCCGAAAATCCATGCGGCTGACGACCTTTTGCTTCGTGTCACGGCAACCGCGATTTGCGGTTCCGATCTGCACATATATCGCGGAAAAATTCCAGCCATGAAACAGGGCGACATCATTGGGCATGAATTCATGGGAATTGTCGAAGAAACAGGCACTGACGTACGCGCTGTGGAACCCGGGGATCGTGTCATTGTCCCTTTCGTTATCGCTTGCGGCCGATGTTATTTTTGCTCTATGAAATTGTTTGCAGCGTGCGAAACCACCAACACCGGCACCGGCGCTATTATCAGCCATAAAAGTGTCCGTCATGGCGCTGCGCTATTCGGCTACAGCCATCTTTACGGCGGCGTGCCGGGCGGGCAGGCCGAATATGTTCGGGTGCCCAAAGCCAATTTCGGGCCCTTCAAGGTTCCTGGCTCTTTAGCCGATGAGCGTGTGCTGTTTCTTACCGATATCTTGCCCACCGGCTATCAAGCTGTCCTTAACGCTCAGGTGGGCCCCGGTTCGAGCCTGGCGATATTTGGCGCCGGCCCCGTTGGCTTGATGGCCGCCGCGTGCGCCCGGATGCTGGGTGTCGAAATTATCTATATGATCGATCGCCACGATTACCGGCTGCAGTTTGCCGCCGACAATTACGGAGTCATTCCCATTAACTTCGAAATCGGGGAAGATGCCGAGGAAACAATTATTGCCCAGACCTCCAACCGCGGCGTGGACGCCGTCATTGACGCGGTTGGCTTCGAGGCCGAGGGCAGCACTGCTGATACCGTAATGTCGACGCTAAAAATCGAAGGCAGCAGCGGCAAGGCGCTACGGCAATGCATTGCTGCTGTGCGGCGCGGCGGGGTTATCAGTGTGCCCGGCGTCTATGCTGGTTTTATTCATGGCTTCCACTTCGGCGACATCTTTGAGAAAGGCCTGATTGTAAAAACCGGCCAAACCCATGTTCAACGCTATTTGCCCGAACTGTTGCGTTTTATTGAGGAAGGCAAGCTAACCCCCGACATTATTATTTCTCATCGACTGCCCTTATCTCAAGCCGCCGAGGGCTATCATATGTTCGACCAGCACCATGATGCTTGCCGAAAAATCGTACTGACGCCCTAAACGACTACTTATCAAGATCGGAGACCTGTGCAATTACTTCCGCGCCATCGGCAACCTGGTCCTCAATAGCCGGGGGTGCTTTGGCGCCCTGGTCGCCAGAAGCGCTGTCCATCTCGATAAGGGGGCTTGCGACAACGACTTCAAGCCGTTCCGTTTCAAAATCGGTATGCATAGGTTCCAGCGCGGGCATGGTTTTATTGGCTTTGGCCGAGAGCTCGTTAAAACGCGAGGCCTTGCCATATAGCCCTTGCTTGCCAGCCAGCGATACAACCGTGCGGTTGTAGTGATTGCTGACTGTGCCAAGCGTATCGCCCAGCTTTTTAAGGTTTTCAGCCACAACCACAACTTGATTATAGATTTCGCCTGCGCGCGCACTTAGCTCGTGCGCCTGCTCGTTGCTACGAGCCACCATCCATAAATTGGCTACGGTTTTAAGAATAGGCATCAGCGTGGTGTGCGATACCAGGATCACATTACGCTCGTAGCCGTAGTTGAACAGGTCTTTATTTTGCTTCATGGCCTCGATGTAGGCCGGCTCGATGGGCATAAACATCAGCACAAAGCTGGGGCTGCGCATGCCGATCAGATTGCTGTAGTCCTTTTTGGACAGATCATCGATATGGTTCTTGACCGCCCTGACATGAGCGTCAAGAGCAAGCTGCATCTCGTTCTCGGACTCCGCGCCAATAGCCCGGTCGTAATCGACCAGCGACACTTTGCTGTCAATAACCATGTGTTTCTGGTCGGGCAGCTTGACCACAAAATCCGGCTGGCGGCTGTTTCCCTGTTCGTCCCTAAAACGTGCCTGCGGCTCGTAATGGTCGCCTTTAACCAGGCCAGCCAGCTGCAGCGTTTTTTCAAGCTGAACCTCGCCCCAATTGCCGGTGGTCTTTTTATCGCCCTTTAGCGCCGTGGCCAGTGTGTTGGCCTCGGCGCTCATGCGCAAACCGATTTCCAGCACCTGCTTGATCTCGGCTCCCAGCGATACATTGCCTTTGACAGCCTCGTCATGAACCTGATTGACCCGTTGCTGAAAACCGTGAATTTGCTCGCGAAACGGTTTAAGCAAGGCATCCAGCGAGCTTTGGCTGTTTTGCGCGAACGTCTTGCCTTTTTCTTCCAGAATCTGATTGGCCAGATTTTGAAACTCGGTTTTAAGCTGTTGCCTGGACTGTTCGAATGACTGTTTGAGCTCTTCGAAATTGGCCAGCTTTTCGACATGTGTGGTGCCCAACCGGGTCAATTCCTTGTCAAGTTCGGCCAGACGCTCTGTGGTGCTTTGCAACTCGCGCTCTTTAAGCGCCAGGGTTTCCCGGCTTTCTCCCAGCCGCTCGCGCAGGCTTTGTGCATCGGACTGCATACGCGCCAATTCACGGTCGAGACGGTCTTTTTCAGCATCCAGATCGATATACCGGCTTCTAGCCTGGTCGAACTCGCCACGCAGCGCGGCCAGCGCCTCGGTACGCTGCTGTTGCGTGGCCTGGCTGACGCTCAGTTCGTTGCGGATCGCGGCAAGCGTCTTTCTGAAATACAGGGCAGCGCCCAATACCCCCAGCAGCAAGCCAAGCAAGGCCAACAAGCCCATAGTTACTTCCGGATTTAACTGAATCACCCTGATTTTCCTTCTGCCCTATTTTTTAACGCCGAAACAATTTTCCAACCCAGGGAATGTGCCGCCGCGCACCTCGTTGGCATACTGCTCGGCCGCTGAACGAATAGCCGCGCCCACATCGGCAAATTGCCGGGCGAACTTGGGAATGCGGTCGCCGCTCAGGCCCAGAATGTCTTCAGCAACCAGGATCTGGCCATCGCATGCTGGCGACGCCCCGATTCCTATCGTCGGAATCGTTAAACGTTCCGTAATACGGCGGCCCAGCGACTCGGCAACCCCTTCCAGGACCACGCCGAAAGCGCCAGCCTGCTCGTGCGCCAGCGCGTCCTGCAGGATGCGCTCGGCGGCCTCTTCGGTCATGCCCTGGGCTTTGAAGCCCCCCATGGTATTCACATATTGCGGCATCAGGCCGACGTGAGCCAACACGGGAACACCACGCTCCACCAAAAACTTTGTGGTCGGCGCAAGCGCCTCGCCACCTTCCATCTTTATACCATCGGCGCCACTGGCCGCGAGCACCTTGGCGCAATTGGCAAATGCCTGCTGCGGGGATTCCTGGTAACTGCCGAACGGCATATCGACAATAACGCACACGCGTTGCGTAGAACGCACCACTGCTGCGCCGTGAGCGGCCATTTGGTCGACAGTTATCGAAAGTGTATTGGGCAGGTTATAACCGACCATGGCCGTTGAGTCGCCCACCAATATCAGATCGAGATAATCGTCGAACAAGCGCGCAAACGGAGCCGTATAAGCAGTAAGAGCCGCAATCTTCTGCTGGCCCTTATATGCTATTAACTGCGGCACGCTAATGCGCTTTACGTCGGTATGTACACTCACTTTTTACTCCTAAAAAATAATCGACTGCCCTGCTTTCCGGTAATTCCCACCGTGGGCAGAATGTTTTTCCACGCTTCCGAACGGCTTTTTAACATACGTATAATCAAATGATCGAACTTCGTTACTGATGGGCTCGAAAGGCCCAGCATACCCTGTTCACAATACGGAGACTTACATGTCCAGCAACATCCCACCCTATGTAACGTTTCACGATGGCAACAAGGCCCCGCAATTAGGCTTTGGCGTCTGGCAAATCGAAACGGATGCTGAAGCGGTCATTAAAACGGCTATTGACGTCGGCTATCGGCTTATTGATACTGCCGCTATTTACGGCAACGAAGCGAGCGTTGGCGACGCAATCAAAAATTGCGGCATAGACCGTGATCAATTATTTATTACCACCAAGCTTTGGAATGACCGTCACGGATACGATGAAACCATGGCCGCCTTCGACGAAAGCCTGGAAAAATTAAAACTGGATTACGTCGACATGTATTTGATTCATTGGCCTGTGCCCAAGACAGACTTGTATGTTAAGTCTTGGGAAGCCATGATTCAACTGCACGACGAAGGCCGCATAAAGTCGCTGGGCGTGGCCAACTTCAACATTAACCACCTGCAACGCCTGCTCGACGAAACCGGCGTTATTCCGGTGGTGAACCAAATTGAACTGAACCCGCGCTTTCAACAAGCAGAACTGCGCGACTACCATGACGACCAAGGTATTGTTACGCAGGCATGGAGCCCGCTGGGCCATGGCGCACTTTGGGACAACCCGGTACTGACACAAATTGCGCACAAGCATCAACGCTCTGTGGCGCAAGTCATACTGCGCTGGCATATTCAGCTGAACAATATCGTCATTCCCAAATCGATTACGCCCAGCCGAATTAAAGAAAACTTTAATGTGTACGACTTCGCACTCGACGACGAAGACATGGCCGCCATTGCGGTACTGGACGACCCAGGTGCACGCCACGGCCCCGACCCCGAGCGCTTTCGCTTACCTAAGGCCTGAAGACCATCAAGCTTGTTCAGAAGCGATTGCCGATGGCGAAGAAAGACGCTGATCATCCTGTTCCAGGGAGATCAGTTCGGCAAGCTTGCGCCTGAAGCGCAATGGGCCGGCATCTTGCGGCAAGTTGATATTGGGTGTGCGTTTATGGGTCATGCCCTGGTGGACCGCGGTCAGCACCGCACGGTCTTCCTCAAAAGCATGACGCACATCTTCCGCAAATTGCTGGGACACATGCTGGTCGCTGGGACTGAAGTTACGCATCTGAAACCAGTAATACCGCGTATTGGACTCGTCGATCGGCGTCATGAAGTTATACGAATCCATAAGGAACACATCTTTGTCTTGCGCGCCGCTGTCCGTGCCGGTACCGGCAGGCGAAAAAATCGCCTT
>DATCVA010000290.1:0-2282 GCA_036567205.1 Eoetvoesiella sp. | reverse complement strand
CGAAGCCCGCACGCTTACCTTGACGGAGTCACTGGGCGCCAACCCCGCCCGCCCCGAACATTGGGGCGGCTACCGCCTGAAGCCCGACTATGTCGAGTTCTGGCAAGGCCGTCCCTCACGCCTGCACGACCGCCTGGTATTCCAGCGCGAGGCCGACGGCCCGTGGTCGCACTCGCGCTTGGCGCCTTAAGCGCCGGGACTGAACAAGGCCGCCATGATTGCAACTCCACCCGATTTCGATGCTGCTTTCTTTCGCTCGGCGCTAGGCCGTTTTGCGACGGGTGTCACTATCATCACAACCGAAGCCTGCGATGGTCAACGCCCCATCGGGTTGACAATCAGCTCTTTCAATTCAGTCTCCCTTGAACCGCCCATGGTGCTTTGGAGCCTGTCCAAAGCGGCGTCTTCGCTGCGTCATTTCCAGCAAGCCGAGCGTTACGTGATCCACGTGCTGTCTGCAACACAACTGCATCTGGCCAAGCAATTCGCCTACGGTCCGCAGGCCGGGCGATTCAACAACGTGGCGCTGACACACGCACCAGGCGGCACGCTGATGCTGGACGACCCCGAATGCGCCGCCTGGTTCGAATGCCGTAATGTCACTCAGCACGAAGCTGGCGATCACCTTATTTTCATTGGTCAGGTAGAGCGTTGCCAGCGCAGCTTCAACCAACCGCTGGTTTATCACGCCGGCGACTTTGACCTGACCCCTTCTACCGAGCCTATGTCCCACGACTAGGAAACCGGTACGGGCACACACATTATTCAGGACATAACATGGCAGCAGACATAGACTGCGTCGTCTTGGGAGCCGGCGTCGTCGGCTTGGCAATAGCACGCGAAATGGCCTCGGCAGGCCGCGAGGTATTGGTGGTTGAAGCCACCGAAGCCATCGGCACAGGCACCAGTTCACGTAATTCGGAAGTGATACACGCAGGGATTTACTATCCGCAAAACAGCCTGAAGGCGCAGCTATGCGTAGCGGGCAAACATTTGCTGTACGACTATTGCCAAGAACGCGGCATACCCCACCGCCGCCTGGGCAAGCTGATCGTAGCGGCAACCCCTGCCCAAAGTGCGCAACTGGAACAAATCGCCCAGCGGGCAAGGCTGAACGGCGTTGACGACCTCTATGAAATCAGCGGCGCGCAAGCGCGCGAGCTTGAACCCGCGCTAGCATGCGATGCCGCCCTTGTTTCGCCATCCACAGGTATAGTCGACAGCCATGCATTGATGCTGGCACTACAGGGCGACGCAGAAAACCATGGCGCTCAATGCGTTTTCCACACTCGATTCAGCCAAGGCCGAGTCCTGGATTCGGGCGAATTCCTTCTGCAGTTCGAAGGCGATGAACCCATGGAGCTGACTGCCAACTGCGTGATCAACGCCACCGGTTTATCGGCCCCTTCCGTCGCCCGCAAATTGCAAGGCCAGCCCCAGCAACATATTCCGCAAGCCTACTATTGCAAAGGCAGCTATTTCACACTGTCAGGACGCTCTCCGTTCAACCGACTGATCTACCCCATGCCCGACAGCGCAGGGCTAGGCGTACACCTGACTCTGGACCTGGGCGGACAAGCCAAGTTCGGCCCGGATACGGAATGGATAGACCATGAGGACTATTCGCTGGACCCTCGTCGCGCAGACACTTTCTACGACGCGGTCCGCCGTTACTGGCCAGCGCTGCCCGATGGCGCGCTCAATCCCGGCTACACCGGGATACGCCCCAAGATTGTCGGCGCAGGCTCACCCGCTGCCGACTTCATGATTTCGGGGCCCGCTACTCATGGCATACCTGGCCTGGTAAACCTGTTCGGCATTGAATCCCCTGGGCTCACCGCCTGCCTGGCGTTGGCTCAAGCCACCCGCGCAGCCCTCACAAACACCTCTATCTAGTTGCTTGAGTTTTAACGATGAACGATTACATACTTACCCTTTCCTGTCCTGACCGTATCGGCATTGTGCATAGCGTATCCGGCTGGCTTCTGAATTTGCATGGCAACATCATTGATGCCCAGCAGTTCGGCGACCTGGAAACGGAGCGCTTTTTTCTACGGGTGCACTTTCACCTGCCTCATCCCGCCGACGTGAATGAGCTGGAAAAGTCGTTTGCATCGGTTGCCGAAAGATTCGACATGCAGGCGCAGATTTATGACGCTCAGCGCAAAGCGCGCCTGCTGATCCTGGTCAGCCGCCAGGGGCATTGCTTGAACGACTTGCTGTTTCGCCAGCATAGCGGGCAGTTGCCGGTGGAAATCGCCGGCATTGTGTCCAACCACAAT
>DATCVA010000289.1:0-26331 GCA_036567205.1 Eoetvoesiella sp. | reverse complement strand
GCCCGAGCTGAAGTCGGTTTAACATTTACGTCCATAGCCGCCTCAAGCGTGAACGCGAAAACCAAGCGCCAACCTTAGTTTTACGCGGCATGCAACGTCAGTAACGTTCACGTTTGATCTAGCAATGGAATAACAGAAAGGCAGAACGATGGATCTCGGTATTAACGGTAAAACAGCGCTGATTTTCGGCGGCAGCCGCGGCATGGGCCGCGCCTGCGCCCAGCGGTTTTCGCAGGAAGGCGCGCACGTGGTCATCGCCGCGCGCACACTGGCCACGCTTGAACAAACCGCCTCGGAAATCCAGGGCCAGACAGGTCATCCGGTTGATTACGTGGTGGCCAACATCACCACCGAAGACGGCCGAAACGCCGCCCTGGCTGCGTGCCCGGCGCCGGATATTCTGGTCAACAATGCCGACGGCCCTTTGCCGGGTGATTTTCGCGACTGGTCCATTGCCGATTGGCACCAGGCGCTGGACTCCATGATGCTGGGACCCATCGAAATGATACGGCGCACCGTCGATGGCATGATCGACCGCCGGTTCGGTCGCATCGTCAACATCGTCTCGCGCAGCGTCAAAACCCCGCAGCTGGAAATGGGGCTATCCAACGGCGCGCGATCGGGACTGGTGGGCTTTGTGGCCGGACTGGCGCGTCAAACAGTGCGCCATAACGTTACGATCAACAACCTGTTGCCGGGCGTGTTTGCCACCGATGCGCAAAAGCGGCACATTACCGGTATGCTGGAAGAAGGCGGCAAGACCTTCGAGCAGTTGTGGGAAGAACGGGGCAGCAATAACCCGGCCGGCCGCTACGGCCGCCCCGAGGAACTGGCCGCGCTGTGTGCGTTCGTTTGTTCGGTCCACACCGGCTACATCACCGGACAAAGTCTAATGATCGATGGCGGAAGCTACCCAGGAACTTTCTAACGCTAAGCGAATTCCTTTTCTATATCGAACATGCGCTTTGTCGGCGCAGCAGCCGCACAAAAACAATGTCTGCGCTTCGGCTTCATGCTTGACTTAGAAACGGCATAACATTTTTTGGTCGTATTCAACTATAAAAAAGCAAGGAGACAACACATGCAAAACTTGAACCGCCGTACCCTTTTACAATGCGCCATAGCTTTAATCGGCGTTGCAGGAGCCGCATACTCTGGCGTACTTCGCGCCGAAGACAACTACCCTTCCCGCCCCATAACCATTGTGGTGCCGCACCCGCCAGGCGGATCCGTCGACGGCGTCGCTCGCTTGTTTGCCGATAAGCTCAAAGACCAATTAAACGAAACGGTGATTATTGAAAACCGGGCAGGCGCCTCAGGCATGATAGGCGCGGCCCATGTCGCACGCGCACAACCCGACGGATATACTTTGTATATCAATGCATCGATACACTCAATCAATCCGCTGCTCTATAGCAAAACCATTAAGTTTGATGCGGTGAAAGATTTCACGGCGGTCAGCATGCTGGCTCAGGGCGCGTTGATTTTCAGCGTCAATCCCCAGGTACCGGCCAAGACCGTCAGTGAATTTATCAAGCTGCTTAAAGCCTCGCCCACCAAATATAACTTTGCCACCACCGGCTTCGGTTCAGCAAGCCACCTTAGTATCGCCCAGTTCCGCCACGAAAATGGCCTGACCGACATCCCGATTGTCTTGTACAAAGGTGCTTCGCCAGCCCTGCAAGATTTGGTAGGCGGACAGGTGTCGGCCATAATGGACCCCATGCTGTCCTCGCTGCCCCTTGTGCAAGGCGGCAAACTACGAGCGTTGGCGGTTACCGGCGCCCAGCGCAGTCCGCAATTGCCAGAGGTTCCCACTATGCTTGAGTCTGGCATAAAAGATTTCGAATTCTATTCCTGGTACGGTTTATGGGCGCCGGCCAACCTGCCTGAACCTGTGCGCGCCAAACTTGACGCGGCAACCGCTAAAATTGTTGCCGACCCCGCCTTCAAGTCGCGCATGGAGCAATATGGCTTCGAGTCCATCTACAAAAACTCGGCGGATTTTTCCAAATTTATCGATGCTGAAATGGTGCGTTACGCCGCCACCATAAAAGAAGCTGAAATCTCCGTCAATTAATCTTGTTCCATTTCTATATTAACGTGTACTTTGTCGACTTCGCTTGCCTTACCCCATTTCCAAATCAACCGTGAACGGCGTCGGCGCAGCAGCCATACAAATGTACTGTCTGCGCTTCGCCTTCGTGCTCACGATTGATTGATAAATGGAATTACACCCGTAATGTCTACGCTTCGTCCTCACATTCACGCTTGATCTGGAAACGGAAATTCAATGCTGTCAATCAAGGTGGTTCAATGAGGGTTCTGGTGCTGGGTGCAGGCGTAGTAGGCATGGCTACGGCCTACTACTTGTGGCGTAACGGACACGAGGTCGAAGTAATCGATCGCCAGGCGGGTCCGGGTCTGGAAACCAGCTTTGGAAATGCAGGCGGCATATGCCCCAGCTTTGCCGGCCCCTGGGCGGCGCCTGGCATGATAAGCAAAGTGCTGCGCCTGTCGCTGCAGCGCAATTCACCCATCCGCTTTTCCCTTGGGCTTGACCGCCGCAAGCTAAGCTGGATCAGGCAGTGGCTGCACAACTGTCAGGCCGACAAATTCCGGGTCAATAAACTGCGCATGCAGCGCGTTGCGCATTACAGTTACAAATGCCTTAAGGATGTAGTTGCCGATACGGGCATCAAGAACTTCGACTTTCAGGACGCCGGGGTACTGCAGGTATTTCAAACACCTGCCGAACTGGAACTGGGCCGGATTTCCGCACAAGCACTAGAAGAACATGGCGTGCCGTGGCGACTTTTATCCAATGCCGACATCAACCATATCGAGCCGGCGCTGGCCAATTCGGCAATCCAGTTCGCCGGGGGCCTGCATCTGCCGGCGGACGCGTCCGGCGACAGCTACAAATTCGTCAACGAGCTGGCCGTTTTCCTGCAAAGTAAAGGGGTTCGCTTCAGGTATGGCGCCTCGGTGCATGCGCTTGATGTGCAAGGCGACCAAATTTGCGGGGTAGCAACATCGCAAGGAGCCATTACGGCTGATTCCTACGCGGTTGCGCTGGGCAGCTACGCACCATTGCTTGTTGCACCATTGGGCATGAAGCTGCCGGTGTATCCGCTGAAGGGCTATTCGATCACCGTTCCAATTACCGATAAGTCCGCCATCGCAAAAATGGCTCTTATGGACGAACATAATAAAGTCATGATGTCCTGCCTGGGCAATCGCCTGCGGCTGGCGGGAATGGCCGAGCTGACCGGCTACGACTTAACACTCAACGAAGCCCGGAAAAAACTGCTTATACGTGTTGCTACTGAATTTTTTCCATCCGGACTCGATCTGGACCACGTCGATTTTTGGGCAGGATTACGGCCTATGACCCCTGACGGCCCACCCATTCTGGGCAGAACGCCCTGGAAAAATTTGTTCCTGAACAGTGGTCAAGGCTCCAACGGCTGGACGCAAGCCTGCGGCACCGGCAAAATCGTAGCGGACCTGATTTCAGGCTTGCCCAGCGACATCGACATGGAAGGCCTGACGATTGAACGCTTTCATCGGTAAAAATGATCTTGATAAGGAAACGCCACACAAGCCCCCTGGACCGATAAAAATATTTCCGTTCCGGGTGTAGGCGCTGATATCGACGGTGTGCGCAAACCAAACCGCACATCACCCAACTGTACGCTAAGCAGGCTGTGATCGCCGCGAAAAGAGTTATGTGTTACATAAGCAGGCACACCCCGTCCCTTGGTAGCCAGCGACACCTGTTCGGGCCGCAACATCAGCCAGACTTTACCGGTGGGCCGGATGGCGCCGGCATACAAAGGCAAAAGCCCCAATGCACATGCGGCTTCGTCCCCACGGCAGTCGCCATGCAGAAAAATTGATGCACCTGTAAGGCGTGCCACCGAGGGACTCTCGGGCTGCCAGTACACCAGATCCGGCCGCGCGCACTGCATAACCCTCCCCCCTTGCATGACGGCAACACGGTCGGCTGTAGCGAATGCCTCTGCCGGGTCATGAGTTACCAGCACAGTTGTCGTACCCGTTTGGCGCAATACGGCAACCACGTCCTCGCACATACTGCGGCGCAAATCCAGGTCCAATGCATTGAACGGTTCGTCCAGCAAAATAAGCGCAGGATCGGGTGCAAGCGCCCTGGCCAGCGCAACCCGCTGCTGTTGACCGCCCGATAACTCATGGGGGAAGCGTTCGCCCAGCCCGGCGAGCCCTGTCAGATTCAAAACCTCAAGGACCCTGGCCTTTTGATCGATTCGTCTAGACAGTCCATAGCGCACGTTACCCGCCACCGTAAGATGCGGGAACAGTGCTCCCTCTTGCGGGACATAACCAATTCCACGACGCTCCGGCGCAACACATACAGCATTCGACGCAACGGTTTGATCGTCAAAGGTAATAACACCGCTATCCACCCGGTCAAACCCCGCAATCAAGCGCAATAGCGTAGTTTTTCCACACCCCGACGGCCCCAGCAAAGCCAGGACTCCGCCATCCGGTATCGTCAAATCCACATCCCGCAATACAACAACATCGTCATAATGCTTGCTGACGTGTTCGATTTTTACCTGGCTCATTGCGCCTCCCCATAACATAACAATCGCTGCGTGAAGACATAGACGGGCACAACCGACACAAGAATCAACAACGCGGCAAAAGGTGCGGCTGCCGCGTATTCGGAATCGGAAGTATGCGACCACACCTCCGTAGCCAGGGTAATCACCCCGGTTGGCGCAAGCATCAGCGTAGCCGTCAACTCACGAACAATTTCAAGCATCATCAAAGCAAGGGCAGCCCCTATGCCGGGCGCGATATTGGGCAAAGTCACCGACAAGAATGCATGCAGCGGACGACGACCCAGGCTGCGTGCGACCTGTTCAATTTGCGGGGATACGAGTTCCACCGACGCGCGTAGCGATGACTGCGCCAGCGGAAGAAATAAAACCGCATAGGCAAACAACAATAGCGCCGAGCTCTGGTACAACGCAGGCATGATGCGGATCGCCATGAACACCAGGGCCAGTGCTACCACCACGCCCGGAAGGCCGTGAATAACATAAGGCAGGCGATCGGCCAGCGACGACAGTCGTCCGCGGTGACGCACCGCAAGCAATACCAGCGGCAGGGCCAGTACGCTGGTCAGCACAGCGCCCGAAAGAGACAGGGTTAGGGACCCTTCAATCGCAGGCCAGATATCCACATATCCTTCGCCGATAGAGCGGCCCTGCACCAGCCAATAGACCAATGTTGCAAGGGGCACCCCTATGGAAATCAGAGCCAACAGGGCAAAGCCGACGACGGCAAATGGCGTAACGTGGCCGAGAGCAACCTTGTGCGCTGTCCGGGCACTACCACGGCCCACCCTGGCCACGCGCTTGCCGGCACGCAAACGCATTTCGCCGTAGGCGGCGGGCAAACACAGAGCCATCAATACCGCAGATTGCAAAGCGGCCGAATTACTGTCGAATTGCAGCTCGTAAGACTCAAAAATAGCAGTCGTAAAAGTCTGAACGCGCAACATGGCCAGCGCGCCAAACTCGGCCAGCATATGGCCCAACACCAATAATGCGCCGCCCCCCAACGCAGGCCGTACCTGCGGCAGCAACGCACGCAAAAAAGTGCGCCACGCCCCATCGCCCAGCGAGCGCGATACATCTTCGAAGCTGGAGTCAACGCCGCGTAAAGCCGCCGCCACAGGCAGATAGACAAGTGGGTAGCTGGCAAGAGTCAAGACCAGAATAGCGCCGGGCATACTCTGAAACACCACATCAATCGACGACCAGGTATAGCTTGAAACAAAAGCCGGCACAGCAAGCGGCAACGCCGCCACGGCACGCCACCAGCGCCGGCCGGGTAAATCGGAGCGCTCGACACACCAGGCGGCTGCCGTGCCGATCAAGACTGCACCCACGGTCACACTGCTGGCCAGCACCACTGTATTAATGAGCAAAGTAAAAGTACGTCCGCGAATTAGTTCGCTCCAGATACCGCCCAGACCCGCTTGCGTAGCGCGAATCACTACATAGATCAAAGGCAGAATAGTCAGGGCAACCGGAACAAACGCCGCACCGACAAACCAAAGCGAAGGCGTCGGAGTATGCCTGCGTATGGATAACATGCCAGAACTCAAGCCAGTCCTGCTTCACGCCGCAAGGCCAATGCATCGGCCGCATCGCCCAGATCAGCGGGTGCAACGTGCGGAGGATCAAGCTGGTCGAACGGTTTTAATGCAAAGGGGGACTGTACGCCGGCACGTAACGGATACTCGGCCACCGATCCAACAATAGCCTCTTGCCCTTCAGCACTTACCATGAACGCCAGCAACTTCTGAGCCAGTGCCTGATTCCTGGAGCTTTTAAGAATACCCGCCGCCGACACCGTAATCAGGCCGCCAGGATCCTGGTTATCCATATAGAACAACGCCGACTTCATATTAGCGTCACCTACCTCTTTGGCCACCGCAAACCAATAATAGTTATTGACCAGTGCAGTAGCAATTTCCCCGCTTTCGACCGCCTTCATGGCAGCCATATTGCCGTTATAGATGCGTCCGTATTTCTTAAGTCCTTTCAACCACTCGAGCGCGGCAGGCCGGCCTTTTAACAGTTCAATTGCAATTAATTGCTCTTGAAATGCGCCGCTGGTGGGCACGAACGCCACCCTGCCCTGCCATTTTTCAGTTGCCATATCCAGTACCGAAGCCGGCAGATCGCTTTCGCTTACCATTGCCCGGTTATAAGCCACCACCCGGCAGCGGGCGCTTACGCCAGTCCAGCTGCCGTCCTTGGCGATATAGCCGGGGCGAACCTGCTTCAGCGTCTCTGGATCAAGCGGCGCAAGCAGCCCTCTTTTAGCTAATGTCGCCACCGGAGGGCTTTCTTCTGCGTAAAAAACATCCGCCGGAGAATGCACACCCTCTTCGATAATTTGATTGGCCAGTTGCGAACTGCTGCCCTTGCGTATGTTGACCTGGATGCCGCTGGCTTTAGTAAATGCATCAACCAGCGCAGCCGTCGTACGGGCGTGCTGCCCGTTGTACAGAGTTAAGGTTTGCGTCTCGGCGGCGTGGACAAAACGCATAGTGCGTGTACCGAAAACAGCAGCGGCCCCCAGCATGACGCCATTGCGCAACAAGGTGCGGCGACTAACTTTAACCATTGCGATCACTCCAAAAATTAGGCCGTAACCAGCGTGACGACAAGCCAAACATGGGCGCTTGCAACAGATACTGGACTTCGGTCAGAAAATTAAGCTATGAATCGCAATTTTAAAGTAAATAAGAATCATTATCCTTACGTATTACTGAATCGGATATTTAAATACACGCCATTTTGTCTACATACATAATTTATTTTGGCGTTCAATCATTTGATCCACTGACTTGCAACAGATATGTGCTACCCACGAAAGACGCAGACTGCTCCACACTCCGGATATGTCAGAGCTCTTGCCATTGATATAACGCGGGTAGTTTATTGATGAAACGCCCCAAAGCCTCCTGATGAAAGTCGCTTGTTCGGCAAAGTGCTTGGGCCATAGCCTCTTGCACATAAATTGCCTGGCGATCTGACTCGAAAGCATGATTCATTGTCAACTTTGAAATGCCAAGTGCCGCAGTCGGCGCCTCGTGAAATCGCGCCGCCAAAACTAACGCATCCTCAAGGACGTTCGACTTGGATACGGCATACACCAAGCCTATCTGTGCCGCTTCTTCCGCGTCAACGACTCGGCCGGAAAAAACCAGCTCTTTCGCCCGTACCAGGCCGACTAAACGAGGCAGTAAATACATAGCCCCCAAATCAGGCACAAGGCCAAGTCGAATGAAAGCGGCACAAAATTTTGCCTCGGCTGAGGCCAGTACAAAATCGGCGCTAAGTGCGAGAGACAACCCGGCTCCATATGCAACCCCCTCTATCGCTGCTATGACAGGTTTTTCAAAATCCACCAAGTCGTCAAACCACCGATGCAAATTGCGTATCCGCTCACGTGTATCAAAAGCATTGCGAGCCCCGCTTTCTCGGCCCAGTATCGCTTTCACGTCTCCTCCAGCGCAAAAATGTCCACCAGCGCCATATAAAATGACAGCTTTCACACTTGTGTTCTCTCGCAAAACAGACACTGCATGGGTTAACTCCAACCGCATAGCATCGTTTAACGCATTACGCTGATCTGGGCGATTCAGAGTCAGTACAGCAGTTGCCCCGTGGAACCCGATGTCAAGCAGCGCCATGTCACACCACGCCCTTGCACCGTAACTCGGCAATCCGCTCAACAGAAAGTCCTGCATACGTGCTTAAAACGGTATCAGTATGCTCACCCAGCATGGGCGACGAGTACGTATAAGTAATCGGTGACGCAGAAAACCGGATCGGGTTAGCAACGCCTGGTGCATTGACACCAGAGCCATGCGGCAACGAGACGCGCAGCTGTCTATGCTGGACCTGTGGGTCTTCAAAAACTTGCTGTAAGTTATAAATAGGCCCACATGGAACATTGACCGCCTCTAAAAGAGAGGTCCATTCCATCATTGAGCGGGCCAGCATAGCTTCAGCCACCATTGGAATTAGAATTTCGCGATTTATACTACGCTGCGCCGCGGAAACAAAACGGGGATCCGTCGACAGGTCGGGGCGTTCGATGACCCGGCAAAAAGCAGCATACTGGCTATCGTTTCCTACTGCCACAATAATATCTCCTTCTGCGCAATGAAAAACCTGATAAGGCACCATATTGGAGTGCGTATTTCCCAAGCGCGGAGGAATAGTGCCGGACAGAAAATAGTTCATCATTGCGCAGCTCGTTACGCTCACAAGACAATCAAGCAGCGCAATGTCGATATGTTGGCCTTCTCCGCTCACATTTCTATGCTCCAAAGCGGCCAAAATCGCAGTCGCTGCATACATTCCTGTCACCATGTCAGTAATTGGAATACCTGTCTTCAATGGCCCGCCACCGGGTTCTGTATCCGGCAACCCAGTGATGCTCATCAATCCGCCCATACCTTGAAAGACGTAGTCATAGCCCGGCAAGGACGCTGATGGTCCAGACTGTCCAAAACCGGTTACAGAGCAGTAAACCAACCTTGGATTAATCTTCCGCAAATCCTCCCAGCTCAAACCATAGCGTGCCAGTGTTCCAACCTTATAGTTTTCAACTAATACATCCGCGCTACTCACCATTTCTCGAATAATGTCCTGACCCTCTGGCGAGGCCAGGTCCAAGGTTATGGATTGTTTGCCCCGATTAGTGCTCAGAAAATACGCAGAATCCTTTGTGTCACGCCCGTCAGCATCCTTTAGAAAGGGCGGCCCCCAAGTGCGCAGGTCATCTCCTACCCCGGGCCTCTCCACCTTGATTACTTCCGCGCCCATATCGGCCAATGTCTGGGTTGCCCAGGGGCCGGCTAGCACTCGTGATAAATCCAAAACCTTGATGTGTTCAAGAGCCTTCCTCATCTTTTTACTCCTTCATAACTAGTTCAATTGGGCACACAGGAACTGCGACGCTTCTGCTATTGCTGCGTCGGCCTCATCCAAACGCCCGGTAAAAAGCTGAAAAGTGTGAATCATTTCTTGCCAGATACTTAAGCTAACTTGGCCCCCGACTGACCGTACGGCATTAGCCAATGTTCTTGCATCGTCCAGCAACACTTCGTGCTGTCCGACCTGAATCAGCATAGGAGGCAAGCCAGCAAGATCAGCGTAAATCGGCGATGCAAAGGGATTTTTGAAGTTAGCGTTCTTCCCCATATAGGCGCGAGCCATTAACAGGATCATGCCTTTCTGAGTAACAGGATCATGGTTCGCATTCAGCCTATATGAATCACCGGAAGCCTCCATATCGACCCACGGTGACATCAATACAGCAGCGCAGGGAAGTGGCAGTGCTTGATCACGGATTAATGTCAGTAAGGCAACCACCAGACCGCCGCCGGCAGAGTCTCCACAAAACGCAATATTGGACGGCAACGCCCCTTGTTCCAATAGCCACTGATACGCGGTGAACACATCGTCAAGCGCCGCGGGAAACCGGTGCTCGGGCGCCAGCCGATATTCCACCGCGAACACGTGATGACCACTAACCGTAGAAAGCCGTGCCATCACATTGTGGTGCGACGCCACAGAGCCAATTTGATAGCCCCCTCCGTGAAGGTAAAAAATGACTCGTCCCCGATGTGAGTTTTCCCCCATCACCCATCGACAAGCTACTCCGTCGGCGTTAACGGCCTCAACCTTTGCCGATACCTCGGGAACAGACAAAAACGCCTCCCAATCTTGCCGCATTGTGGCGATGGATGTCTCACCCTGCCATCCCGCATACAAAGCACGAAATCCGTCAACAATGCTCTCTAGCTGCACTTTACACATGGCTACAACGGCTATAGCGCAGTTGTAGTGACTCGCTGGATTGCCTTGGCCATCCCTTCATCACGGCTGCGTTGGAACCCTTCAGACAAATGACTTAACTGATGGGTATCAAAATGTGCATTCAAAGAGTTGCGCAGGCCTTGTATATCCAGACAACGGTTAATCGAACGCTTGACCAGCCTTAGAGCAAATGGGTCACAACGCGCAATTTGCTCTGCCATCTTGGTCGTTTCCTGCTCCAGGTCATCTTTGGAAACCACCTTGTTCACCATGCCCATGGCGAGCGCCTCTTGAGCCGTTAATCGTCCGCCCATGAAAAGAAGCTCTTTGGCTTTTCGCGCCCCCAAAACCCAAGGATGAATCAGGACCTCCACCGCGGCTGCGCCAAGCGAATGACAGACAGGGTCAGAGAAAAACGCATCGTCGGACGCCACAATCAAGTCACACATATTGGCAACCATAAAGCCGCCTGCAATGCATGCTCCGTTGACTTGTGCAATGGTCGGCTTAGGACAATCCCAAATATTCATCGCATAGCCAAAATACACGCGCTCCTCAAAAGCCCAACGCTGCTCCACCGTAAAATTACTTCGTTTTGCCGTCGCCTCTTTTAAATCGTGCCCAGCCGAAAAGTGATCACCCTTGCCGTCAATAATGATCACTTTCACACTCTCGTCGTTTACTGCCGTTTTTAGAGCATCATCAAGCTCCTCAAGCAACCCATGGCTTTCTGCATTGCGAGCGGCGGGACGGTTATGGGAAATACGGCCGATCGGCCCCGTTACTTCATAGATAATATTCTGATAGCTCAATGCTCTCTCCTGAAATTCCATATACCTGCCAGTCTCACCATTCACGCAATGAGCGCCACTCATCATCCTGGCCGCGAGCCGCCAGGTCCGCGTCATATCCAAAAAGCCATTCTTGTTGCGGGAGGTACTTACCCTTAAATTGCGAGTCGTATTTACGCATACGCGCATTTCTTTGAGCTACCTCAGTTGGATCGCTCATGTGATAGCGTCGCTCAGCCACTCGTGACTGCTCTTGAATGCGCGCCGTGCGATCCATACGTAGCTGCTCGTAGCGTGTCAGGGTTTGTTCTACATCCTGATTACGCTCCACATCCAGAAGCCGTGCCAGAACCCAGGCATCCTCCAGACTCTGCACAGCGCCTTGTGCGTGATAAGGCAACATTGCATGCGCGGCATCACCCATGAGCGCAATGCGCCCCTTCACCCAGCTCGACAATGGCAAACGATCGTATAGCGCCGTAACAAATGGCTTGCTGGTCAAGGCAATTAAATCAGTAACTTCCCGATTCCAGCCTTTATAAATATCAAGCACTTCAGCAGTAGTTGTCGTTGCCGACCAAGACTCTTTCTGATCCATAGGCGAACTGCCAATACAGATCCAATTAATTTTTTGGCCGCCAGACACGTAGTAAATGACCGCACTGTAATCAGGGCCCATCCACACATGGGCTGAAGGCTTGATATCCAAATGAGCAGCCGCCTTTGCATCCACCAGGCCCCGCCATGCCAAACATCCCGACGACTGGGGCTTGTCAGCCTTAAACACTTGCGTCCTGACTAGTGAGTGAATACCATCTGCGCCAATCAATACATCGCCTTCCTCGCATGTGCCATCGGCCAGATAAGCAAAAACACGGTCATTACGTTGCTCAACAGACGTAATTCGCTTGCCCAGCTTGACGCGCCCCGCGTCAAGCTGATCACGCAAGACACCCAGCAGATCCGCCCGGTGCGCATGGTAGTAAGGCGCACCAAAGTGCAGGTCGATCTGAGGCATAAGAGGATTATTTAAAAGTACCTCACCTGTTTGCCAGTCTCGGTACAAAAGCTCACGGGGTGCGAAGGCAACTTTCTCCAATTTGCCCAGAACTCCCAGCCTCTTCAATACAGCAACCCCATTTGGGCTAAGCTGAACACCAGCGCCAACCTCTTCCAGCTTCTCGGCTTGCTCCAGAACAACACAATCGATTCCAAACTGCTGTAAACCCAGCGCTAACGCAGCGCCGCCAATTCCATATCCAGCAATAATCACACGCATACTACTAACCCCTTTATTCGAGCACGCGTCTCCCCGCCAAAGGCAGCGCCGGCCAAAAAATGTTTACTAAAAATGTCAAATAGATTGTTACTACGGCAACGACGCAGTTAGTCTGCCTGCAAACCTAACGAGCCTACGATGGGGCCGATCCTGTCCGATTGGACTCGGATGAATTCGAGCAACTCTTCGTTGCTCAACGCCATTGGTATGTTGCCTCTTTTTTCCAAAAACTCGTCAAACTCGGCAGATGAGACAACAGAGCGTGTGGCATCTCCAAGGATTTTTACAATCTCTTTTGGCGTGCCAGGTGAAGCAAAAAATGCGATCCAAACAGGCATGTCAGCGTTTTTCGAACCCGCCTCGACCATAGTTTGGATGGACGGGTACTTAACAAGGCGATCGGCCTGGAGTACGCCAAGAGCCTTAACCTCTCCCGACCGGATTCGCTCTTGTGCACTGAACAAGGTATTAAATACAACATCCACTTCTTTGGACAAAAGAGCCATAATCCCTGGCGCATCGCCTTTGTAGGGCACGTGTGTCACTTCAATACCTGTGTCCTTTTTGAAAATCTCCATGCCCAAATGGGCGCTGGTGCCGACGCCAAAGGAACCATAGTTAAGTACCCCTGGCTTGGACTTAGCCAGTTTGACAAAGTCCGTCATGGAGTCCGCTGGAAACTCCGGCCTTGCCAAGAGCACGGTTGGCGATATATTGATTGGCGCAATGACGGGAAACGAGTTCACATCGAAGTCCAGGTTTTTATACCTGTGAGGTGTAGAGGTAAAGCCCGTGTTGGAGCCCAGTAAAATAGTGTAGCCGTCGGGTTTGGCTCGAGCGACCGTTTGCAGCGCGACTATATGACCTGCGCTTGGTTTGTTTTCAATAACAACTGATTGGCCTAGTTTCTCACTTAACCCTTTTGCCACCTGACGGGCAATAATATCGGTAATACCACCGGGTCCGAATGGAACAATAAGCTTGATGGATCGATTGGGATAATCGGCCGCATAGACTGGCGACAATGAAAGCACTGACAGCGCGGTGCAACATAGCACGCTCTTAACGAAATTTTTAGCGAAATTCATTTAGTCTCCTCCTCTGGAGTGTTTCTTTTTGGGTCTTTGCCTTAACACGTGGAAATAGTAGCTAGCCTACTTCTTGTTGTCCCCAATGTGTTTTGATATGCTGAACACTGTTTCGCCAAGCCGTACGCAGCCATGTGTTTTTGGGTGCTTTATTGGTTGGATGTAAGAACAACGTGTAAAAACAAGGCCTGAATGCGGTTATGAACACAGACAGACAATTCGCTACCACGCTCGCGCGGGGCCTGGAAATTCTCCGCTGCTTCACCCCAGAAAAGCCCATTTTGGGAAACCGCGAACTATCCGACATCACAGGTTTTCCCAAACCAACGATTTCGCGATTTACCTATACGCTTTCTCAACTTGGATATCTGCGCAACGATCACGATACGGGTAAATATTCATTAGGAACGACAATATTGACACTGTCGTATCCCTTGTTGGCAAACATACCGTTGCGACAATTGGTACGTTTTCCAATGCGACATCTAGCCGACAAGATCGGTGGATCGGTGTCCATGGGAATGCGCGATCGATTAAGTATCGTCTATGTAGAAACTAGCCGCAGCAAATCGCTACAAGCTCAACAGTACTCAGATATTGGAATGTCTCATCCAATTATTGGCACTGCCAATGGTCGAGCTTTCCTCGCTGCCAGCACGCCAGAAGACCGAAAAGCCCTGCTCAATGAAATCCGCATAAAAACACCGGATCAATGGGAGAAATTTGGCGCGACGGCAATAGCGATGATTGAAAAGTGGAAAACCCTGGGATTTTGTTATTCCTATGCGGAATACAGACCGGACGTATGCACAGTGGGCGTCCCTTATCGCCATCAAGGTGTGTTGGGTGATTTATTCGTATTTAACTGCGTGTTGTCATCACACTTAGTCAAGCCTGGCCAACTCGAAAACGAAGTCGGCCCCCAACTACTCGAAATGGTGAACAGTTTAAGAAGTTTTGAGTCAGCCAAGCCTTTTTAACGCCATGTGCAAAGCATGGAACATTAACCATCCTGTCGCACTCCATGACTGGCCTAGAGTAATTAGGAGTTGGCCACCCGTGATAACCAATTGATCAGCAACTTTGCCGACGGATTGCTTAATAAAGGCGCATCGTGGCAGGCGACAAGAGGAAATGTTGCCCAGGCGTCACTCAATGGTATGGCACGCACGCCATGCGCACCGCGTCCTGCCAGCGTAGCTGCCGGAAGCACCGCTATTCCAACGTTCGTTCTAACAAGCTCGATTACCGCGTCAAAACTTGTGGCAGAAGCTTCCAACCCCTCGGCCGCCCGTATGGCAGAGGGTTGGTCTGCAGGCGGTTCAAACGGCAGCATGCTGCCAAATGGCCGCCCGATCTGCGGGTAGGTAGCTACTTCGCGATAACTCACGCTTTGTCGTGTTGCCAGTAGATGTTCCTGGTGAACAAGCACCACAAGCGGCGTCCAGCGATAATCGACGGCAGACAATCCCCTGCGGGGAATATGCGCGGCACATATGCCGATATCTGCACGGCCGCTTTCAACAGCATCGATGACTTCGGTAGTGATTCGCTCTTCGATCTTGATCGTCACCAGCGGGTATCGGGCGCGAAAGGCCCTTAAATCGTCGACAAGGCCCAGCAGCAATCCCGTCGCGTTCGATGCTATTTTTACTGCACCGGCTTCGCCGCATACCGTCTCTGCAACATCACGCGACATAACACCGATGCGGTCCAGTATGTCGTGAGTACCGCGAACCACCGCCTGCCCCGCGTCGGTGATTTCGACCCCCTGCGATGTTCGCACTACCAGCCGCGATCCCGAACGGGACTCAAGTTCCGCAATTCGCTTGCTAACCGCGGAAGGAGTGAGGTGAACCAAGGCTGCAGTCTTCGCAAAACTTTTGGTCTCTGCAATCGAAGCGAGTAACTGCATGCTGTATAGATCGTACCGAAGCATACGCCCATCTCTTAAAAATACTGTTGATTTTGAACGAGGCCGCCGTAGGCGAGAGGCAAAACAGAACACTATTTAACGCGAACTTTAATTTATTGTCTCTGTCCGCATTTCATAGGCTAATCATACCTGCTTCATACTTGAATAGCGGCCGCGACACATGAACTGCTTATACGTTCCATCAAATGTCCGGCCTGCCGCCAGCCCACACACGAATTATCGGAATGGGGGCGTTGACCAAATCTCGCTTGCCCCTCCTTTAACCCCTTGTTACTTTGTCGCCCAGGGGAGGACTCATGGAAAGACTGTCAGATCAATTTTCGATGACATGCGTGCTGATGCGCGGCGGCACCTCAAAAGGGCCTTTTATCAGACTTGAAGATTTGCCGGCTGATCCACAGGCGCGCGACCGTTGCCTGTTGCGGCTGATGGGCGCGCTTGAGCCTCGCCGTATCGACGGCATCGGCGGAGTCGACTCGCTGACCAATAAAGTCGCCATCATTTCAAAGAGCCTGCGGCCAGGCATAGATGTGGACTATCTATTTGGACAGATCTGCGTCCATAAGAACACCATCGATTATTCAGTGAACTGCGGGAATATGGTTTCGGCCGTCGGGCCATACGCCATCGATGAAGGACTGGTAGCCGCGCAAAACGGCGAGACGCAAGTACGCATTTATAACGTTAATACCAATAAACAAATCACCGCGACGGTTCAAACCCCGGGAGGCACCGTGGCCTACCAAGGGGACGCAGTCATTGATGGTGTATCGGGGACCGCAGCACCCGTATGGCTGGACTGGCTCGATATCGTCGGTTCCAAGACGGGCGCACTGCTGCCAACAGGCCAGGTGGTCAATGTATTTGACGGCATACGGGTCAGTTGTGTTGACGCGGCCGTGCCCATGGCCATCGCCGCAGCCTCGGAGTTTGGACTAACCGGGTACGAAACAACAGACGAAATTAATGGTAATCAGCCCCTGCTGGATCGCGTGGAAAAAATCAGGCAGCTGGCTGGAATGGCAATGGGACTCGGCGATGTATCTCGGCTCGAAATGCCAAAAATTACCCTTGTAAGCAAGCCGAAAGGCAGCGGCACCATCGCCGCTCGCTACTTCATGCCCTATACCTGCCACACCTCATTCGCAGTAACCGGTGCCATCTGCCTGGGCGCAGCGGCCGTACTTCCTGGCACAGTGGCGCATGAAGTTAGCACCGTGGCAACTGCTCGGGAACGGGTGGTAGTTGAGCATCCCTCAGGACAAATGGAAGTCATGATGGGGGTGCACGGCCACGGAACACCCAAAGTGTCGGTGAGCAGTGCGAAGCTTCTACGCACTGCTCGGCGCCTTCTTGCTGGCGAGGTCTACTTCCCGGTCGATACGCTTTCTTAGCGTGCAACAAACTCTCAAACCTGGCGCAACCATCCGTCCGATGTGCGCCCGCTATTTAATGACAAGGATTCGCGTTATGAACAAACAGTACGCTTCTGAGCCCGAACTTGAGGCTCGCGTGCTTATACATCAGGCAGGCCTGAGCAAGGCAGCCATGGAGTTTCCCGAAGATGTGGCGATCGCAATGAAAACCGCCGCTCAGGCTCGCAATGCGTTGGCAGCGCTTACACCCATTGACGTCGTTAGCGAGCCATGGCCGCCAATGCAGGCGAGAAACACCGTATGAATGATTTGAACTGGCTCACCGCCACCGAAATCGGCGCCGCCTATGCAAAGCGGCAACTGTCCCCGGTCGAGCTGACACGCAGCCTTCTTGATCGCATCTCAGAGCATGACGGACAGCTCAGAGCCTTCATCCACATAAATGAAGACGATGCACTCAGACAAGCCCAGGCGGCGGAAAAAGAAATCACAGCCGGCAATACTCGCGGACCACTGCACGGTGTACCGCTGGGAGTTAAGGATATTATCGATATAGCCGGCCAGCCCACCACCTGTCACTCGAAGATCAGGCTTGATCATAAAGCATCGGCCGACGCCCGTGTCATTGCTCAACTGCGCGCGGCAGGAGCCATTATCGTGGGCAAGCTGGCGCTGCACGAGTTCGCTATTGGTGGTCCCTCTTTCGACCTGCCCTACCCCCCCTCGCGCAATCCCTGGAACATCGACTACCACCCTGGAGGCTCCTCCTCCGGTTCCGGCACAGCATTGGCCGGGGGGCTGTTGCCATTAGCATTAGGCACAGACACTGGTGGCTCCATCCGCAACCCCGCCGGCAATTGCGGGGTCGTCGGCTTAAAACCGACCTACGGTTTAGTATCGCGCCGCGGCGCTTTTCCACTTGCATTTACGCTGGACCATATTGGCCCCATGGCGCGTTCAGTGTCAGATACCGCGTTGATGCTCAATGCCATTGCAGGCCATGATGCTGAAGACCCCGGAAGCGTAGCTGTCTCCCGGCGCAGTTATGATGCCGATCTGAAGCGCGGTTTACGTGGTCTAAGGATCGGATTCATTCGCCATTTCCACGAAACCGACATAGAGGCTGATCCCGAGGTGGCCAGTGCATTGGACGAAGTCGCAAACGTACTTCGTCACGAAGGGGCGCTCGTCAGCGATGTCCATCTGCCACGACTGCAGGAGTTCGGCGTAGTCAGACAAGCCATCTTTCTTTCCGAGGCCTGGGCCATTCATGGCAAGTGGCTTCGTGAACGTCCCGGCGACTACGCAGAGATGTCCCGCCGCAAGCTGATGCCCGGCGCTTTCTTCACCGCCAGCGATTATGTACAAGCACAGCAGCGCCGAATGCAGTTAATCGATACGGTGGACAATGTTTTCCGTGATGTTGACGTCTTGATGTCGGTCAATTCGCATGACCCAAGTTGCCGAATTGACGACATCGCCGAATCGGTCCGCACCTATCCTCGCCAGGCGCGCGCGCCGTTCAACCTGACCGGCCATCCGGCGCTCTCCATGATGTCCGGCCTTTCCAAAGACGGCCTGCCTCTGGCAGTCCAGTTTATCGGGCGCGCCTTTGATGAGGCAACTCTGTTGCGTACTGCAGCGGGTTATGAGCGGGCAACCTCATGGCATCAACACCGGCCCTCCATTTAGAGCAAAACACATAACAACATTACCTACATCAAAAAACTGTTTTTTTAAATCAAGCACGTTATAAAAAGGAAGAGATATGAGACAAGTTCTAACCGCGGTTATGCGAGGTTTGTTAGTAGCGGCAGTAATGGCCACCGCCACGGCGCAAGCACAGAATTTTCCTTCGCGCGACATCACATTCATCGTTCCATTCAATCCTGGCGGCTCGACCGATCCTCTTGGCCGCGCTTTCGCTGCGCAGCTTGAAAAAGCGTTGCCTGGCAATATAAACGTTGAGAACCGCGCAGGCGGATCTGCAACCATCGGTACCAACCTGGTTGTACGCGCCAAAGCAGACGGCTACACCATGGGCCTTGGAGACAGCGCGGCTCTGGCATACCAACCGTTAGTCAATAGCAACCTAGCCTACAAGTCACCAGACGATTATCAACCGCTCGTTAAACTGGCCGATGTACCAGCGCTATTACTGGTGCGTCCAGATGCGCCGTGGAAGAACTTCGAGGAGTTTCTTGCCGACGCCAAGAACAAGCCAGGCAAAATACGGGTTGCCGTTTCGGGCGTACGATCCATTAGCGACCTGGTCATCCAGCAACTTAACCGTAGCGCCGATGTGAAGCTGGCCACTGTTCCATTCACAGGCGGTGGCGGAGAAGTATTGTTGTCGGTCATGGGCGGCCGGGTGGAAGCGGGCATTGGCTACGGCGGCAACCCTATCGCTCAAGCTCAGGCGGGCAAGCTCAAAGTACTGGCTGTGTTTGCCAAAGGCACCTATCCACTTGCTCCCGAGGCGACTTCCGTACCGGACGCCGGCTACAACGCAACTTTGCCGGCCAGCTATAGTGTGATCGCCCCTAAAGGTATGCCTGAGGACCTTCTGAACAAACTGGTCGCCGCCTCCCAAAAAGCAGTACAAACGTCAGAATTCCAAGCGTTTGCTCAAAAAAACGGTTATATCATTGACTCCAAAAATCCCGAAGCAACAGCCTCCGAACTGCGGGCTTTGGGTGAAGAGTTTTCAGGTCTGATTCAATGGCTCGACCAGGCTAAGGCGGGAGCTGCCAAGTGACCGTCGTTAGTTGCCAAAAGCGCAAAGGGTATCTCGCTCTGGGCGGCATCGGCGCTTTTTTTGCCGCCGGATACCTGGGCTTATCTCTTCAATTGCCCGCAGGGCAGTTAGATCAGCCTGGGGCGGCAGTATTTCCCGTCATCGCCGGCATACTACTGCTACTGGCCAGCCTTGCGGCAATGTGGGAAGGCTGGAAAATGGAGCACACCGAAAAGACTACCTTTCCAAAGGGTGCAGACCTTATACGGCTGTTAAGTCTGATTGCATTGCTGCTGGGCTATTTCCTTATATTGCCTTGGCTGGGCCAACTGATTAGCAGCACACTATTTTGCATCGCGCTCATGCGTGTGCTGTCGACACTCTCTTGGCCGCGCATTGCGGCGTATTCGCTAATAATGGCCGGCGCGCTTTATGCAGTCTTTATTTACCTGCTTAAAGTGCCGATGCCATACGGTGCGCTCTTCGCGTAACAAGGATAGATCACAATATGAATGCTATCGATGGCTTGCTGTATGGCTTAAGCGTTGTCCTGACGGCTCAAAACCTGTTAGCGGCATTTGCAGGCGCGCTTGCGGGTACTGCAATTGGTGTCCTTCCTGGCCTTGGTCCCGTAGCTGGCATAGCCATGCTTTTGCCAATCACCTACTCTCTGGGCCCGAGCGCCGGCCTGATAATGATGGCCGGCATGTATTATGGTGCGCAATATGGCGGTTCGACTACCGCCATATTACTGAACATGCCAGGTGAATCGTCTTCGGTAATGACCTGCATTGACGGTTACAAATTAACCAAAAAAGGCAGGGCGGGCGGTGTGCTGTCTATTGTCGCCATCGGCTCTTTCGTAGGCGGCACAGTTTCAGTGGCCGGCGTCATGCTGTTCTCGCCAATGCTGGCGGATTTTGGGATTCTTTTTGGGCCGGCAGAATTTTTTGCGCTGACCGCAGGTGGCTTGCTAATTCTCTCGCGAGTATCAGGGGGCTCCTTGGCTGCCGGCATTTTTCCCATGGCGATCGGCCTGGTGCTAAGCACTATCGGCGAAGAACAGGTCACAGCTCAAAACCGTTTCACGTTTGACATCAACGATCTTAGCCAAGGCGTTGAACTCGTCGCAGTGGTCGTGGGCTTGTACGGACTGGCAGAAATCATGACCGTGGTTGCTTCGCTGGATCGACAGGTCAAACCACTTGCTGTCAAATTGCGCGAGATGCTGCCAACAGGCGAAGAAATGCGTCGATCATGGGCTCCTTATGGCCGTGGCACCATTATCGGTTTCATTTTTGGATTGCTGCCGGGACCTTCTGCGACTCTATCAAGCTTCGCCAGTTACCGCCTGGAAAAAGCCGTTTCCAGATATCGCAGCGAAATCGGCGAGGGGGCCATTGAAGGCGTAGCCGGCCCCGAGACCGCCAACAACGCCGCGGCGACCTCATCGATGGCGCCATTGCTTGCACTGGGCATTCCGTTCGGTTCGGTCACCGCATTAATGCTGGCCGCCCTGATGGTACATGGCGTGCAGCCTGGCCCGCTCCTGCTGACGAATAACCCCGAGATTTTTTGGGGTGTGATCGTATCGATGCTGATCGGCAATGTCATGCTGTTAATTCTTAACATTCCACTAATCAGCGTCTGGGTCAGTCTTTTACGAATTCCACACCATATTTTTCTGCCAATGATCTTGGTCTTGACAGTAATCGGATCCTACAGCGTGCGCAACAGCATGCTGGATGTCTATATATTGCTGCTAATGGGGTGCATCGGCTATGTGCTGCATAAGTTCGATTTTCAACTGGCACCGCTAGTAGTAGGATTGGTGCTCGGGCCATTAATCGAAAAACATTTGCGCGAGGCGCTGTTCATGAGTCTGGGCGATATCTCAGTGTTCTACGACAGCCCGATTGCGGTCGGTATCTGGGCGCTGGTCGTATTCATTATGACATTCGGACTGCTGCGTGCCTTGGTGGCAAAGCTATTCGGTATCAAGATAAAGAAACTGGCGATAGAGTCCTCGGAATAACTTTCGCCGCTGCTACGCTCGGACCTTGTAAAAAGCCCCGCTAAACAATACTGATACGTGCACGATGGCATAACTCAACCATGAGACATGCCATCGTGCTTGGCATGCGGCTGCACAAATATTCGCTTCAAGCCCAAAAACCATTGCGATCCTGCGGTGCGCACGGCAAAACAGATATCAAAACGGCTCGGTGCCGTCTGACCATTACTGAATTGGCCCGCCGAGTGACTAAGATGTCATTTAGCTGATAACCTTTTAGTTAATATGACACCATAGATGCACGGGAGCCCGGCACAATGAACGTATCTACACGCGCCGCACTTTGCATTTTTTCCCTTTGCTTGTGCATAGGCCTGATCGGAGGGTGCAACCCATTGCCATCGCTTGAAAACCGCAGCCAGACAATAGCTCTGCCCGAAGCCGAGGCTGAATCGACCAGGCTGGGTAATGGGATATCGCCTCAGGCAGAACAACATCCCGGGAAGTCAGGCATCTATTCTTTGTCAAATGCACGCGATGCATTTGCCGCCCGTGCTCTTTTGGCGCAGGCAGCTGAACGCACCCTGGATATCCAGTATTACATCTGGCGTAATGACCTCACAGGCACTTTGCTATTCGAAGCATTGCATGCAGCGGCCGATCGCGGTGTTCGCGTGCGGCTTTTGCTTGACGATAACAACACGTCCGGCCTCGACACAACACTCGCCGCGCTTGATGCTCATCCGAATATCGAAGTTCGCCTCTTCAATCCGTTTACGATTCGCAAGCCACGCTGGATCGGGTATGTCACTGATTTCTCGCGCGCGAACAGGCGCATGCACAACAAGTCGTTTACCGCCGACAATCAAGCCACCATCATCGGCGGCCGCAACGTCGGAGACGAGTATTTTGGCGCGACAGATGGGGTGCTGTTCGCCGACCTGGATGTTCTTGCAGTGGGTCCGGTAGTCAATGAAGTATCCAACGATTTTGACCGTTACTGGGCAAGCGATTCATCCTATCCCGTGACCACGGTGTTGCCGTACGTCGACTCTGCCGAACTGAAAAAACTGGCGACGGAAGCCTCCCTGGTTGAACGCAATCCCGCAGCCGCGGCCTATATAGCGGCTTTGCATAATTCAGCTTTGATCCATGGGCTAATGAACGGCACTCTTCAGTTTGAATGGGCAACAGCCCGCCTTGTCAGCGATGACCCCGGCAAGGGGCTAGCCCTGGCTTCGCCCGACAAACTGTTAACCCACGAGCTTAGCCAAATCATTGGTAACCCGGAGTCAGAGCTTGATCTTGTCTCCCCTTATTTCGTGCCTGGCGCTGCTGGCGTGGACGCATTCGCGGCCATGGCTCAAAAAGGCGTGCAAATCAAGATACTCACCAACTCGCTCGACGCAACCGACGTGGCCGCTGTCCACGCCGGCTATGCAAAAAGACGCAAGCCACTTCTTAAAGCGGGAATCCACCTCTACGAAATGCGACGCCTATCGCCCGAGTCCGAAAAAAACAAAAACACGGGACCGTTTGGCAGCTCAGGCTCTAGCCTGCACGCAAAAACGTTTTCTGTCGACCGTTCGCGCGTATTCGTAGGCTCGTTCAATTTTGATCCACGTTCGGCAAAGCTGAACACCGAGCTTGGTTTGGTTATCGAAAGCCCTGCATTAGCCATGCAAATCGCTGCAGCATTTGATAAAAAAATTCGCGCTGCAGCTTACGAGGTGCGTTTATCGGATACTGGACGACTATATTGGCTCGAGCAAGTAAACGGAAAGTCAGTGCGGCATGACACCGAGCCCGGCACGAGCTTCTGGCAACGCGCCGGCGTCAAGCTTTTGTCGTTGCTGCCTATTGAGTGGCTGCTGTGATGCAGGGCTTCACGACACCCTGGCATTTCGCCATTCAGACCAGCCCACAAGTGTGCATGCGCTTTCGTCCAGAATGTCCTGTGCTGGTCCGTAATAGACAGTCTTACCGAAACGCTTAGCCACCGGCCATAATATTATGCGCGTCAATCACTTCCTTCCATTTGGCGCGCTCTTTTTCAGAAAAATCTTCGAACGCCTTGCCCGAAAGCAGTAATGGTGTGCCACCCAAAGCGTCGATCCGACTAACTACGTCAGGATTTTTCAACACGATAGCCATTGCATCCGACAGTTTGCTGAGAATCTCTGGGGGCGTTCCCGCCGGAGCAAACAAGCCAAACCAGCCATTTGCTTCAAACCCTGGCACGCCACTCTCAGCCACAGTGGGAACCTTGGAAACCAGGCGGCTGCGCTTGGCGCCTGTGACCGCTACCGGCTTAATGCGTCCGCTGTCAATCATTGGCAAAAGCGTATTGATATCACCCGACATAATCTGCACAACACCACTGGCAACATCATTCATGGCGGGCGCCGCACCTTTATAAGGAATATGCACCATATCGATATGAGTCATCGTCTTGAGCAGTTCGCCCACCAGATGGTTAGTCGTTCCTGTGCCGGGCGAAGCAAAATTAACCGTACCCGGTTTGTTTTTTGCAATTTTAATTAACTCTTCAATATTATTGGCGGGAAAGTCAGTATTGGCCACAAGCAAAAAGGGTACTGAAGCAATACCTGACACGGCAACCAAATCTCGTATGGGTTCATAACCCAGCTTGGGATCCAGGCTAGGATTGATGGCAATGGGCCCATTACTTCCCAATAACAATGTATAGCCGTCAGCACGGGAACGTACAACGTTAATTGTTCCCAACGCGCCCGCTGCGCCTGGGCGGTTTTCCACGATAACGGGCTGACCGATAGTCTCAGCTAACGACTGCGCCACCACCCGAGCTACCGCGTCAGTGCCACCGCCCCCCGAGAATGGCACAACCAACTTAATAGGGGCCGCGGGATAGACCTGCGCGGCAGCCAAAGCGGGAAGAAATATCGTGCCCAACAATGGCAATGCTCGAACTATCGCACGACGCAAAATGCGCTTTAACGTACTCATTAAAGTCTCCTTATTCTATATATAAAAAAAGCGTTATACATTCGCTGCACAGGAAGTTAGTCGTAACGTTTTCGAAACAAGGGTCGCAACTCGGCAATGGGCGCTTTAGCTTCGATTAATTCACGCATTTTATCTTCCGCCACCCCCACGCTTTCCGCATCATTAATCAGCTTTTCCACAAACTCGGCCGGGACGACACAAATTCCCGAATCGTCGGCAACAATAAGATCGCCCGGATAAACAACGATGTCATGTACCCTGACCGGTCCATTGATTTCCATGGCTTCCATGCGGAATTTGCCTGTAATAGGGGTAACACCCGCAGCCCATATCGGATAATCCAGCTCACGAATTGCGGGCAGGTCACGGACAGCCCCGTTTACGATTGCCCCAACAAATCCGTGTGTTTTGGCCACCAGTGCCGATTGTCCACCCATATTGGACACATCCAAATTACCGGCAAAATCCGCCACTAAAACATCCCCGGGCTCCGACAAATAATAAATTTCGCGGGTTGACATCTTGATGGGCTCTTTATCCATATAGCCTTGGGTCGGCGTTTTCCGTTCAGGCATAGAGCGAAGTGTGACCGCGTTGCCGACGATCTTCTTTCCTTCCAGCAACGGACGGATATGGGACGCGGCAATGACGCCACAGACGCCATAGGCATCCAAAAGATCTGACACAGTCGTGGTTAGGTCAGGGAGCTTAAGGTAGCGGTCAATGATCGCTTTGTCTGTGCGCTTGAATTTAATTTTCGTGATTCGCTCGACTGGTACTTGCCCCCAGATACGGCCTTTGCTTTTGTATTCTTCATAATCGTTCAAAACTTCTTGCCTACTCATTATGTATTTTCCTTAAGTGTTTTGTAATTTTTCTTATTATAAGAGAATTAATTATTTCTTTCAATAAGAGAAATAATTAATTTATTGATGAGGAACTCCCTAAAAAAACGATGAAATATGCGATCATATGGAATGAACAGACAGCCTTTTGAGAAGACCATGCCAGACAGCCGTATTCAAAAATACAGCGCCAATCCACCCGTCGAAAAAAACGATGCAATGTCGGATGCCATCGTCACGGGATCTGCCGCAAACGGCCGCAGTTCCGTATCGCGCATTCTCGACATACTGGATCTGTTTACGCCCGAGACGACGATCGTCCAAGTCGACGAAGTCGGAGCACAGTTGGGTGTGGGGCGCTCAACCTGCTACCGCTACTTGCAAGAGTTATGCGACAGCGGCTTATTGGTGCAACAAGGCAAGGGCCGGTACGGATTGGGGCCTCGGGTCATAGAGCTTGAACGTCTGCTGCAATTGTCGGATCCGTTGTTAAATGCTGGAAAGACCATCATGGCGGAATTGGCTCCTATCTGCGAGAACCGGACGCTTCTCCTTTGCTCTTTATTCAAAGACCGGGTGCTTTGCATACATCAAACCGGTCCTGACCACATTATTCACGCCAACGAGAAGATGCCGATCTATAGAGGACGGGGCTCGACCTTACCCTTGTTTCAAGGGGCTGGCTCACAAGCCATTCTTGCGCACCTAGCACCACATCAAGTACAGGCCTTATATTTGGCAAAACAGTCTGAAATCGCAGCGGCTGGGCTAGGCAGCGACTGGAAAGAATTTCGAGCCACATTAAATGTCATCCGCAAACAAGGGTTTGTCTCTACGGTAGGCAAACGCAATCCACGTGTACTTGCATTGGCTGTGC
>DATCVA010000288.1:0-2271 GCA_036567205.1 Eoetvoesiella sp. | reverse complement strand
TTGCGTTGCAGGTTCTGTTCGCCAAACGCAGCCAGACGGCTATCTATTTCGATGCTGGTGACTTGCTGTGACAAGTGGGCCAGCAGGGCTGCCTGATAACCGGAGCCAGTACCGATTTCAAGCACGCAGTCGGTGGGTTCGAGCAACAGGTCTTGCGCCAGGCGAGCCTCGGTTTTGGGCGTCAGCATGGTTTCGCGGGTATCGACGGCGTTGATAATTAGCGGAAGCTCGACATCGGAAAAGGCCAGAGCTTGCATTCCCGAGGGAACAAAACGCTCGCGCCGTACATTAAACAGCGCTTGCAATACTTTATGGTCGAGTACGTCCCATGGACGGATTTGCTGCTCGACCATATTAAAACGAGCTTGTTCAATTTCGGAAAGGGCGTTCGCGTTCATAGGTATGCAAAGATAAAAACAAAATAAGGTAGCCCATTGTACTAATTCGTTGCTGGACGTGCCGAAACATTTGTTACATCACCACCAGGAGTGGAAATGATGCACGGGACCGTGGCCTCTGCCGACGCTTAGGTCGCCAGAGCGGGCGATGGCCGTTACCAGATAGGCCTTGGCGCGGCGCGCCGCTTCGGGCAGGTCATTTGTTTGGGGCAATAGTGCTGCCAGCGCGGCCGACAGGGTGCAGCCGGTTCCGTGGGTGTTGCGGGTTTCAATACGCTGACCAGGAAGTTCAATCATGCGATCGCCGTCATGCAAAACGTCGATGGTGTCATTGCCAGGTAAATGGCCGCCTTTCAAAAACACCCAACGTTCGCCCGAGTCATTCAAGAGGCGCCGCAGTTTTTCTGCGACGCGACGCATTTCTTTAACGCTTTCGACAGGGCTGCTTCCAAGCAGGACGCCGGCTTCAGGAAGGTTGGGGGTAAGGACGGTGGCCAGCGGCAAGAGGCGTTCACGCAGTTCGTTGATCGCGGATCGTTCTAGCAACTGGTCACCGCTTTTGGCGATCATGACCGGATCGAGCACGATGTGTTTGGGCTGCCAGTGGGCCAGGCGCTCGGCAACGACGCGTGTCACGGCTTGCTGGCCGAGCATGCCAATTTTGACGGCGTCGATACGTACGTCGGCAAATAGTGTGTCGATTTGGGCCACAACAAAATCGGGCGGCACGGGCGAGATAGCGGTGACGGCCTGGGTATTTTGCGCGGTTAATGCGGCGACGACGGCGGTTCCATAGGCGCCCAGCGCACTCATGGTTTTAATATCAGCCAGAATCCCGGCACCGCCGGAAGGGTCGACGCCGGCAATGGTCAGAGTATTTGGGATCATGCGGTTTTACTTATCTGGCCTTGGATTGAATAAGCCCTTCTGTGGGTGAGCTTGGGGTGGCGCTGTAGAATTTGCGCGGCACGCGGCCGGCCAGGTAGGCCTCGCGGCCGGCTTCGACGGCTTTTTTCATGGCGCTGGCCATAAGAACGGGATTTTGCGCACCGGCGATAGCTGTGTTCATGAGAATGGCGTCGCAGCCAAGCTCCATGGCCACTGCCGCATCGGAGGCGGTGCCGACACCGGCGTCGACCAGCACGGGGACTTGTGCCTGATCGATGATAAGACGCAAATTCCAGGGGTTAAGAATGCCCATGCCCGAGCCGATCAGTGAAGCAAGGGGCATTACAGCGATGCAGCCTATGTCTTCGAGCATGCGGCATTGTATTGGGTCGTCGGTGCAGTAAACCATGACTTTAAAACCGTCGCTAACCAGCGTTTGAGCGGCTTTAAGTGTTTCAGGCATGTTGGGGAACAGGTTGTTTTGATCGCCCAATACCTCTAGCTTTACCAGGTCGTGGCCGTCGAGCAGTTCGCGGGCAAGGCGCAGGGTACGGACGGCGTCGTCGGCGGTGTAGCAGCCGGCGGTGTTAGGCAGGATGGTGAATTTAGAGGGGGGGAGATAGTCCAGAAGGTTGGGTTCGCCGGCGTTTTGTCCGATGTTGGTGCGACGTATGGCAACGGTGACGATTTGGGCGCCGCTGGTTTCGATGGCGCTGCGTGTTTGCTCGAAGTCTTTGTATTTGCCTGTGCCGACAAGTAGGCGGGATGAGTATGTGGTGCCGGCTAGGGTGAAGGTGTCTGGTTGAGTCATGGTTATGTGCGGGTGTTTGCTGTGTGGCGTGTTGTGGGGCCAAAAAAGTATTGTAGGGCGGTTTTGGGTTCTGTGTGAATAGTATTCATTCGCGGGAGTCTGCTAGCGGGCACGGCCCGAACGCCCGAACGTAAAAAATCTGACACTCCCAAAGTTACGGATATTTTCTTTAGA
>DATCVA010000287.1:0-7507 GCA_036567205.1 Eoetvoesiella sp. | reverse complement strand
GACGTGTTACCCGCCCCAAACGCATAAACAATAAAAAACCGCCTTTAAAAGAGGCGGTTTCCAAGTTCTAACTACTATATTGCTTTAACAAGTTCTGGTTCAAACATCGTCTGAACAATTGTAGTGGCTATTTAGCTGCGCACCTCGGCCTGCGGCATTTCAATTTTGACCTCAAGGATTTCCAGGGAATCTTGCCGATCGAGATTGACCTTGATGTCATCAGGATTGATTTTGACGTATTTGGAAATAACGGCTACAAGCTCTTTTTGCAACTGCGGCAAGTAGTCGGGGGCTACCCCGTCGCCACGTTCATTAATAAGAATAAGCTGCAGGCGATCTTTGGCCACGCTCGCGGAGGTCTTTTTTTCTCCGAGAAGAAAGGATAGGAAGGACATATTATTTCCCCCCGAAAAGGCGCTTGAAAAGGCCCGGTTTTTCGTAGTCGACAAAGCGCAATGGCTTTTCTTCGCCCAGGTAACGGGCAACGACATCCTGGTAGGCTACCGATACATCGCTGTCGCGAATATGAATGGCCGGTACCCCTTGGTTGGACGCCTGCAATACCGATTCGGACTCTGGAATGACGCCGATCAGTTTGATACGCAGAATATCTTCGATGTCTTGCAGCGACAGCATCTCGCCGTCGGCGACACGCTTGGGGTTGTATCGCGTAAGCAGCAGGAATTCTTTGATGGGCTCTTCGCTATGGACAGCGCGATGCGACTTGGCGGACAGAATCCCCAGGATGCGGTCAGAATCGCGCACAGACGATACTTCGGGGTTGGTCACCACCAAAGCGTCATCGGCAAAGTACGAGGCCATCAGGGCGCCCGTTTCGATGCCGGCGGGGGAATCGCAAACAATGTACTCAAAGCCCATCGCCTTAAGGTCGTTAAGTGCTTTTTCGACGCCTTCCTGGGTTAACGCATCTTTGTCGCGCGTTTGGGAAGCCGGCAAGATATACAGGTTTTCAAGTTGCTTGTCGCGTATAAGCGCTTGATTCAGCGTGGCCTCGCCTTGAATGACGTTGACGAAATCGTATACCACACGGCGCTCGCAGCCCATTATCAGGTCAAGGTTGCGCAAACCCACATCAAAGTCGATAACTACGGTTTTATGGCCCCGCATTGCCAGGCCGGATGAAAAACTGGCGCTTGTGGTTGTCTTGCCCACACCGCCTTTGCCGGAAGTTACCACTACAATACGCGCCATGACGATTGAATCCCTTAATCTTTAGTTTTGAGTAAATCACGTAATCGTAATGCAAAACTGCATTCAATTGAGCTTAACTACTGGTTAATCAGCATTTGGTTGGCAACAAAACTTAACCTTTCGCGCCCAAAGGCTTGATTTGCAATGTATCACCTTCGAGCTGCACGATGGAAGGCTGATTGTGCAAGGTGTTATCGAGCTTGGTTTCAATGACCCGGTAAACGCCTGCAATAGCCAGCAGTTCCGGATCGAGCTGGGTCGTAAAAATACGGGCCGTTGTGTCGCCGCGTGCGCCGGCCATGGCTTTGCCCCGCAATGGTCCGTATACGTGAATATTGCCATCGGCAATGACTTCAGCGCCCTGGCTGACCACGCCGATCACAATCAGATCGGTATTGCGGGCATAAATGCGTTGGCCGGACCTTAACTGCCGGTTTATGACCATTGCAGCCGGAGCAATAGTCGGGATGCCGGAAGCCGTTTCGGTCGTAGCGGCTTTAGCTGTATCGGCGCCGGGCGGCCGGGTTGGGTCCGGGGGAGCTACTACCGGCACCTCTTTGTCGGGGGCCGGAGTGCTGACGGGCCGCACCGGTGCGCTTGACAGGTCGACCTCAATAAGGCCGTACGCATTGGCAGAGTCAAGGTTGGCCCCTTCGGCTATTACCCCAATCGGATGCAGGGAGTGAGCGCGCAGGGCGTCGGCAAGCGCTGGCCAGTCGATGGGTTGACTCACATTCAGTGCGTCAATCACCACAGGTTCATTTTCGAAAAAAGAGCCGGCGTCACGCATGCGTTGAGCCAGTGCGGCCACCAGGTCGGTAAGATCATGGCTGTGTAATACGACGCGCACGGCATAAAGCGTTGCACTTTTAAAGTCCAAAGCCAGCGGTCCTTTGCGGTTTGTAGAGATATCGCTCACTGATAGTCTTTTCTTAATAAATACGTGCTGACAAAATACCAGAAGTCCGGGCTGAAACCGAGTTTTTTGTATCGTTACGGTTTGACCAGACTTCTTGCTTACATTAGATCCAGGCGTCTCTAAGGGTGACCGCCCGGTTGATTACGGGTTTTTCAACGGTTGAGTCGGCCTGGTCGGCTACAAAATAGCCCAGACGTTCAAACTGCCATATTGTTCCGGGCACCGCTTTTACGCTGGGCTCTAGCCAGCCCTTGACCACTTGGCACGAATTCGGGTTAAGTGAGTCGATAAAGTTCTTTTCACCTGCGTCAGGGTGTGGATCGGCGAACAGGCGATCGTAAAGGCGCACTTCGGCCTCTATCGCATGGGCTGCGCTGATCCAGGTAATGTTGCCCTTGACCTTGACCGAGTCTGATCCAGGGGTGCCGCTCTTGGTATCGGGCAGGTATTCGGCCTGAACTTCGGTGATGCGGCCGCTTTCGTCTTTTGTAAAACCGGTGCACTTGATGATGTAGCCATACTTAAGGCGTACGGTATTTCCAGGAAATAGCCGGAAGTATTTTTTGGGCGGCTCTTCACGGAAGTCATCGCGCTCGATCCAGAGCTCGCGGGTAAGAGGAAACTCGCGCGCGCCCAGCGATGGGTCGTGGGGGTTGCGGGGAGCGTGACAGAGTTCGGTCTGGCCTTCAGGGTAATTGGTAAGGACCAGTTTGATTGGGTCGAGCACCGCGACGGCGCGATCCGCCTTGGGGTCGAGGTCGTCGCGCAGGGCTTGTTCAAGCAGGCTGTAGTCGATGCGCGAGTCTGCTTTGGAGACGCCCAGGCGTTCGCAGAACAAACGGATGGCGGTTGGTGTGTAGCCTCGGCGGCGCAGGCCGGCAAGAGTGGGCAGGCGCGGGTCGTCCCAGCCCGTTACATGTCCGTCGCGCACGAGCTGCAGCAACTTGCGTTTGCTGGTGATGACGTAGCTCAGGTTCAGGCGCGAAAATTCGTATTGATGAGGCAATGGATGGGCCAATTGTCCCAGGCTGGCCAGTTTGGACAGAATCCAGTCGTAAAACGGACGCTGATCTTCGAACTCCAGGGTGCAGATGCTGTGTGTGATGCCTTCCAGGGCGTCTTCCACCGGATGGGCCCACGTGTACATGGGATAAATGCACCAATCGTTGCCGGTGCGGTGGTGGGTGGCGTGCCGGATGCGATAAAGCGCCGGATCGCGCATATTCATATTGGGCGATCCCATGTCGATCTTGGCACGCAACACCAGGCTGCCATCGGGATGTTTACCTTCACGCATTTCTTGCAGCAGCGTGAGCGATTCGGCCGCGGGGCGGTCGCGCCACGGGGAATTCGTGCCTTTTTCGGTCAGGGTGCCCCGGGTGGCGCGCATCTGGTCGGCGTTTTGTTCATCGACGTACGCGTCGCCGGACTGAATCAGCGCTTGGGCGAACTGATACATGTATTCGAAGTAGTCGCTGGCAAAGTACAGATTGCTTTCGCTCTGGTATTCCCAGTTGAAACCCAGCCATTTAACGGTGTCGACAATGGCATTGACGTATTCATCCTCTTCTTTTTCAGGATTCGTGTCGTCAAAGCGCAAATGACAGGCGCCGCCGTAGTCGCGCGCAAGCCCGAAGTTCAGGCAAATGCTTTTGGCATGCCCGATATGCAGGTAGCCATTAGGCTCGGGCGGAAATCGCGTGCGGATTTTTGCCGTGTCGATGGCGCCTTGCTTTTGTACCGAGGCCGGCCCAGGTTTACCTGCCCAGCGTTTTTCAGCGTAGCGGCCGTTGGCCAAGTCCTGGTCGATGATAGCGCGCAGGAAATTGGAGGGTGGTGTCGGAGTCGGAACAGTAGTCATACAAAAGTCAGCAAATAAAATCAAGCGAAGTGAGCATTTTGCCACGTTCCGGCTTATTTGCTTGCGTGCGATGGCCGTTAAACGCGAAGAAGCTCTAAACTAGCGCCCATTATGATCAATTCGACACCCTGGTTATCCCAGATACAGTTTTTTTTAAGCTTGGGCTTTATGGCGCTATTTTTAGTCATAGAGCTGGGCCTGGCGTGGGTTTTGCTGTTTTTCAAGATTCGGTCGCATGGGTCGCGGCAGGCGGAGTGGATCGCTGCTTACCGCTTCTGGGTGCGTGTTTTTGCGTTGGCGTTTGTTTTGACGCTGGCCTCGAGCATGCCGGTTCTGATTCAGTTTGGCAGTCTTTGGCCGTCGCTCATGGACAGTATTGGCGAAATCGCGGGTCCGCTGCTGGCTGTTTCAATATTAACCACGTTTATATTCAAGTCGTGTTTCTTGGGAGCCATGCTGTTCGGGCAACGTCGTTTATCCGATCAGGTGCACACTGTTGTTGTATTTATGGTGGCGCTCGGGGTGACCTTGTCTGCGTTGTGGCTGATTGCCTTGCAGTCCTGGATGCAAACCCCGGCGGGCGCGTCGTTTGTCGATGGCCAGTACCAAGTGGTGGACTGGGTTGGCGTAGTGTTTAACCCTTCGTTCGGCTGGTCGGCGGGGCTGTTGGCTGTTAGCGCCGCGCTGACCGTGGCTTTTTTAATGCTGGGCGTTACAGCGCGTCAAACTTTTCATCGCTCGCTCGATGAAAGCGAGCGTCTGGTATTTAAAACTGGACTGGCCATCGCCATGGCCGGGGTTGTTTTTCTGGCTGTGGCCAGTGCGGGGCTGGGCAATATAGTGGCTCGGCATCAGCCGGCCAAGGCTGCCGCCACGGCCGGATACTGGCACGGTGGCACGCCGCCCAGTGTGGTGTGGTTTGCCTGGCCAGATGCCAATAGCCAACGCAATCGCGCGGTTTTGGAATGGCGCGATGCGGGAGCCTTGTGGCTGGGACAGGACTCCCTGGGCCGGTTACGGGGTCTGGACGAGTTCTCGGGCATGAGCCCGCCGGTGGCCTTCACTTTCTGGTCGTTTCGGGTCATGGTGGCCGTGGGCCTGTTGATGGGGGTGCTCAGCTGGCTTACCTGCCTGCGGCTGCGCAAAAAAAATTATGATCCCGCCGCGCTGTCCCTGGCCTGGCGCCGGGTCTTGTCAGCCATGACGTTCTCGGGCTGGCTCGTTTGTTTGAGCGGATTGGGCTATGTCTTGTTTGGTTTATATCCGTATGCGGTTAACGGCACTATTACAATCAGCGAAATTGCGGGTTCGACAAGCCCTGATGTCCTGCTTGGGGGCATTATTGCTTATATTGCCCTTTATATTCTATTTTTAGCGGGGTTTTTTCAGTTGCTTAAACACGTGGCCCGTTACGGTGTGGTCCCGATTGCCCGACGCCGGGGGCGAGCATGATTGCCTCCCTTGCCGCGTCATTGGGCGTTAACGCGCACGATCCCGCATTCTGGATGCCCCTGGTCTTCATGGGCCTGTTTTTTGCCGTTATAGTAGCCGGTACCGTTCTTGATGGTTTTGACATCGGGGTGGGTTGCCTGGCCTTGTTTGCACCCAAAGAGTTGCGCCCACGCATGCTGTCGTTGTTAAGTCCATGGCGCGACGCCAACGAGTTCTGGCTGTTTTTAGGAATGGGGCTGTTCATGGCTGCCTTTCCCAAAGCCTGGGGCAGTGTGATGGGCGAGCTTTATCTGCCGCTTTGCGTTCTTGCGCTGGGTATATTGTTGCGTTCGGTTTCTTTTGAGTGGCGCTTGCGTGCGCCTATCGAAATGCAGGGCCGGTGGTTGCTTGGTTTTGCCCTTGGCTCTTTGATTACGGCTGTCGCTCACGGCTTTTTACTGGCTCAACTGGTTGTTACGTATCAGTTCGAGTCGGGTTATTTATGGTTCTCTGTATTTATTAGTGCTTGCGCCGTGGCGGCATATTGCCTGTTGGGAGCGGGTTGGCTGATTATGCGCGAGGCGGGGGAATTGCGCGCGCGGGCCGTCATGTGGGGGCGTCACGCCGTGCGTTGGACCGCGGCTGGCTCGGTAGGTGTTTCCGTTGTGCTGGCCTTTGCTAATACCGGGGTTTTCCTCAAATGGAGCGATGGGCCCCAGTGGCCTGTGGTAGTTGGGCTTTGGGGGCTGATGCTGCTGTGTTTTGTCTCGATCGAAATGTGTCTGCAACGTATGATTACTCATAGCTATCGCACAACGGCCTTGCCTTTTGTTATGACCTTGCTGATTTTTGTGGTGACGCTGGGCGGGTTGGGCTACAGCTTTTTTCCATATTTGGTGCTGGACGATATCACTATATGGGATGCGGCTGCGTCGGTGTCGTCCCTTCGGCTGATACTGGCCGGGGCGATCGTGGCCTTACCCGTGGCCCTGATTTTTAATATCTGGGTCTATTGGCGTATGTTCGGGTTGTCGCGGGCGCCCGCGCCGCCCGAGTTCAAGCCGCAACCGGAAGTCTGATGGTTACCTGCAGGCCGCCTGAACTGGCCTCGCCCAAGGTCAGGGTGCCATTATGAGCGCGTGCGATAGCCTCTGCCAGCGCAAGTCCCAGGCCAACGGACCCTGTCAGGGTACGGGCATCGTCCAGACGTGAAAATGGCCGCAACGCTTCATTGCGTCTAGCCTCTGAAATACCCGGGCCGTGATCGCTTATTGTAATGACAGCGAAACCGTCTTTGGCGGTCAGCGCTATTTCAACAGGCGGCCTGGCGTGATTCAGGGCATTGGTAATCAGGTTGTCCAGCAGCCGGCCCAGCGCGACGCGGTCGGCGTTCAGCGTTAGCGGGGTTGGCCATGATTCGACAAGGTGTACATCGCTGCCGGCGCTTTCCCACGACAAGGCTTGTTCCTCCAGCCAGGCATTAAGCGCCAGCGGCGCAAAATGATATGTGCCCGGGTCCGTGCCCCGTACAAAACCGATAAACTGGTTCACCATGCGTTGCATATCGTGTATGTCTTTGCGGATGCCCTCTTTAAAGCTGGAGTCGTCGATCATTTCGATACGTAGCCACATGCGTGATAGCGGGCCTTTCAGGTCGTGGGGAAGGCCGGCCAATAAAGTGCGGCGTATAGCGTCCGATTCCGACAGCGCATCGAGCATGGCGTTGAAGCGTTCTCCCAGAATGCGGGTTTCAGTGGGACCGGACGGAGCGACGCGTTGCGGTTGTCCGGCTGCCAGCTGATCGGCCGCTTTGGCCAGGCCAGTGAGCGGACCGGTGATATGCCATGAAAAGGCCGCTGCAATCAATAGAAACAGGGCCATGCCGCCCAACCAAACAATAATAATGGGAGTCGCCACCGGCGGGGACAGGCGGTCCAGCGGTATGACCAGCCATTCGCGGTTTAGCCGGGGGTCGTCGTCTTGCAGGTTGGGGACCAGGGAAATGTACAGCTGCGGTTTGGGGCCGCGCGATAAGCCTACCCGAGTGTCATCGTTAAGTTTGGCGTTCAGAGCACTGACGAAAA
>DATCVA010000286.1:0-4172 GCA_036567205.1 Eoetvoesiella sp. | reverse complement strand
GCCCGTTCTGGGCGTGTGCCTGGGTCATCAGGCCATTGGCGCCGCGTACGGCGGCAAAATTGTGCGTGCCAAGCACCAAATGCATGGCAAGACGTCACCCATTACGCATACAGGAACCGACGTCTTTAAAGGCCTGCCCTCGCCTTATACTGTAACCCGCTATCATTCGCTGGCCATTGAACGCGAGTCCCTGCCTGACTGCCTGGAAGTAACGGCCGAAACCAGCGATCACGAAATTATGGGCATACGTCATAAAACCTTGCCGGTCTATGGGGTACAGTTCCACCCGGAATCGATACTCAGCGAACATGGCCATGCCTTGTTACGTAACTTTTTGACGCTATAAAATAAAAAGGAAAAACAATGACGACACCGATTACGCCAACAGAAGCCCTTTTGCGTTGCATTGAACACCGCGAAATTTTCCACGATGAAATGCTTCACCTGATGCGTATGTTGATGCGCGGCGAAATGTCTCCGCAAATTGCCAGCGCCCTGATCATGGGCCTGCGCGTCAAGAAAGAAACCATAGGCGAAATCACGGCTGCCGCGCAGGTAATGCGCGAGTTTGCCTTGCAAGTGCACACCAACGACTCCGATAATTTGCTGGATATGTGCGGCACTGGCGGCGACGGCTCCAATACCTTCAACATTTCAACCGCCGCCATGTTCGTCGCAGCCGCCGCTGGCGTAAAAATTGCCAAACATGGCGGACGCAGCGCTTCGTCGTCGTCGGGCAGCGCCGATGTCGTGGAAGCCCTGGGCATCAACATCAATCTCAGCCCCGAGCAGATTACCGAATGCATCAACCAGACCGGCATTGGGTTCATGTTTGCCCCTGCCCACCATGGCGCAATGAAAAACGTGGCGGCCGTCCGTAAAGAGCTGGGAGTCAAAACAATATTTAATATTCTTGGCCCGCTGACCAATCCAGCCAATGCCGCCAACCAGCTCATGGGCGTGTTCCATGCCGACCTCGTGGGCATCCAGGTTCGTGCGTTGCAGCGCCTGGGCTCAAAACACGTTCTTATCGTTCATGGCAAAGACGGCATGGACGAAGCTTCGCTGGGCGCGGCAACGCTGGTTGGCGAGCTAAAAAACGACACCGTTCGTGAATACGAAATCCATCCCGAAGACTTCGGAATGTCGATGGTGTCGAACCGCTCGCTCAAAGTCAATAACCGCGAGGAATCGGCCAAACTTATCTTCGAAGCTCTGGAAAACGTCGCAGGGCCTGCTCGTGATATCGTAGGCTTTAATGCAGGGCTTGCCATTTATGCTGGCAACAAAGCCGGCTCAATACAAGAAGGCCTCAAGCTTGCATTCGAAACCATTGCCAGCGGAGCCGCCCGGGCCAAGCTCGACGAGTTCCGCACTTTTACACGGACATTGCAGTCATGAACGATATTCTCTTGAAGATTCTCGACACAAAAAAAGCTGAAGTCGCCACCGCGCGCCAGATGCGTAGCGAATCCGACGTTCTGCGCGAAGCAAAAAGCCGTAAAGACGTGCGCGGCTTTGTGCGCGCCATTGAAGCAAAAATCAACCAGAACAAACCAGCCGTTATTGCGGAAATAAAAAAAGCTTCGCCATCAAAAGGCGTAATCCGCGAAAACTTCAACCCATCTGAAATCGCTGCGTCTTATGCGGCGCATGGCGCTGCCTGCCTGTCGGTCCTTACCGATGTTCAGTTTTTCCAGGGGGCGTACGACTATTTACGCCAGGCACGCGCCGCCTGCACCCTGCCCGTACTGCGTAAAGACTTCATCATCGACGCCTACCAGATCGCGCATTCACGTGCGCTGGGCGCCGATTGCATCCTGTTGATAGTGGCCGCGCTTAGCCCTTCGCAACTACGCGAGTTTGAAAGCCTTGCCATTGAACTGAATATGGATGTGTTGATCGAAGTGCATGACCGTGACGAACTGGACATAGCGCTGCAATTGCAATCGCCGCTGCTGGGCATTAACAACCGCAATCTGCGCAGCTTCAAAACTTCGTTGCAAAACACCATCGACCTGCTGCCGCTTATTCCAGACGGCAAACTGATCGTGACCGAAAGCGGCATTGCCACGCCAGACGATGTGAAGCTTATGCGCGAACACAATGTCAATGCCTTCCTGGTCGGCGAAACATTTATGCGTGCGCCGGAACCTGGTCTTGCATTGCAAGAACTGTTCTTTTAGTTTTAAGACTTCCATCGCAACGCCTTCTGTCAAGCCGCCATCATGTCACCTGACTGCCCCTTATGTTTAGCTGGAACCCACGACGCTGCGCTTTGGCAAAACCAGGAACTGCGGGTTATTGACGCGGCAGACCCAGACTACCCGGGATTCACCCGGGTAATCTGGCACGAACATATTGCCGAAATGACCCAGCTGGACCAGCCCGCACGTCGCCATATCATGGACGTTGTGTGGGTGGTCGAGCAAACGCTGCGCAAGGTGCTTAAGCCCCAAAAAGTCAACCTTGCGCAGTTTGGCAATCAGGTTCCGCACATCCATTGGCATGTCATTCCACGCTGGACAAACGATTCGCGTTATCCTGACACCTACTGGTCTGCGCCGCCCGAACGTACCGCCGGACAGCAACAAGAATGGGAAGCGCAACGTGCAAAAATCGCCCTTCTTGTACCCGCCTACCACACGATTCTGCGCGAAGCCCTTCAATCCATGTAGTCACAAAGGCAATGCCCATGGCCCGGTCACACTCCTCTGACATCGCCCGCAACGTGCTGGAAGACGATCTGCAAGAGCACATCAGGCATCTTGCCCCCGTATGGCAAGACGTGTTAGAAACGCCGGCTGCGCACCAGGCTCTACTCAAATTACGAACATTTTTGACACAACGGCGCGACGCCGGCGCCGAAATCTATCCGGGCCAGCCCTTTCGTGCTCTGCAGGACCTGCAGCCCGACGCTGTGCGCGTCATAATCCTTGGCCAAGACCCTTATCACGGCCCAAACCAGGCGCAAGGCCTGGCATTTTCAGTACCCGACATTTGCCCGTGCCCTCCCAGCCTGCGCAATATCTTTAAAGAGCTCGCGCTTGAGTATCCCGAACATGCAACTCCCCAAAGCCACAACCTTGCGCGTTGGGCGCAACAAGGTGTGTTATTGCTTAATACCGTCCTTACGGTCGAATCGCGGCAGCCCGGCTCGCATGCCAAAAAAGGCTGGGAAATTGTCACCGACCATATCATCCAGCGCGTAGCCCGGTCTGCGCAACCTAAAGTCTTCATGTTCTGGGGCGCGCACGCGCAATCCAAGCAAGCGCTAATACCCACCGGCCCCAACCACGCGCCGACTCTGGTCCTTACCGCCAACCACCCATCCCCCCTATCGGCCCAGCGTCCACCCAAACCGTTCATTGGCTGCCAGCACTTCATACAGGCTAACTCCTGGCTGCACCAGCACCGTCAGCCTGAAATTGACTGGCTCGGCGAGCCTGGAGCGAAGCAGACAGTACAAAAACCGCTGTGGTGAGACTGTTGATTATTTCTGTTGCTTTGCACCAAGCAAAAAACCAAGTGTCAGTATTACAATAACTCCAGGGGCCACAGAAATGTGGCCCCTTCTGTAGCATAGTTACAACATAGTACTTTCCCTAATCGAAAAAACTACGTTATACTTTCGGCACTGCATTTCCAATGCGTCGACATTTTCATACAGCACCTTGCTGTGTCATAGCAGTTGACTGAATTTTCAGCACCCATGTCGAACGCCATCGCTCCCTGACCCCCGAGCCTTTCCGTTGCCTGTACGTTTGTACTGGCTGCACTTGAGGTTGATTGGTCGGCACGATGCTCCAATCAACCAGCGCATGGGCTCAAAACTTATGCCCGCGCTATGTGTATGCCGTTTTTACCGGCAAAGGATCACGCATGTCTTTCGATACCCTGGGTCTCGCACCTACTCTCTTGTCCGCCATTCAGAAAGCTGGCTTCAGCGCCCCTACTCCTGTGCAAGAAGCTTCCATTCCAAAGGCCCTGGAAGGTCACGACCTGATGGTTTCCGCACAAACGGGCAGCGGTAAAACCGCCGCCTTTATGTTGCCTGCGTTAAACCGCATCTCGAAAATGCCGCCTAACAAAGGCAGCGGCGTTTCAGTATTGGTTTTAACCCCCACCCGCGAACTGGCCATGCAAGTTGCCGACGCAACCAAAGTGTATGG
>DATCVA010000285.1:0-2941 GCA_036567205.1 Eoetvoesiella sp. | reverse complement strand
CTCCCCCCGCCCCTGCGGCTGTGGTTGTCGCAAAAACCCAACCAGTACCCGATGCCCTTGCCGCCATACAGGCACAGCCGACAAGCAGTACTACCTCTGCCCAGACCGCGGATCAATCCGGAGCCATCAAAAGTACGGCGGTATCGCTGGATGCCGACGCGCCGGGCCCGGCGCCGGCTTCAATGGCCTCGTCGACACTGGCACAGCCAGCCATAATGGGCGCAGGCCAGATTTACCTGCAATTTGGCGCCTTTAGCGGCAATGAAAATGCTCGGCATCTGGCCCAAAAGCTTAACCAGAAAATTGCACAGGTCGAAAGCCGCAACGCCTTCGTACAAACAGAAAGCCAACTGCATAAGGTGCAAATTGGCCCCTACCCCACCCGCACCGCCGCCGTCAACGCATCATTGCGCATCCAGCAAGAAACCGGCATTCAACCCAGCATCACGCTACGCTAACGCGGCGCACCGCAACTGTGGACCCGGTCTAATTCCGTCCAAATCAAGCGTAAATGCAAAGACAAGCGCAAACAGTACACGTTTGTACGGCTGCTGCGCCGACACCGCTCACGGTTGATTAAAGCTTATTCCCTTTCCAAATCAATTGTGAACACGAAGGCGAAGCGCAGGCAGTACGTTTGTACGACAAGCGAAGCCGACACCGTTCACGGTTGATTTGGGAAGGGAATTACCCCCTTTCGAGCGCCAGCGCATACAGCGTATCGCGCGGTAAGCCCGTAACTTTGGCCGCTATACGGGCGGCGTCACGCACACTGACTGTTTCAAGCAACGCATCCAGCAATACATAGGTTGACGGGTCGATGTCGCCACTGTCCGGCGCCTGAGGCGCCTGATGAACGATCAGCACAAACTCGCCCTGGCTTCGGTGACTATCTTCAGCCAGCCAGGCAGCAACTTCGCCCAACGGCAAGGTCACCACCTGCTCGAAACGCTTGGTCAGTTCGCGAGCTATCGTAAGCAAGCGCTCTGAACCGCAAACCTGCCGCAGGTCTTTGACCGCCGCAGCCAAACGATGCGGGGACTCGAACATGACCACCGGAGCAGGCAGGGCGCACCAGCGTTGCAACCATTTTTGCCGAGCTGTCGCCTTAGGCGGCGTGAAGCCGGCAAAAACAAACGCCGGATTCTCGTCGGACGTAACACCGCTTGCCATCAAGGCCGTAATGACAGCACTGGCGCCAGGTATGGCCACTACGCCGTAGCCTGCCTCGCGCACTGCCCGCACAACCCTGGCCCCCGGATCGCTGACCGCCGGGGCGCCCGCATCCGAAATAAGCCCCACCCGCTCGCCCTGAGCCAGGCGCCCCAAAATCGTTTCGGCCGCCCCTGCCTCGTTGTGACGATGAGCGGCAATTAACGGCGTGGTCACCCCCCAGGCATCCAGCAAGGCCCGGCTGGCGCGCGTGTCTTCGGCGGCAATCACATCACAGCGGGCTAACGCCTGCCATCCGCGCAAACTCAAATCACCTAAATTGCCAATAGGCGTCGCCACCACGTAAAGCGTTGCGGCAGGCCAGTTTTGGCCACCTACGCGTTCAGTGAGACGATTCCATGCCGTTTGGGAGTCTACAAAATCAGGGGTTTCACTCATACTATGGAATAACCGTTAAATAGGACTGGGACGGATGACGAGCGACGAACAAATCGTATATGACCTGGCTCTGGCTGCACAAAAAAAAGCAATACGGCGGCGACATCGGCGGCTTACCCGGCCCAAGGCCATACGTCTGGCTGCCCCTGCTTTTAAACTATCCCCCACACAACAGCAAGGCCACCGCGCCGAAAACCGGGCAAAGCGCTATCTGGAGGCGGCCGGACTTATTGTGCTGGGCCAAAACTTGCGCTGCAAAATGGGCGAAATCGACCTGGTTTGCCGGGACCGGGCCACCCTGGCCTTTATTGAAGTTCGGCATAGGCGCTCGGCCCGATACGGCGGCGCAGCAGCCAGTGTAAACCGTGCAAAGCAACAGCGCTTGATCCGGGCCGCATACTATTTATTGCCGCAATTAACCCAACGATATTTCCAGGGCGCAACTCCCCCATGCCGTTTTGATGTGATTACCATCGAGCCCGATGGCCTGGCGTGGTTCAAGCACGCTTTTGAAGCAAACTGACCCATCCCTTTTTGTAGCCCCGCTGTGTCTTCGTCTTGTTCCGTTTCTAAATTGAACGTAAAGACGAAGCGCAGGCATTGCTTTTACGCACGCAGTGAAGCCGGTAAAGCGCAGTTTGACTGAAAAATGGAATTACATATTTTTCGATTGAACATGAGATAATACCGACCATGGATATGACCTCACGCATGACCTCGCATTTCGATGATGCCATCGATACCTTCAAGGCCAGCGCCCAAACGCTGGCCGCACCGCTTTCAAGCGCCGTCGATTTGCTTTTCAGCACCCTGGCCAATAATGGCAAAATTCTGGCGTGCGGCAATGGCGGCTCGGCCGCCGATGCCCAGCACTTCATTGCCGAACTGGTCGGACGCTTCGAACGCGACCGCTTGCCTCTGGCCGGAATCGCACTTAATACCGACACATCCATTCTTACCGCCGTGGGCAACGACTATGGCTTTGATGCCATTTTCGAACGCCAGGTGACTGCGCTGGGGCAGCCGGGCGATGTTCTGGTTGCCATTTCCACCAGCGGGAACTCCACCAATGTTTTACGGTCTATCGAAGCAGCACACGACCGCGAAATGTCAGTTATTGCGGTAACCGGCAAGGGCGGCGGCAAAACCGCCGAGCTCTTGTACGAAACCGACATCCATCTATGCGTTCCTCACGATCGTACAATGCGCATTCAAGAGGTCCATATTTTGCTTTTGCATGCAATGTGCGACGGTATTGATGCTTTGCTTTTGGGAGACACCCTGTAATGATCAAACAAAAACGCGTTTCGCGTTCTGTACTATTCGCTTC
>DATCVA010000284.1:0-5623 GCA_036567205.1 Eoetvoesiella sp. | reverse complement strand
AGCACTGACGAAAAACCTGAGGTCTTCTCTAAGGTCGTTGGGCAAGGCAGGCTGGTCGCGTTTTTTAGCGGCGCGGCGTTCTGCTCCGCGCCGCTCGAGCCGGTGTTCAGCGGGCAGGCTGCGCGACCATAAATGCCACTCGTTTTGCGATGCCTTGCGCACAAATTCACTACGCTCTTCAGCAGGTATTTCGGCTAGCGCCGCGCGCAAGGTGCGAATGGTCGTCGCCGTGACTTCTACTGTTACCTCTTGGGTGATTTTCTGGCGGTAAAACGTAACGGTGGCGATGGTTGCCGCCTGGACCAGAAAGATGGTGCCCAGCGTAAACAGGATCAACCGGGCACGCAGTGAACGGGGAATGAGGTTGCGCAGCATAAGGGTCTAAGGTGAAAACCGGTAACCTACACCCCAGACTGTTTGTATCCAGCGGGGTTGTTTGGGATCGTCTTCGATAGTGCGCCGCAAACGCAAAACCGCGATGTCGATGGCGCGGTCGTTTCGCTCTCCCTCATCATCGTCGCGGGCCAGAGTCAACAGGCGTTCCCTCGATAGCGGCCTGCCCGGGTTATTGATCAGGGCTTCAAGCAGGTTGGTTTCGCCGCCGGTCAGTTTGATCAGCTCCTGATCTTTGAAAAGCTGGCGCGTAGCCGGATCAAATATGAAAGGCCCGAATTCGACCGGTTTCTCATTGTTTAAGGCAGAGGCGCCTTTTTTGCGGCGCAGAACGGCCTCGATGCGGGCAAGCAGTTCGCGCGGGTCGAATGGTTTTCCCAGGTAGTCATCGGCGCCGGCTTCAAGCCCTATTATCCGGTCGACGGTTTCGTCGCGCGCAGTCAGTAAAATAACAGGAATATCTTCATTTTGTTGCCGCAAGCGGCGGCAGGCATCGGCGCCGTCGCCATCGGGCATCATGCGGTCCAGCACGATCAGGTCGGGCGAGTACCGGTGAATGCGTTGTTCGAGGTCGCTGGCATCGGGTGCAAGCAGCGTGTCGTAATTGTGTCGATTGAGGTAGTCGGCCAGTAGCTGGCGTAAGGCGGGGTCGTCGTCAACGACAAGGACTTTGGTCAAGGGTTTTTCCATAATGGGCTAAGTGTGCCCATTAGCAATCAGGCTGGCAAGCGGTTAGAAACAGATTGAAATACCTGGGTGTATGCAATAAGGTTGGCAGTTCACGTTTATGATTGCCGGGCGCGTTCAGACCTTCGTCCGGCTGCGATGCAATAACTTCGTTCGGGGTGGTTCGGTGGTTTTTTTAAACAAATCCATGATGCTTTTAATAGTGATTCTGCATGATTAATTTATCGGTGCTTTCAATGCGCAAGCGTCTGGAAGGCTATTTATGGCTTTCCGACTTGCCGGCAATGTTGTTTTGGGCTGCACTGGTGGGGGTGTTGGGCGCTTTCAGCACAATTTTGTTTTATGAAGGCATCTATTTCATTCAGCGCGTTTTTACCGGCCATAGCGGCTCTATCGTGCAGTCCACGCAAAGTCTGCCTTGGTATGGCCGTCTGTTTTTCCCCATGCTTGGCGGCATTGTGGCTGGGATTTTCCTGTATTGGGCCGCAAAAATAACCGCAGGCAGCAATTCCGACTATATGGAGGCTGTTGCGATTGGAGACGGGCGCTTATCGATACGGCAAGGTCTGTTGCGGTCGCTGTCGTCGTTAAGCACGGTGGCTTCGGGTGGTTCCATCGGGCGGGAAGGGGCGATGGTGCACATGTCGTCATTGACTGCTTCGGCCATCGGCCGTTTCACCTATTTCAATCCCGAGCGGCTACGTTTATTGGTGGCGTGCGGTGCGGCCGCAGGGGTGGCCTCGGCATACGGGGCCCCCATAGCAGGGGCATTGTTTGTCGCCGAGATCGTTCTGGGCACCATGGCCATGCAAAGCTTTGGCCCTTTACTCATTGCAGCCGCCTCGGCCAATATTGTGATGCGTACCGTTGGCAGCTATCATGTCAACTACCAGGTGGGCCCGATACCCGATCTGGAGCTTGGTAATGCGTTGCCTTTTGTGGTTCTGGGGGTTCTGTCCGGCATAGCCGCACCGCAGTTTTTAAAGTTTCTCGATTTTTCCAAGGGCCTGTTCAAGCGCACCCGCCTTGCGCTGCCATTGCGTCTTGGCCTGGGCGGGCTGCTTCTGGGGGCGTTATTGATCGTTATTCCTCAGGTGTCGGGCAATGGCTATAGTGTCGTGATCTCGTTGTTGCAAACCCAGTGGACCTGGTATGCCGTTATTCTTGTTTTGGTTTGCAAAGTGGTTGCTACCGCGATTACGGTCGGGTCGGGGGCGGTTGGCGGCGTATTCACACCGGCTCTTTTTGTCGGCGCCGTATTTGGCACTTTGTTCGGGCAGGTGGTAACGCTTCTTGTGCCCGATATCAATGCGCCGTCGTATATGTTTACTCTGGTTGGTATGGGCGCTTTTCTGGGGGCGGCCACCAGTGCGCCGTTAATGGCCATACTCATGATTTTTGAAATGTCCCTCAGCTACCAGATTGTGCTGCCCCTGATGCTGGCTTGCGTGGTCGCCTACTTTGTTTCGCGCGGTATTGCCCAGGTCACGATGTACGATGTAACTCTGGTGCGCGACCGGGATATCAGGCTGCGCCATCAATTGCGCAACACGGCACTAAGCGACCTTATTAAGCCGGCTGAAACCATAGTGGTGACGACGACGCCGATCAAAGAGGCCTTACAGATGTTTCTTGAGTATCCGGTCAAGTATTTGTACGTGGTCGATGAAAATAATGTTTATCAAGGTGTTATTGCTCAGCAGGACATGACCAGTTTATTGTTAAGGCTTGGCAATATTGACGATAAGCAGGCTGGTGATGTGCTGCGCCTGGATTTTGTAACGCCTGTCTATCCCGATATGACGCTCGATGAAGCGCAAGGTCTGTTCGTGCCGTTTCAGGGTGAGCGATTGCCGGTTGTCAGCCGTGAAGAGCAGCCAAAGTTATTGGGTGTCATCTATAAATCGTCGTTGCTTGAAAAGTATTGTGCACTAAAAAAATCCCTGGACACGAGTGGAGAAGTCATGTTCGACGTCAGGGCCAATCGGCGTTGAAGGTATTGTTGTTTAGTGGGCTTGCGGTATGGTTTCGATGCACAGGCAGGCACCTATTGTCGGGTTTTTAATGAAGCGTTTATGTTTGATAGCCTACGGTATATTGGCGCTGTCGGGGATTAGCCCTGGTATGGCATATGCCAGTCAGTCCCCCTTGCCGCACCGGTACATGGCTGGGGGTACTGCGTCCTCCTCGGCGGCCATACAAGAACTGGCGCCCGTACAGGTGTACGCGGCTCCCCAGCTTACTATCGAACCGCCCAGGTTATTGCCGGATCTGAATTCGCCCGAGTTGGGTATGGGCGGCGGGAAATCATTATCAGAGCGTTTTGCCGAAGCTTTAACGTCCGATTTGTCGTATATGAAAGAAGTCAGGCAATTGCCGGCCGAATCCTCTGCGGCATCCACGTGGGGGGCGCGGCATCGAAAGCCTTTGGTTTTGTCTTCGCTTAACTCAAACGCTGGCTGGTCGCTAGGGTCCGATAGCTGGCGGCTCAGGCGCTCTGATGGACTGGATCTGACGCTGGGCAGCGCTCCGTCCCGAGCGCCCGAATGGGGGAATTCAGCCCGTCTGGGCGGGATCGCCTTGTCGCGATCGCTGTCCGGCGGGGCGGTCGCCGAGAATGAGTGGCAGTACTCGGTAGCGCTGGGAGCCCTGGACTATTCGACCGTACAAGGAACTGGCGGTGAGCTCGTATTTGGTCCGACGGCAAGCGATAGCGTAATTCGATACGGCGCAAGTCCGCAATTGACTCTTGAGTCACAAGTGCAAGTGGCATCTGATTTACTCATGACGGGCGTGGGCGGCGAATACTCCTTGAACGAGTGGGGAGCATGGACGGCCGGTGTGGCCAGAGCCACTCGCAGCTTGCACGAAGGGTGGCGCTATCGGGTCGGGTACGAAGTGAGCTTAATGGATACCTTGCAGTTGTCCTGGGTGAACGAGCAGCGTAGCGGAGGGTTTTCCGATCTGACTCGTTATCAGGATTTTGCGGCGGATGCCGGACGCCGTCGCAATCTGTGGGCGGCAACCTTGCCTTTGGGGCGTTGGGGAGACCTTCGCAGCTCTTATGAAGAGATCAGCGCCGATACGGGTGCCGTCAAACAGTATTTTGGATTGACGCAGCAATTCTGGTATAGCCCGAATCTTCGGGTGGCCCTAAAGGCCGATCGCGAGTTTGTCAGCGGCGATTATGGCATTGCGGTACGTTTTTCCGTCCCTATCGATTAGGCCTAAAGCCATAAGGGCTAAAATGAATTTTTGGCGGCCTGCCCTGTGCCGCCCAACCCCGCTTTTATTTACTTTTTTCCTTGAATGCCCTCTACCAGTAAAACTGCACTTGACACGCTCCAGCAAATATTCGGTTACGACTCATTTCGTGGTGATCAGTACGACATTATCGAGCATGTCGTTCAGGGCGGCGATGCACTGGTGCTTATGCCCACGGGCGGGGGGAAATCCCTTTGTTATCAAATTCCTGCCTTAGTCAGAAAAGGGGTGGGAGTTGTTGTTTCACCTCTTATTGCCCTGATGCAAGATCAGGTCGATGCTTTGCTCGAATTAGGCGTGCGCGCTGCTTTTTTGAATTCAACTCTGGACTGGCGCACCTCGCGAGAGGTCGAGCAACAGTTTCTGGCTGGCCAGATCGATTTGCTTTATGTTGCGCCTGAACGGCTACTGACCGACCGTTGCCTCGATATGCTTTCCCAGGGCGATATTGCCTTGTTTGCCATCGACGAAGCCCATTGCGTGTCGCAATGGGGCCACGATTTTCGGCCCGAGTATCTTGAGTTGTCGATATTGTCGGAGCGCTGGCCAACGGTACCCCGGATAGCGTTGACCGCTACCGCTACGTCAGTAACCCGGCGCGAAATCGCGCAGCGGCTCGATTTGACAGACGCCAGGCATTTTGTAGCCAGTTTCGACCGGCCTAATATCCGTTATCGCATCATCGAAAAAAATGAGGTGAAGCGCCAATTGCTGCGGTTCATACAAGCCGAACACGAGGGCGATTGTGGAATTGTGTATTGCCTGTCGCGAGCCCGGGTGGAAGAAACTGCCGAGTTTTTGTGCAGCCACGGAATTACTGCGCTGCCGTATCACGCCGGGCTGAATGCCCAGGTGCGAGCCAGCAATCAGTCGCGATTTTTGCGTGAGGATGGGTTGGTGATGGTGGCGACGATTGCATTTGGCATGGGCATCGATAAACCCGATGTCAGATTCGTTGCACATATCGATTTGCCCAAATCCGTTGAAGGTTATTACCAGGAAACGGGGCGCGCCGGGCGCGACGGCCAGCCGGCCACAGCGTGGCTGGCTTACGGTTTGCAGGACGTGGTGCAGCAACGGCGGATGATCGATGAGTCTCCTGGCGAAGAACAGTTCAGGCGCCGCCTGGCTGCGCAGCTGGACGCCATGCTGGGGCTGTGTGAAACCGTGTCGTGTCGCCGCCGCCGCTTGCTGGCTTATTTCGACCAGTCCATCGAACCTTGCGGTAATTGCGATACCTGCCTGGAGCCACCCGAAGCCTGGGATGGCACCATTGCGG
>DATCVA010000283.1:0-5680 GCA_036567205.1 Eoetvoesiella sp. | reverse complement strand
CTCGCACAGCAAAATAGCCTGCGCGTCGAGATCGTAGCCCGCTTTTACAAATGGCTCGACCATATGCACAGCCGGCTTGTCCATCATCTCGAGGCCTGCCGGAATAATGCCTGCGGCGATCACGTTATTGACAGCCAGGCTGGCGGCCTCGACACTGTCAAAGCTGGCCATAATGACACGCGCCAGAGCCGGCTTAGGAATAAGTTTGACGGTAATTTCAGTAACGATACCCAGCATTCCTTCAGAACCGATGAATATCGCCAGTAAATCAAGGCCGGGGGTATCGGGAGCCTCGGAACCGAGTTCCAGGATATCGCCATCAATGGTTACTACGCGAACCCGCATTACATTATGAAGCGTTAACCCATACTTCAAGCAATGTACACCCCCCGAGTTTTCCGCAATGTTGCCGCCAATTGAACAGGCAATCTGACTGGAAGGGTCGGGAGCGTAATACAGCCCATAGGGTGCTGCTGCTTCGGAAATGGCTAAATTTCGCACCCCGGGCTGAACCACTGCCGTGGCGTTGTCCAGATCTATTTTTTTTATCTGATTAAGCTTGGACAGCCCCAACAAAACCCCTTGGGTGTGGGGCATGGCGCCCCCCGACAACCCCGTGCCCGCGCCACGCGCCACAATCGGAATATTCAGCGCTTTACAGGCTTGCAGAACCGCAATCACCTGGTCTTCGTTTTCAGGTAAGACGACAACCGGCGGCAAAGCCCGGTATAACGACAATCCATCACACTCGAAAGGCCGGGTGTCTTCCGCCCTGGATAAAATACAGTGCGCTGGAATACTCTTTTTAAGCCTGGCTATCAAAGCAGGAAAATCGGGTAGAGTTAACTCTACCGTTGGTATTCCGTTATCGTTCATAGGATGGGGGCTCGTTAGCTCATGGGGATAATCTTGCCGGGGTTTAAAATATTGTGCGGATCAAACGCAAGCTTCAGGCTGCGCATAAGATCAAGCGCATCCGGCCCGTGCTCGGCCAGCATGAATTGCATTTTGTGCAGCCCTACCCCGTGCTCGCCGGTGCAGGTGCCGTCCATTTCGATGGCGCGATTCACAAGACGTTCATTCAACAACTGCGACTCGTCCCATTCGGCCGGACTATTAGGATCGAGCAACATCAAAACATGGAAATTGCCGTCGCCCACATGACCGACGATGGTGTACGGAAAACTGGCCTGATCCAGTTCTTGGGCGGTTTCAGACACGCACTGGGCCAGCCGGGAAATGGGCACACAGACATCGGTGGTGCTCGAGCGCGAACCGGGACGCAACTGCAAGCCTGCAAAATAAGCATTATGGCGAGCCGTCCATAGCCGGCTACGGTCTTCGGGCTGTTCTGCCCATTCAAAATCCATACCGCCATTATCGTGCGTAATGCTTTGTACCGTTTCGGCCTGCTCTTTGACACCAGCCGCACTGCCGTGAAACTCGAACAACAGCAGCGGCGTTTCTTTTAACGTGAGTTTGCTGTAAGCATTAGTGGCTTTAACCGCAGCCGTATCCATGAACTCGACACGGGCGACAGGCACCCCCATCTGGATAATTTCGATAACGCTTTGAACTGCTTTTTCCAGAGTAGGGAAATTGCAAATGGCCGCCGAGATAGCTTCGGGCTGCGGATACAAGCGCACGGTAACCTCGGTAATAATGCCAAGCGTGCCCTCGCTTCCCACAAAAATACGTGTCAGGTCGTAACCCGCTGACGATTTTTTCGCACGATTGCCCGTATCGATAATACGCCCGTCGGCGGTCACCACTTTAAGAGTCATGACATTTTCGCGCATCGTGCCATAACGCACGGCATTAGTCCCCGAAGCGCGTGTAGCAGCCATACCGCCCAAGCTGGCATCGGCGCCCGGGTCTATAGGAAAAAACAGACCGGTATTACGGATTTCCTCGTTAAGCTGCTTGCGCGTAACGCCGGCCTGAACGGTGGCGGTAAGGTCTTCGGGATTGATCGATACGATCTTGTCCATGCCCGATAAGTCCAGACTGATTCCGCCTTGTATAGCCAGTAGATGGCCTTCCAGAGATGAGCCCGAGCCAAAAGCAATAAGCGGCACCTTATGCTGATGACAGTGCTTCGCAAGCCAGGCGACCTCGTCCGTAGTCAAGGCAAAAACGACCCCGTCCGGCAACATGGGCGGGTACGGAGACTCGTCGCGGCCATGGTGTTCGCAAACAGCATGTGCCGTAGAAAAGCGATCGCCAAATCGAGCCTTTAGCGAGTCAAGAAACCCTTCGGGAATCGAGCGCCGTACATCCTGCGATGAGGCTGGGGCATTCATACTATTTACTCCTTTGACCACACAGACGGCCCGCTTCGATCCGAACCGTTCGATGCCCGGACGATCAGGCCGCCGACTGAACGGTAACTTTGCGCCGATTTTTAACTGCCTTAGCCAAGCGTTCAAGCACCTGAACCGAGGTATCCCAGTCGATACAGCCATCGGTAATGCTTTGCCCGTAGACCAACGGTTGGCCTTCGATCAGATCTTGACGGCCGCCCACCAAATTACTTTCGATCATGACGCCAAAAATACGCTCGTCGCCGGTTTCCATTTGATTGGCAACATTTTCAATGACCTGCGGCTGGTTTCTATAATCTTTATTGCTGTTGGCATGGCTGGAATCAACCATAATACGAGCACGCAAGCCAGCTTTGGTTAACACTTCGCACGCCTGATCAACATTTTCAGCATCATAATTTGGAACTTTACCGCCGCGCAGGATCGCGTGGCAATCCTCGTTTCCAACAGTTGACACAATGGCTGAATGTCCACCCTTTGTTACCGAAAGGAAATGGTGCGGCTGAGAAGCCGCCTTGATTGCATCAACGGCAATTTTAATATTCCCGTCTGTACCGTTTTTAAAACCCACAGGGCATGACAAACCCGAGGCCAGTTCGCGATGCACCTGGCTTTCGGTAGTACGTGCGCCAATCGCGCCCCACGAAACAAGGTCCGCAATATATTGCGGCGTGATCATATCCAGAAACTCGCAACCCGCCGGCAAACCCAGCTGATTAATATCAATTAGCAATTCTCGTGCCGTACGCAAGCCTTGATTAATATTGAAGCTGCCGTCCAGGCCCGGGTCATTAATCAGTCCTTTCCAGCCCACCGTTGTACGCGGTTTCTCGAAATAAACCCGCATAATAATTTCGAGCTCGCCCGAAAAACGGTCGCGCTCAACCTTAAGGCGCTTGGCATACTCGATGGCCGCTTCGGGATTATGTATTGAGCAAGGCCCAATTACCACAGCCAGCCGGTCGTCGGCGCCATGCAAAATATTGTGCAAGGCACGGCGGCTGGCATAAACCGTGCCCGATATTTCTGTTGTACATGCGAACTCGCGCATTACGTGCGCGGGCGGGCTAAGCTCTTTAATTTCTCGGATACGTAAATCATCGGTATTGTGTGACACAGGCTACTCCAGAGTAATTGTCAACCTAGCAAGCGGTACAAAAAAAGCCGCCTAGCTGAGCTGGCGGCTTTTTGGGAATTTGGTTTTACTACCGAGTACAGCGCTTCCCTTCCTCCACCAGCGGTGTTGGAAAAACGTAAAAATAAAAAAAGAAAAATGCGGGAGCGCAATACATAGTAGACAGATCCTAGCATAGTTTTTTTTAAATAACCAGCGCGAAGTTAATAGCATCCGTTCAATTGATTTGAGTTGAAATGATTAAGTAGTGTATTATTTTGCAGTCTAATCATTAGTAACGAAATTATATAAAGATGGACGAGCCGGGGCGGCTCCCTATCGCCAAGAGGACATGCCATGCACAAGACTTTCACCCCCCCCGTCCTGGCGCTGGTTGCAGTGCTAACCTGCGGTGGCACAGGCCTTGCCAGCGCTGCCAGCCTCCAGCAAATAAAAGAAAAAGGTGTGGTACGCATAGCTGTAGCCAACGAAATACCCTATGGCTACATGGACATGAGCGGACAGGCCAAAGGCGCCGGGCCTGATGTCGCCACGCAAATCATGAAGCAATTAGGCGTTAAAAAAATTGAATGGTCGACAACCAGCTTTGGCTCTTTGATCCCCGGCCTTAAGGCCAATCGTTTTGATATGGTCGCCGCCGAAATGGCCATACTGCCGCAACGCTGTCAGGAAGTGCTTTTTTCCGAGCCCAACAGTTCGTACGGCGAAGGCCTTCTGGTGGCCGACGGCAACCCGGAAAACCTGCACTCCTACGAAAGCTTTGCTGCATCGGAAAAAAAAATCGCTATCATGGCCGGCGCCGACCAGCTTGAAATGCTGCAAGCGCTTGGCATTTCGCATAGCCGCATGGTTACCATTTCAAATAACGCCGACGCGATCTCTACTGTGTCCACCGGCCGGGCCAGCGCCTATGCCGCCACCAGCCTGACTGTCAGCGAGCTGGCCGGTAAAAGCGACAAGGTCGAAGCTGCTGAAAACTTTACGGATCCCGTTATTAACGGCGAGCCAATACGCAGTTGGGGCGGCTTCGCGTTTGCCCAAGGCTCCGAAGACTTTCGCGACGCGGTAAACACTGAGCTGGCCAAATTCAAGCAAACGCCTGAATGGCCGAAAACCCTTAGCCGATACGGATTTACTGAAACCGATCTGAAAGAATCATTTAATAAAACGACGGCTCAGCTTTGCGCCAAGTAGGGCTGTATACAGCTGTACCGGCCTGGGGCAGTGCCGCCCCGGACTGTTTACTGCCCGGTTGCGGCATACAGGCCAACCAATAAACCAAGGAAGACGCTAATGGAATGGACCAGCTATAGCGCCCCACTGCTGCAGGGCGCCTGGGTCACCGTGCAATTAACGGCTTACTCTACAGTGCTGGGCGCTTTTTTTGCGTTCTTGTTCGGGATAGGCAAGCTTTCGCGAAACGGACTGATAAAAGGCATAGCCATTACCTTTATAGAAGTCTTTCGCGGCACCTCCCTGCTGGTACAACTATTTTGGTTGTATTTCGCCTTACCGGTTTTTGGACAGCTTATCGGTGTCGATCTGCGGCTGCCACCCCTGATAGCCGGAACACTGGCCCTAAGCCTGAACATCGGCGCTTACGGAGCGGAAGTCGTCCGAGGCGCCATACAAGCGGTCCCCCGCGACCAGCATGAAGCCGCCAAAGCCTTGGATTTCACCCCGCGGCAAACCTTATGGCGCATTTGCCTGCCCCAGGCCATCCCGGAAATGATGCCAAGCTTTGGCAACCTGGCAGTTCAAAACCTGAAAGACACAGCCCTGGTGTCTTTAATCAGCTTGGGCGACCTAGCATTCCGCGCCGAACAAATTCGCAACTTTACCCAGGACAGCACCACGATTTACACCCTTTTACTGTTGATGTACTTTGGCATGGCCCTGGTCCTGACTGCCATCATGAAGCTGCTTGAACGCTCTGTTGGGCGTTGGCGCACAGGGAGGGTTTAAGCATGCTTTTTGGCATCGAGTGGGACACCACCAACAACTGGCTTTTCGCCGGCTCCATTTTACCCATCCTGATGCGCGGTTTAGCGGTAACCATGCAAGCAACCGTATTGGGGTTCTTCGTCGCCGCCGTCCTGGGCCTGCTCCTGGCAGCTCTTAAAGGTGCGCGTTCACGTTTAATTTCCTGGCCAGCGCGGCTTTTTACCGAGTTTGTCCGCGACACGCCGCTGCTTATTCAACTGTTCTTTTTATATTACGT
>DATCVA010000282.1:0-7924 GCA_036567205.1 Eoetvoesiella sp. | reverse complement strand
TGGTCCAGATCCATTTCCATGCCTTCAATAATCGCGTGCAGCCGGGTTTCGGACAGATCGCACGATTGAATATGTGGCGCAAGGGCCTTGGTAACAGGATGGTCGGGCTGGCCGGCAAACATCTGGGAGATTTGCTTGTGCCACCAGGCCAGCTTGGTCCGCGCGACGGACGGGTCGTGGACTTCGTCGACAACATCGTCGACCTCACGGCAAAAGGCGTACAAAGCCGTGATTGCCTTGCGGCGTTCGGGCGGCAGAAATAAAAAAGAATAATAAAAGCTGGAGCCGCTTTGGGCGGCCTTGTCTTGGCAGTATTCGTCGGGGCTCATGCGTCGTCGGGTTTTGGGTTGGCAGCGCCAGGGGTGTTCATTCCTGGCGTAGGGTGCGCCATAAAAGCAAAATCCAATCGCGTTTGTGTAGCGTTGGGCGGTTATGAAATATGTCGTAGTGTAGTTGGTCCAGGCGTTCGAGGATACGTAAGCCGCCTTGAACGATAAGGCGCAATTCGAAACCGATGCGGCCCGGCAGCCGTTGTGCCAGGGGCAGGCCCGATAGCAGCAGCTCACGTGCTTGTTGTGTTTGCTCTTGCATTAAAGCGCGCCATGCGCCGTCGACGGTCTTGCGCGCTATGCCGGCTTCGCTTACGCCGAAGCGTTCCAGTTTCTCTTGCGGCAAGTACACCCGGGATTTTTCCCAGTCAATAGCGATATCCTGCCAAAAGTTGGTCAGTTGCAAGCCGGTGCAAATGCAATTGGAGTCTTGTATGTTTTTCGGGTTGGCTGCGTTATAAAGATGCAGCATAAGCAAGCCCACCGGATTGGCCGAGCGCGCGCAGTAGTCAAACAGCGCAGTATCGTTATGGTAGCGAAAAGTCGTCACATCTTGTTCGAACGCCGAAAGCAAATCGAAAAAGGGGGTAAGGGGAAGCGAAAAACGTTTGATAGTAAGTTCAAGCGGCTCAAAAACCGCACGTAACGGGTCGCTTGCCGGCAGCGTCAAGACGCCGGACTGGATTTGTTGCAGCGCCTCTTTGTAGCTGGCCAGTTGCGCCAGGCGCTGCTCTGGTGTTGCGTCTCCCTCGTCGGCGATGTCATCGGCGCTGCGGGCAAAATAATAGATATGCTTGACCGGGTCGCGCAAGCGGCGCGGCAACAGGATGGACGCAACGGGAAAGTTCTCGTAGTGATCAACAGCCATAGACGACTCATGCAAAACAATAGTTTAAAGGACATGGGCAGCCGGTGCGAAACTTATGCCATAGCTGTATGTCTGTTGGCTCTTAGCGCTGCGGGACGACTTGGATTAGACTTCCGTTATTAGGGGAGAGTTATGCCACGTCCAATCTCGGCAACAATTTCGTTGTCGTCGTTAAGCCACAACCTGGGGGTTGTCTTTACGCAGTTAAGCACTATTAGTGCTCAGAATAGCCGTTTGCGTCCCAAGGTTTGGGCTGTAATCAAAGCCAACGCCTACGGACATGGTATCGCGAACGCCGTTCGAGCGTTTAGCCAGGCCGACGGCCTGGCCATGCTGGATCTTGACGAGGCTGTGCGTTGCCGCGACGCAGGCTGGACCAAACCGATATTGCTGCTCGAAGGTTTCTTTGAGCCGGCCGATATTACCGTCGCGGATCAATATCGCCTGACAACGACTTTGCATTGCCAGGAGCAAATCGATATGTTGATGTCGGCGTCGCCCAGCCGCTCTATTGATGCGTTAGTCAAACTAAATACGGGTATGAATCGTTTGGGGTTTGCACCCGCCGAGTTTCGCGCTGCTTATCGGCAGGCGCAGGTCATGCAGCAGAAGGGTGTGTTGGGTACGCTGGGAAAAATGACTCATTTTGCTCGTTGCGACGATGACGCCGTCGTTACTGATCAGCAAGTGCGCGTGTTTAAAGAAACGGTGCAGGGCCTGGACGGCAGGGTCAGCGTGTGCAATTCGGCGGCAACGCTTCAGCCCGCGCGCTGGCTTTCCATGCCTGCCGGCGAAGAGCAATGGGTGCGGCCAGGTATCTGCCTGTATGGTGCATCGCCCTTTGGCGACCAAACCGCCCATAGCTTTGATTTGCTGCCAGCCATGACCTTAGCGTCAAAACTGATTAGTGTGCGTACAATTGCAGCCGGCTGCGGTGTGGGTTATGGCCATACATTCGTTGCACCAACGGCCATGAGGATCGGTGTGGTGGCCTGTGGCTATGCCGACGGCTATCCGCGCCATGCGCCTAACGGTACGCCCGTCTACGTGGATGGCGTGCGTACGCAATTGCTCGGGCGGGTGTCGATGGATATGCTGACCGTTGATTTAACGAATGTTCCCGGTGCGCAGCCCGGGACATCGGTTGTTTTGTGGGGCCAGGGCGGACCTTCGGTCGACGAGGTTGCCCAGGCCGCGCATACGATAGGCTACGAACTATTGTGCGCGCTCGCGCAGCGTGTATCAACGACGATTATTTAATTTATAAAATTTTTACATAATTGAATTTATTGGTTGGTCGGGCGCCTCGGTGTATTTACTTTGAACGAATAGCTAACCTTGAAATAAAGGATCGAACGTGAAGAATAAGTGTGTGCTGGTTACAGGGGCAACCAAGGGGATAGGCTGGGCGATTAGTCAGCGGCTGGCTGATCAGGGGTGCCATGTCGTTGGACTGGCCCGCCATACCCAGGAAATCGATTTTCCCGGTTATCTTTATTCATGCGATTTACAAAATGCAGGCGAAACCGAAGACATTTTGCGTGTTATCCGCGAAAAGTACCCTGTCGATGCAGTGGTTAATAATGTAGGACTGGTTCAACCCGAACCCTTGGGCGAAATTGACCTGGCTTCGCTGTATAACGTGTACGATTTGAATGTGCGGGTTGCGGTGCAGGTAACCCAGGCATTCGTGGCATCGATGAAGGCCCGTCAGGAAGGGCGGATCGTCAACATTTGCAGCCGCGTAACGGAAGGCTCTTTAAATCGCACCAGCTATTCAGCCGCCAAAAGCGCGCTAATAGGCTGTACTAAAACCTGGGCGCTCGAGCTTGCCGCATACGGCATTACCGTTAATGCCGTGTCGCCGGGGTTCATCGAGTCCGAGTTGTTCCGTGCCGGTCACCCTGAAGGCAGCGAAGCCGAGAAAAAGGCCATCGGTGCTACGCCCATGCATCGCCTGGGCAAGCCTGCCGATGTTGCGGCTGCGGTCACGTTTTTGCTTTCCGACGAAGCCGGATTTATTACCGGTCAGGTTATTGGTGTCGATGGGGGCACCGGTCTGGCGGGCCGTTAGGGCGCCCGATTCCATTTCTAAATCAACCGTGAACGGTGTTGGCGCAGTAGCGGTACAAATGTACCATTTGCGTTCGACTTCGTGCTCATAATTGATTTGGAAATGGAATAAACATCCTGAACGAGCCGTCCGGTTAAACTGCCCGCATGGCCAAATTAAAAACCTCATATGTTTGTTCCGAATGTGGCGGTGTCTGTCCCAAATGGGAGGGCAAATGTCCCCACTGCGGCTCATGGAATACCTTGCAGGAGACGCTCGATGCAGGCGTAACGCAGCATCGCTTTGCTCCCTTGGCAGGCGCCAGTCCGGTACGCAGCCTTGCTGAAATCGAGGCGCGCGAGCAGCCGCGCCAGCCTTCGGGAATAACCGAGTTCGATCGTGTGCTTGGCGGTGGCCTGGTACCAGGTGCTGTGGTGCTGATTGGGGGCGACCCCGGCATTGGCAAATCGACCCTGCTGTTGCAAGCGCTGGTGTCCTTGTCCAGGGCCGTCAAGGTGTTGTATGTAACAGGCGAGGAGTCCGCTGAGCAGGTTGCGCTGCGAGCGCGGCGGCTTGAGCTTGTTACCGGCGATGTAAATGTTCTGGCAGAGATCAGGCTCGAGGCCATTACCGCTGCGCTTACCGAGCAGCGTCCCAGCGTAGCAGTTATCGATTCTATTCAAACCTTGTATTCCAGCGAGCTCAATTCCGCGCCGGGATCGGTCTCGCAGGTCAGGGAGTGCGCGGCTCAATTGACTCGCCTGGCCAAACAAACCGGCATCACCATTGTGCTTATTGGCCATGTCACCAAAGATGGCACGCTGGCCGGGCCGCGCGTTCTAGAGCACATTGTCGATACAGTGCTGTATTTTGAAGGCGATACACATTCTTCATTTCGGCTGATTCGGGCCTTTAAAAATCGTTTTGGAGCCGTCAACGAGCTGGGCGTCTTTGCAATGACAGACAAGGGCTTGCGGGGTGTTACCAATCCTTCCGCCTTGTTTTTGTCTCAGCATGATCAAGACGTGGCAGGTTCGTGTGTGATGGCCACTCAAGAGGGCACGCGCCCTATGCTGGTTGAGATTCAGGCGCTGGTCGACACCGCCCATGTGCCTAATCCCAGACGCTTGTCGGTTGGCCTGGAAGGTACGCGGTTGGCCTTGTTGCTGGCGGTATTGCATCGTCATGCGGGGGTCGTGACGTTTGACCAGGATGTTTTCGTCAATGCTGTTGGCGGCGTCAAAATTACCGAGCCGGCGGCTGACCTGCCGGTATTGCTGGCCATTGTGTCGTCGTTGCGCAATAAGCCTTTGCCCAAGGGTTTGGTTGTGTTTGGCGAAGTTGGTCTGGCCGGCGAGATACGGCCGGCTCCCCGCGGTCAGGAACGCCTCAAAGAGGCGGCTAAATTGGGGTTTAGCGTGGCGCTGATCCCCAAGGCCAATGCGCCAAAGCAGCCTATTGAAGGGCTGGAAATATGGGCAGTTGACCGGGTCGACGCGGCTATTGCCCGATTGCATTAAAAGGAAACGCGCAGGTGGAGTGGTATCTTGTTGTCCTGGGTTGCTTGTTCAGCGGCGCTCTTATTGGCTTTACAGGCGGGGTGGTCGGCATTGGCGGTGGATTGCTGGCAATTCCTTTGCTGGGGCTAGTGCTGGGCATGGACCAGCACGTTGCCCAGGGTACGGCGCTGATCATGGTGCTGCCCGCTGTTTTGATGACCATTCGAAAATATAATCAGCGAGCCAAAATTGATTGGCGCGCTGCGGCTGCTGGCGCGTCAGCTTCCATTGTCTTTACCTGGATCGGGGCCCAAATAGCATTAGGACTTGATCCGGTGTTGTTGCGGAGAATCTATGCCGCTTTTATTTTTGGCATTGCCGCATTTTATTTTTATCAGGGCCTGCGCCGGCGGGACTCGGTCAGGCTTATGCCGGCGCGTCGCGAAGCGTCGGAGTTCCATAAAGGCTGGTTCGTCCTGATAGGAGTGCTGGCGGGGGCGGCGGGGGGAATATTTGGTGTCGGCGGTTCCGTCCTGGCAGTTCCTTTTATGACTACTTTGTTTCGTTTGTCTCAAACTGGCGCTCAAGGGCTTGCCCTGACCATGGTGCTGCCCGGGACAGTGGTGGCTCTGATGACTTATACCGCGCATGGGCGGGTAGATTGGCTGGTGGGCTTGCCGTTGGCGCTTGGCAGTATTTTTTTCGTTCCTTACGGAGTGAAGTTGGCTTATGCTTTACCCGAGCCACGCCTGAAAACCATTTTTGCGTGCATGCTGCTGGTCATTATTTGTTTGTTGCTTCTTAAGGCCTGATTCGATGCTTAATTCCTGGTTCTCGAACATTCATTCGGGCTTGCGCGCACTGCGGCGTGATTGGCATTCAGGCGAGTTGCGGCTATTAATGCTGGCTCTGGTTGTGGCCGTGGCGGCTGTTACCAGTGTCGGGTTTTTGTCCGACCGGGTCGGCCGGGCGCTGGAGCGCAATGCGGCGCAGATGCTGGGGGCCGATCTGGTCATGCAAAGTGACTCCCCCATAGGGCAGTCCTTCTTTGATCAGGCTCGAATACGCCAGCTCGATGTGACGCAGACCATGTTGTTCCCTTCGATGGTCAGTAGCGCAAGCGACTCTCAATTGATTTCTTTAAAGGCCGTGGGCGACGGGTATCCATTGCGCGGCAAGGTAAAGGTATCTGATTCGATTGTGGGCGCGGGCACGGCCATATCCGAGGTTCCCGCCCAGGGGACGGTGTGGGTCGATGCACAAGTGCTGAGCTTGCTCGGGCTCAAGCCGGGCGACATGCTCTCGGTTGGTGAAGCGCAAATGAAAATAGCGCGCGTCATTACCTATGAGCCTGATCGTGGCGTGCAGTTTATCAACGTCGCGCCGCGGGTCATGATGCGCATCGAAGACCTGCCGGCTACAGAGCTGGTGGCGCCGGGCAGCCGTATTAAATACGCCTTGCTTGTGGCAGGCGCAGACAGCGCCGTTCAAGATTACAAGACGTGGTTAACCGGCCATTTACAGCGCGGACAAAAAATAAGCACATTGGGGGGCGATCAGCCGACGATACAAAGAGCTTTAGATCGGGCCCATCAGTTTTTAATACTTGTGGCCTTATTGACTGTCATGATTGCCGCTGTCGCTATTGCCTTGTCAGCGCGGCGCTTCGCCCTGAGGCATCAAGATGGCATTGCGATTATGCGCTGCCTGGGGGCAGGGCGATCGCAAGTGGGTGTCCTGTTATGGACCGAGTTTCTATCGCTGGGAATAATAGCCGCGACCGTGGGCACATTGATCGGGTTTGGCGTGCATCAGGGCCTGGTGTCGGTAGTGGCGGCCTGGTTCGATACTGCTTTGCCGGGTCCATCGTGGCGTCCGGCGCTGCAAGGACTCATTGCCGGCCTGGTCTTGCTTCTGGGTTTTGCGTTGCCGCCTTTATCAGCCTTGCGCCGAGTGCCGCCTGTGCGGGTATTGCGCCGGGAATCGGCGTTATCGGTGCGTAACGGCTGGCTTGCGTATGCCGTGGGCGCCGCTGCCTTTTTTGCTCTGGTGTTATGGGTTTCGGCCGACTTGCGTTTAAGCATCGTAATTAGCGGTGGCTTCTCGCTGGCTTTTGTGTTGTTTGCTTTGATCGGCTATACGGGGATTTGGGCGTTAAGTCAGTTGCGCCGTTATGCCGATGGACGGCCTACCTTGCGTTTTGCGTTGGCAGGTATTGCCCGGCGAAAAAGTCTGACAGTCACTCAGGTTTGTGCGCTGGCGATGGGGTTGATGATACTTTTGCTTTTAACTATCACCCGTACGGACTTACTAACCGGATGGCAAAACACGGTTCCGCCGGATGCTCCTAATACTTTTCTTATAAATATCCAGCCCGATCAACAAGCGCTCGTGCAAACACGCCTGCAGCAGGCCGGTATCGGGCGCACTGAGCTGGCTCCGATGGTGCGCGGACGTCTGGTGGCTATAAACGGGCAAGCAGTCAATGGCCAGATGTACGCTCAGGGCCGCGCCCAGCGTTTGGTGGATCGAGAGTTTAATCTATCCTATATGGATGATCTGCCAGCCAGTAACACAATACAAACGGGCCGCTGGCTGGATCCCAATCAGAATGAAGTGTCGCTGGAAAGCGATCTGGCCGTTACTCTTGGCATTGCCGTTGGCGATAACCTGACCTTCGATGTGGCTGGGCAAGCAATCAAGGTCATGGTTACAAGCGTGCGTGACGTTAAATGGGACTCCTTCCAGACTAATTTTTTCGCCATTTTGTCTCCGGCGGCGCTAAAGGGGGCTCCGGTTTCTTACATTACTTCGTTTCACTTGCCCAAGCAAAGCGCCGGATTGGCACAGCAACTGGTACATGAGTTTCCCAACCTGACGGTTTTTGACGTGGGATCGATTCTGAGCCAGGTTCAAGCCATACTCGACCAGGTGATCCGTGCAGTCCAACTGCTGTTTCTGTTTACGATCGCCGCAGGGGTTCTGGTATTGGGCGCCGCCTTTTTTTCCACCCGTGACGAGCGAATGCACGAAGTGGCGATTTTGCGTGTGTTGGGTGCCAGTTCAGGGCAGCTCTCGGCAGCGTTGCGTATTGAGCTGGTTTTGATTGGCGGATTCGCGGGGTTGCTGGCGGGGGCCGGCGCAGTGTCGATTGCGTGGGTGCTGGCTGATCAGG
>DATCVA010000281.1:0-4996 GCA_036567205.1 Eoetvoesiella sp. | reverse complement strand
AACTGCGCCGATCACTCATGCTTTATTACGCGAGCCAATAGGGGCGGACGTCACTTAAGGGAGCTGTTATGTCAGTAAATATCATCGGTGCCAGACAGGTTTTTTTTCGACGCCAGAAAGGTTTTTCTTTAATCGAGGTATCCATTGTTACCGCAATTGTTTTGCTGCTGGCGATTGTTGGTATACCTGCTATTGGCAGCTATGTAGTTGAAAACAAGGTGCCCAAGGTGGGTGAGGAGCTGGCGCGTTTTGTTCTGCAGACCAAGGTCAATTCGTCCAATGGCTCGGTTACCCCTTATGCCGGTATCGATACCAGTAATTTCGCCAATCTCGTGCGTGACTCAAGCGTTTTCTCGGTAACGGGCAGCGCTCCCAATATTAAGGTTTTCCATGGCTTGGGCAGCGAGGGCGAAGTAAGTGTTTCAACGGACGCGGGAGATACATTTACGGTCACTCTTTCTAATGTAAGTAATGCCGCATGTCCATCCATCGCTTCGGTAATGCAACGTGTATCCGACACCATTGCGATCGCCCCCGATGGATTGGGCGAGGTCATCGTTAAAAACAGCGGAACGCAGTATAGCGCGCTGGTTGCCGAGTCGAAATGCGCGCAAGGCGATGTCAATACTTTTAAATTTACGGCAAGCTAAAGGGGTTCCAATGCATCGACAGCAAGGCTTTGCCATGTTGGAGCTTGCCGCGGCGGTTCTTATTGCTACCCTGCTGGTCGTATGGAGCGCCAGCGCTCTGGTGCATAAAATAAATGATGCCGCCGCGCAATCCTCCGCCGTCTGGATGTTATCAATCAAAAAGGCGGCACAAGCTTATATCGAGCGCTACGCGGTAGTGCTGGCATCTGCGTCCGACACGGCGGCACTGTCCGGTAAAGGGTATGCCGACTGGGCTTTGCCAAGTCTGGCCGAGCTTAAAACCGACAAACTATTGTCGTCCGGTTTCCCGGAAAGCGGTATACGCGCAGCGGGGGTTACGGTTGCTATCATGCGTAGCGGTACATGCCCCGATGTAGATTGCCGCCTGGAAGCGCTGATCTATTCCAACGAGGCCATCACGCACGGTTCTGGCGACAGAGTTAATGAGCAAATGATTGCCCAATGGCTGATGGCTTCCCAAGGTTGGGGGGGCACTGTCAAGCCATCGAGTCCTCATCAGATCAGCGGCGCAGCCTTCACATTTTCAAACCCGCCTGCGCCTGCCATGGAGTTGTTGCCGGTAGGCACGGTTGCGATGGCCGTGACATCTGAACAGTTAGGTAGTCTTGAATTTTTGCGTGTGGGTGACAAGCGCGACCCTCAGTTTCAAGGGCAGGCCACCGTCAAAGGCGATATCAATGCTCAGGCATCGTTGAGTATTCAACAATACCTGTACCTTGAAGCCCAGGAATACTTTCACACGCCTTGTTCGGTTGAAGGCGCTGCGGCGCGTGAGCACGAGGGTGGCCTGCTGGTATGTCGAAACGGACGGTGGCGCGCGGCCGGGCGCCGCAATGCCGGCGGCTTCGTGATCAACAGCGAGCGCGATTGCAAGGACATATATGGAAAATCCACTGCAAACCCCATCACGGGAGATTGCTCTTGTCCGGTGGGGTCTAAAGCGTTGCTTGTCTCTGATAGCGGGCCGGACCCCGCGCCCGCTCCAGGATCCTACGGCCAGACATGGGGTTATATTTGTATCGAATAAAATAACAATCCTGCACTGGGGCCTTAGGCTCTCTTCGGGCCGGTTTGGTGTTTTTTTCTGAACACACTCTATAATCAACGGTTACCCATTAATTAGCGCTTTTCTGTAATGAAAACCTCCGAAATTCGTCACAAGTTCTTGTCGTTCTTTGAGTCCAAAGGACATCATATCGTCCAGTCGTCGCCATTAATCCCTGCCAATGATCCTACCTTGCTTTTTACCAACGCGGGAATGGTCCAGTTCAAGGATGTCTTTACGGGCAAGGAAACCCGCCCATATAACCGCGCTACCAGTTCACAACGCTGCGTGCGCGCGGGCGGCAAGCACAACGATCTTGAAAATGTCGGTTACACGGCGCGGCATCATACTTTTTTCGAAATGCTGGGTAACTTCAGCTTTGGCGATTACTTTAAGCGCGAAGCGATTCAGCACGCGTGGGAGCTATTGACCGGCGTTTACAAGTTGCCAGCCGACAAGCTGTGGGTAACGGTTTATCAGGAAGACGACGAAGCTTACGATATCTGGGCTAATGAAATTGGGGTTCCGGCTGAACGGATTATCCGTATCGGCGACAACAAAGGCGCGCGTTACGCGTCTGATAATTTCTGGCAAATGGCCGATACCGGTCCTTGTGGTCCATGTTCTGAAATTTTTTATGATCATGGTCCCGAAATCTGGGGCGGCCCGCCGGGTAGCCCTGACGAAGACGGCGATCGTTACATCGAAATCTGGAATCTGGTGTTCATGCAGTTCGAGCGCGACGCCGCCGGTAATATGCCCCGGCTGCCCAAGCCGTGTGTTGATACGGGCATGGGGCTGGAACGCATAGCCGCTGTCTTGCAAGGGGTTCACTCAAACTACGAGATCGATTTGTTTCAAGATCTTATTAAAGCAGCGGCCCGCGAAACCAAAACTACCGATCTAAGCAATAACTCGCTTAAAGTCATAGCCGATCATATTCGAGCCTGCAGTTTTTTGATTGTTGACGGCGTTATTCCAAGCAACGAGGGGCGCGGCTATGTGTTGCGCCGCATCGTGCGCCGCGCACTACGGCATGGCCACAAGCTGGGCCAGTCGGGCGTGTTCTTCCATCGCCTGGTGGCCGACCTGGTCGCTCAAATGGGCGATGCCTACCCCGAGTTGGCGCGTAATCAGGCGCGTGTCGAACAAGTGCTCAAACAGGAAGAAGAGCGCTTCAGTGAAACTCTGGAAAATGGTATGAAAATTCTGGATGCCGCGCTGGCGTCCATACCCGAAAGCGGTGTGCTCGATGGTCAAACTTTATTTACCTTGTATGACACCTACGGTTTTCCTGTCGATTTGACTGCGGATATTTGCCGCGAGCGCAACGTGGAAGTCGATCACGCGGGGTTCGACGCCGCCATGAACCGGCAACGCGATCAGGCTCGCGCCGCTGGCAAGTTCAAAGCCGTCGAAGGCCTGAGCTATCAGGGTGCTGAAACCCGCTTTGACGGCTACGAGCACTTGCAGGGGCAGGGCAAGGTTGTCGCCTTATATATTGATGGCACGCCTGTTCAGGCCGTGCCCCAGGGACAAGAAGCCATTGTGGTGCTGGATGCCACGCCATTTTATGCCGAGTCCGGCGGGCAGGTAGGCGATAACGGCGTGCTTAGCACCGAGTCGGCTTGCTTCCAGGTGTCCGACACGCAAAAAATTCAAAGCGGGGTGTTCGGACATCATGGCACATTGCACAGCGGTTCTTTGGCTATAGGCGATGTGGTTAGCGCCACGGTCGATGCGGTGCGCCGTGCCCGTACTGTTCGCAATCACTCGGCCACTCACTTGATGCATAAGGCGCTTCGTCAGGTGCTGGGCGAGCACGTTCAACAAAGAGGTTCTTTGGTCGACGCCGACAAAACCCGGTTCGATTTTGCTCACGATGCTCCGTTATCGCAAAAACAAATCGCTCAGGTCGAGCAAATTGTCAATGCCGAAGTGCTGGCTAATAATCCGGTCAATGCGCAGCATATGGCTTACGACGAGGCTGTTAAAGGCGGCGCCATGGCCTTGTTCGGCGAAAAATATGGCGACGTTGTCCGCGTGCTGGATATCGGCTTTTCGCGTGAATTGTGCGGCGGCACCCACGTAAGCCGTACCGGCGACATCGGGTTATTTAAAATTGTCTCCGAGGGCGGTGTTGCCGCTGGTGTGCGCCGGATCGAAGCAATTACCGGTGACAATGCGGTCAACTGGGTGCAGCATACTAACGACACTCTGTTGCGCGCCGCCGGTTTATTGAAAACCCAGCCGGCCGAACTGGCAGAGCGCATTACCCAACTGCAGGGACAGCTTAGAACTCTGGAGCGTGAACTCGATCAAGCGCAAAGCAAACTTGCCGCTTCGGCGGGTAATGATCTGTTAAGCCAGGCTATTGCGTTAACAGGGGAGTCCAAGCTCTTGGTTGCCAATATCAAGGGAACAGATCCCAAAGCTTTGCGCGGTATGGTCGATCAATTGAAAGATCGCCTTAAATCAGCAATTGTTTTGCTGGCTACCGAGGCTGACGGTAAAATCAGCCTCGTTGCAGGGGTTACCGGCGATCTTGTCAAGCAGGTTAAAGCGGGCGAGCTGGTGGGCATGGTTGCCGAGCAAGTAGGGGGCAAGGGCGGAGGCCGCCCTGACATGGCCATGGGCGGTGGCGCCGATATCGCAGCCTTGTCAGGAGCAATATCCAAAGTCGAAGACTGGGTGCGCCAGCGCCTGGATTCTTGAGCTGCCATGACTGATACAACTTCGTCGCCTGATTTTGACCTCGATATCGACGCATCGGGGTTAAAATGTCCTTTGCCCATTTTGCGTGCAAAAAAAGCCCTGGCGCAATTGCAAAGCGGTCAGGTGTTAAAGGTAGTCACAACCGATGTTCATGCAGTGCGCGACTTTCAGGCTTTTGCCAAACAAACCGGTAATGTTTTGTTGGCTCAGGTCGAATCGGTTGATAGCGTAACGCATTACTTGGCGCGCCGTTAGGCGGCGTGCCTGTTTGTAGTAGTTTATCTTTGGGGCGGCCCTTGTGGCTGCCCTGCCAAAGCAGCAGGTGGTAATGGTTATCCTTAAAGGGTTGCCAGCGCATTTGTTGCTTTTTTGAAAAGGTATTTGGTGGGTTCTAGTGCATTGGTTTGCTTGGCAGGCCTTATAGATGCTAGAATCTTTTGTTTTTCACAACATTTTCAAAGGATTACCTATGGTGGTGATTCGTCTGGCCCGTGGTGGCTCGAAGAAACGTCCGTTTTACAACGTTGTAGCAGCCGACTCGCGTAACCGTCGCGATGGTCGTTTT
>DATCVA010000280.1:0-3471 GCA_036567205.1 Eoetvoesiella sp. | reverse complement strand
CGGCTTGCGAAATTTCTGGTGAGTGCTGAGTCGACAAGACAACGGTATCGACCTCGACCGGCTTGCCATCCACATAACGGAAGGTTACTTGCGACTTTGCGTCTGGACGCAACCATGGCAGGCGGCCGTCTTTACGCAATTCGCTTTGCCGCTGCACCAGGCGATGGGCATACCAGATTGGAGCAGGCATAAGGTCGGGGGTTTCGTCGCAGGCATAGCCAAACATCAACCCCTGGTCCCCGGCGCCCTGATTCATGTTCTCTTCGGGGCTGCGGTCAACGCCTTGTGCAATATCGGGCGACTGTTTGTCGTAAGCGACTAAAACTGCACAACCTTTGTAGTCGATGCCGTAGTCGGTATTGTCATAGCCGATACGCTTGATGGTGTCGCGGGCCACCTGAATGTAATCGACATTGGCCGTAGTCGTGATTTCACCGGCCAACACAACCAGGCCTGTATTGCACAGCGTTTCAGCTGCGACACGGGCGTGCGGGTCTTGCGTAAAAATTGCGTCGAGAATCGAGTCGGAAATCTGGTCGGCGACTTTGTCGGGGTGACCTTCGGAAACTGATTCGGAAGTAAAAAGAAAATCGTTGTTTACCACGGCGATACGTCCTGAAGAAGCTGGTTGCCCAGCATAGAGGTTGAACGAAACGCGTTGCACCTCGGAGATCGTATTGCGAGTAAAACGGGGCGCGACGCTTTAGCGGATTTAGACGGCCGGACACGTGAATAACCGGCTGTCATCGCTCCACAAGTTGTCAGTTAACTCAGCGATGAATGGCATTTTAAGCGAAAATAGAAAATTGCGTATTTTTCCACTATTACTTCCATTTTCAGATCAAGCCTCAGCGCGAAGACGAAGCATAGACATTACTGGTGTGCCTACGGCAAGCGAAGACGAAACGCAGACAGTACCGTTGTACGATAAGCGAAGATAAGGCGCAGACGTACAGTTATACGGCAAGCGTAGTCGACAAAGTACACGTTTGATATAGAAATGGAATAACAAAAGGGTTATAACCCGAACATGCTTCTGGTTTTATTTCGTCTGCTTGCTTATATTCCTTTACCGGTTTTGCACGGTATTGGCCGGGTTGCGGGCCGTGCCGCCTATGCATTTCCCGGCAAGTATCGCCAGCGCATCCAAAGCAATGCCAGGCAAGCCGGCTATCCGGATACGGCTTTTGCACGCCAGGCCGCCAGCGAAGCCGGCGCCATGGTCATGGAACTGCCCAAAGTATGGCTGCGCACACAAGAATGCCTTCAGAAAGTCGTCACCGACGATAATAGCGTGGTCGAAGCCGCGCTTGCAGAGGGACGCGGCATCTTGTACCTGACACCGCACTTGGGCTGCTTCGAAATTGCTGGCCGTTACCTTACCCGGCATGGTCCCATAACAGTCATGTACCGTCCTCCACGCAAAGCCATCCTGGCTCCTGTAATGGAAAGCGCTCGCAACACTTCGGGGCTACGCGCCGTGCCGGCCACGCTGCAAGGAGTGCGCGAATTCGTACGCGCCCTGAAACGCGGTGAGGCCGTTGGCATGCTGCCCGACCAGGCCCCTGGACAGGGCGATGGCGTGTGGGCGCCCTTTTTCGGCAAACCGGCTTATACAATGACCCTGGCCGGAAAGCTGGCTACCCAAACGGGAGTGGCCGTAATACTGACCGCCAGTGAACGGCTACCTCAAGGCAAAGGCTGGCGCATCCATTACTTAAGGCTGCCCGAACCTCTTCCCAACGGCGCCCTTGCGCAAGCCACACTCATCAACCAGTCGATGGAGTCATTGATTCGCCGCTTCCCCGCGCAATATTTATGGAGCTACAAACGCTACAAGACTCCGGCGGGCGCCCCTCCCCCGCCTGAGAACGAGCTTGCAGAGGGCCAATGAGTAAATTACGCCTCTTAAACACAATTTTTTCCTATTTCGGACGATGCTCCACGCCGGCCCGTTTACGTTGGGGACGGGTTTTAGGCTGGATGGCTCCAGCACTGCTGCGATCACGCGCTCATATCGTCCGCGTCAATCTGGCGTTGTGCTTTCCAGAGCGCTCGGCGCAGGATCGCGAAGTCTGGCTGCGCGAACACTTTCGCCTGTTGGCGCAATCGGTCATTGATCGCGGCTTGCTATGGTTCGGTCATCCATCAAGCATACTTAACTCGGTATCCATCAGCGGCCTCGAGCATCTGGACGCATTGCTCAAGGCCGAGCGCCGCATTATTTTGCTGGCGCCGCACTTTATCGGACTGGATGCGGCGGCTACTCGCCTGACCATGTTTTTGCAAGAGTCCGCCACCATGTACACCCGCCAAAGCGATCCCGATGTCGACCAGCTGATTCGCAAAGGCCGCGGACGATTCAATACGGTGCATCTGGTCAGCCGGCATGACGGAGTCCGCGGATTAATCCGGCAACTGCGCGCCGGCGTGCCCATCTATTATTTACCCGACATGGATTTTGGACAAAAAGGAGCCGCATTCATCCCGTTTTTCGGCATCCCCGCCGCCACACTCTTGGCCACGGCGCAAATTGCAAAAAGCTGGGACGCAGCGGTAGTGCCTATTGTCAGTGTTCTAAACCCTAAAACGGGCCGTTATCAAGTCGACGTCCTGCCTCCCCTTGCCGACTTCCCCGGGGATCAAAGTCCTGAAGAAGCCACAGCCCGTCTTAACCGCTTGATCGAAACCTCGATCCGACTCGATCCGCCGCAGTATTATTGGGTGCACCGCCGATTCAAAACCCGTCCCCATGGCGAACCGAAGCCGTATTAAGCGATAATTAATCATGATCTGGAATTTTTCAAAAATGCATGGCGCGGGCAACGACTTTGTCGTGCTCAATGGCGTGCGCCAACCCATCGAAATGACGCCCGAACGCGCCCGCGCTTTGGCCGACCGTCACTTTGGCATAGGCGCCGACCAGATTTTATTAGTCGAAAACCCGCTCCATCCCGAAGCCGATTTCCGTTATCGCATTTTTAACGCCGACGGCACTGAGGTCGAGCACTGCGGGAACGGCGCACGCTGCTTCGTACAGTTCGTACACGAACAAGGACTGTCGCGGCGCAACCCTTTGCGCGCGGAAATCTGCACCGGCCTTATCACGTTGAATCAAACCGAGTCAGGCGACGTCTCTGTCGAAATGGGACCAACCCGTTTCGACCCGGCAGCGGTCGCTTTTGATACGCAAGGACTGCACTCGCATACTTGTTCGGCCGACACGCTCTGGTCGTTGCCATTACCCAGCCTTGGTACGACAGTCGAGTTTTCTTTGGTGGCCATTTCCAACCCGCACGCAGTGATCGCCGTGGATAACGTCGATCAGGCGCCGGTCGGCGAGGTGGGACCCCTTATTGAGTCCCATCAACGCTTTGCCAACCGGGTTAACGTCGGATTTATGCAGCCGCTCGACCGCCAAACCATTAAATTGCGTGTCTATGAACGCGGCGCGGGCGAAACCCTGGCCTG
>DATCVA010000279.1:0-33977 GCA_036567205.1 Eoetvoesiella sp. | reverse complement strand
GCCATATTGCATCATGGCGCGGCCGCCCCCCTCGCGCGTAAGGTCGTGCCCGATCATTGGGTGCGCGGTGCGCAGGCCCATAAGCGATAACAAGGTGGGTGGCAGGTCAATTTGGCTGATCAGACGCTCGTCGCGTTTTGGCGTAATGCCGGCGCCTAGTATCAGGGCGGGGACGTGGAAGTGGCGCAGCGGAACCAGGTTGGCGCCAAATACGCGCGAGTCGTGATCGGCAACAATTAAAAATACCGTATTTTCCCAATAATCGGAGCGTTTGGCTTTTTCGAAAAACTGGCCGATGGCCCAGTCGGCGTAACGCACGCTGTTTTCGACGCTGGCCGGATTGCCCTGCGGCTCGATGCGGCCGCCCGGGTATTCCCAGGGTGAATGGTTGGTGACTGAAAAGGCCAGGGTAAAGGTGGGTTGCCCGGGTGGGTGACTGAGCAGGTTGTCGATCTGGTTGAACATGTCTTCGTCCGAGGCGCCCCAGGTGCCGACGAATGCCGGGTTATTAAACGTTGCGCGATCGTAAAGATCATCGAAACCATTGCCCAGGAAGAAGCTTTTCATATTGTCGAAATGCGCTTCCCCGCCGTAAATGAATCGCGACCGGTATCCCTGTTGTTTAAGTACCTGGGCCATCGTGAAAAAATTGCTTTGTGCGCCTGAAAGACGCAGCGCCGCGTCGGAAATAGTGGGGGGAAATCCCGCCACGATGGCCTCAAGACCTCGCACCGAGCGGGTACCCGTCGCATAGGCGCGGGAAAAGTTCCAGCCTTCGGTTGCAAGCCGGTCCAGACAGGGCGTTAAGTTGTTGCCGCCCAGGTTGCCCACATATTGCGCGCCCAGGCTTTCTTCGATGATCATGACGACGTTTAGCGGCCTTTCTCGTGGAAGGCTGGGCTCGTGCATGTGCAGGGTAGGAATGTCGGTGTCGGCGCTTTGAATGCCCGCGCAGGCCTTAACAATATCGTTCATTTCGTCGACCGGCATATTACCGTAGACATCGCCTGCCGATCGTTCGTTTTTCATGCTGTAAATAGCGTACGCTACGCTATAGAGCGAGTTGAGCGGAAGGGTATTTAACATGCTGTCGCCGCAATAGGCGACGGTGGACGGGTTGATGGGCCGGTGGCTAAGTGTGCCGCGAATGGCCAAAAACGTGATGGCGGCGGCTATCAGTGTAAACAAAGGACGTTGCCACCACGTCATTGAGGGGTCGGGGCCGGCCAAGTTTAACAATAGGTATTCCGCCCATACGAAGACTGTTAAAACTAGTATCGCCCCAACAACAACTCCTTTATAGCCTTTCCAGAGCATGCCGAATACTTCCTGGGGATGCTTTAAGTATTCGACATATAAGCGGTTGGGACGAGTGTCGTATTCGTAAATGAATTGTGGGGTGGAGGCTTCGAGAAGCACCAGTAAAAACCAGGCAAACAGATACCACCAGGTAGTAACGGCGACGGCTTGGGGAAGATGGCCCAGCCAGGGCGACAGCATGGCTGGAATACCCGCCAGAGCGGCAATCATGATGGCGTCGATGCGCAGCCCGCCTTTCAAGATAGGAAGCAGGCCCCCGGCTTGTTTCACCCTTGTCCATTGCCAGGCAGCTAAAAGACAGCGGCTAAACATCAGCAGAATAAAGCTCGAAACAATGAAACTAAGAGTTAGCTCGCGCATAGAGGGTGGTGTTATGAAAAAGTAAATGGAAAATGTGTGTGTAGCTATTTATTTGCTTATATCGCTGTTGGTGGGCGATATTGCGTACAATTTATTTTCTTTGTCTGTGCCAACTTCGCTAATAAACAAGGATTCAAACATGTATTGTCAGGGCTTTCATAAAAAATGGATAGCTGCCGCAGCGTTGTGCTTCGCCGTGTCGCCCGTTGTCGCGCACGATACCATCAAAATCGGCGAGCTAAACAGTTACAAAACTCAGCCTGCTTTCCTGGAGCCCTATAAAAAAGGGATGGATCTGGCAATTGAGCAAATCAATGCTGCTGGTGGAGTCAATGGCAAGCAGCTTGAACTTATTGTCCGGGATGACAACTCCAACCCTGGCGATGCAGTGCGCGCTGCCCAGGAACTGCTAACGCGGGACAAAGTAGACGTTTTAACGGGTACATTTTTATCGCACATTGGCTTGGCCATAACCGACTTCGCCAAACATAAAAAAATATTCTTTCTGGCTAGTGAGCCATTGACCGACAAAATTGTTTGGGCCGATGGCAATCGTTATACATATCGGTTGCGCAACTCTACCTATATGCAAGTGGCCATGTTGATCCCGGCTGCGGTCAAAATGAATAAAAAGCGTTGGGCCATTGTTTATCCCAACTACGAGTATGGCCAGTCAGCCGTTGCAACGTTTAAGCAGTTGCTGAAAGAGGCGCAGCCCGATGTCGAGTTTGTGGCGGAACAGGCCACTCCGCTAGGTAAGATTGATGCGGGCCCTGTGGTCCAGGCCCTGGCCGATGCCAAGCCTGATGCTATGTTCAATGTTTTATTCGCTACTGATCTGACGAAGTTTGTGCGGGCAGCCACTCAGCGTAATTTTCTTAAGGATTTGCCGGTCGTCAGCATGTTGACGGGCGAACCCGAATATCTTGATGCGCTGGGCAATGAGACGCCTGTAGGTTGGGTGGTAACCGGCTACCCGTGGTATGCCATCAATACCCCAGAGCATAAAAAGTTTCTGGACGCATATCAGGCCCGATTCAACGATTACCCTCGTTTAGGGACTGTTGTTGGCTATAACTCGATTCTGTCCCTGGCGGCGGGTATTGAAAAGGCCGGCTCGACCGATACCGACGCGCTTATCAAGGCATTCAGCGGGCTCGAGGTACAAACGCCATTTGGCCGCATCGTTTACCGCGGGATTGACCATCAGTCGACCATGGGTGCCTATGTGGGGATTTTGGGCCTTAAAGATGGAAAAGGGATCATGACCGACTTTCGTTATGTCGATGGCGCAACAGTACAACCTACCGACGAGCAAGTCAGACAATGGCGCCCGGCAGACGCTAATTAATCACTTATAAAGGCGTTGCCGCGAGGCAACGCACTATTTCATGCAGCTTACCGGTTTTATCGTTCAGTTCCTGAACGGCTTGGCAGAGGCTTCGTCCCTGTTTTTAGTAGCCGCGGGTTTGTCGCTTATGTTTGGAGTCACGCGCATTGTTAATTTTGCGCATGGCTCTTTATACATGCTGGGTATTTATATTGCCTATTCGCAGGTGCAGCTATGGGGGCACGGCGCCGCGGGTTTCTGGCTAAGCCTGCTGGCGGCAGCGTTAATAGTGGGTGTCTTGGGCGCCATTATCGAGATAACGCTTTTGCGGCGTATTTATCAAGCGCCAGAAATGTTCCAGTTGCTGGCTACCTTTGCGCTGGTGCTGGTCATCAATGACGCAGCATTATGGCTTTGGGGGCCAGACGACCTATTGGGCCCCCTGGCGCCTGGCCTGAACGGGGCGGTTCAAGTTTTTGACCGATATTTACCGGTTTACGATATTGCCCTGATCATCATAGGCCCGCTTGTTTTGGCGGGGTTATGGTTTTTGTTAACGCGTACCCGTTGGGGTACGTTAATACGGGCAGCAACCCAGGATCGTGAGATGCTTGGGGCGTTAGGGGTGAATCAGGCCTGGCTTTTTACCGGGGTTTTTGCGCTGGGTGCATTTCTGGCCGCCTTCGGTGGCGCGATCCAGATCCCCCGGCAGCCGGCTAGTCTGGGGCTGGACCTAAGCATCATCGGCGATGTTTTTGTGGTGGTCGTTGTCGGAGGAATGGGCTCAATTCCAGGAGCGTATCTGGCAGCGCTGATTATTGCCGAACTCAAGGCACTATGCATCGCCTTGGGGGTTGTTTCGTTTGGTGGTTTCACCATTGCGTTTCCCAAGCTGACGTTGGTGGTCGAGTTCATTTTTATGGCGCTGGTACTGGCATTCCGGCCCTGGGGTTTGCTGGGCAAGCCGTTGGCTTTCTCCCGTCAAATGGGGGTGCCTGAAAGGCCGTTGCGCTACGGTTCCGTCGCGTTTAAAGGGTTCATGGCGGTTTTGCTACTGGCGTTATTGGCCGTGCCCTTAGCGTCAGGCTATTTTCCTTATGCACCAGTGATCGTGCTGGATATTTTCGTTGCCGCCATCTTCGCCGCCAGTTTGCATTTCATGATGGGGCCAGGCGGCATGGTTTCTTTTGGCCACGCCGCCTACTTTGGCCTGGGCGCGTATGGCGCGGCGATGCTGGTCAAAACGGCGGACTGGTCGATGGGGTCGGCCATGGCGCTTGCTCCTTTGTTCGCAGGCATGGGGGCAGTGGTTTTTGGATGGTTTTGCGTACGCTTGTCGGGCGTTTATTTAGCTATGCTGACGCTGGCGTTTGCCCAGATAGTCTGGTCGGTGGCGTATCAGTGGGACGCGGTAACGGGCGGTTCAAACGGTATTGTCGGAGTCTGGCCAAGCGACTGGTTATCGGGGGACGCTTATTATTATTTTGCCCTGGTATGGGTGGTGGTGTCGGTGGCGATCTTGCGGCGGTTTGTTTTTTCACCCTTTGGCTTTGCGTTGCGCGCCAGCCGCGATTCGGCACTACGGGCCGATGCGATCGGCATTGATGTCAAGCGCGTACAGTGGCTGGCATTTGTAATTGCAGGGGTGTTTGCAGGGCTCGCAGGATCCCTGTTTGTGTTTTCTAAAGGGGGCGTTTCGCCCGAGGTCATTTCGGTGGGCAAGTCCGTCGATGGCCTGGTCATGGTGTTGCTTGGCGGTGTGCAAACGCTGCTTGGCCCCATTGTGGGGGCCACAGCCTTTACGTTGATGCAAGATTATTTTGTGGGCATTACGCAATATTGGCGAGCCTTGTTTGGCGTGGTTATTTTGATGATTGTGCTGGCTTTTCCACAAGGTATCGCTGGCTTTTTCAATCAGCTTGTCGAACGTTTTCGGCCGATGCGCAAAAATCCCGTCCATACCGGAGGACAGCCATGAGTTTGCTGGTTGTGCATAATTTAAAGAAGCACTTTGGCGGCAATATCGCGGTCGATGGCATTGGTTTTGAGTTGGCCGCAGGCCAGTTGCTAGCATTAATCGGTCCTAATGGGGCTGGCAAATCAACCACGTTCAATATGTTGAATGGGCAACTTCCGGCCAGCGGCGGCTCCGTTAAGCTCGATGGAGTCGAGCTGCTGGGCACGCCGTCCCGAAAAATAGCCCGTATGGGGGTGGGGCGTACATTTCAGATCGCAGCTACGTTTGCATCGCTGACGGTGCTTGAAAATATTCAGATGGCCTTCTTGGCGCAACGACGTAAAGTGTTTTCGTTGTGGCGCCCGGCCTTGACGCAATATCGAGCCGAGGCGCTTCACCTGCTTGCACAAGTCCAGATGCAGGCTCAGGCCGATCGACCGTGCAGCGAGCTTGCGTACGGCGATGTCAAGCGTGTCGAGCTGGCCATGGGCCTGGCGGGAGAACCACGCTTGTTGCTTATGGACGAGCCCACCGCCGGCATGGCGCCCAAAGAGCGTAATGAGTTGATTGCTTTGGTTAAACGCATTGTGGTCGAGCGGCATATGGCGGTGTTGTTTACCGAACACAGCATGGACGTGGTCTTTGGGTACGCCGATCGAATTATTGTACTGGCCAGAGGACGGCTTATCGCTCAGGGTAGTGCTCACGAGGTGCGCAATAATCCGCAAGTCCAAGAAGTCTATTTTGGCACCGGTAAAACTTTCGGGACAACCTCCGGGGGTGCGACATGAGTTCTGCTGAATTGAAATCGACTTGTTTGTTGTCGGTGTCAGACTTAAATGCCTGGTACGGAGCAGCTCATATTCTGCACGATATCAGCCTGGAGGTTGGGCGCGGCGAAGTAGTCGCGTTGATGGGGCGTAACGGTGCGGGCAAGTCAACCACACTAAAATCAATAATGGGTCTGGTGCACAAGCGCTCGGGCAGCGTTGAGTTTATGGGGCAGGGCATCGACCGTTTACAACCCTACGAGGTAGCGCGGCTTGGGTTGGGATACGTTCCGGAAGATCGGCGGATTTTCAGCGAACTGAGCGTTAAAGAGAATCTCGAGGTCGGGCGTCTTGGGTTGCGCTATTGGCCGGATGGACAACCCGCCTTAAATTGGGTTGCCGATGATTTATATAAATTATTTCCCCATTTGGCAAACACTGGTAGCCGTCTGGCGGGCACCATGAGCGGCGGCGAGCAACAAATGCTGACTGTTGCGCGGACTCTGATGGGCAACCCCTTCGTCGTACTGCTTGATGAACCTTCCGAAGGAGTGGCGCCTGTTATTGTGGATCAAATGGTTGCCATGATTCTGGCATTGAAAGAGCGCGGCGCCAGTGTGTTGCTGTCTGAGCAAAACATTCATTTTGCTCAACTGGTATCGGATCGCGCTTATGTGCTGGAAAAGGGCATGTTGCGCTATCAGGGAAGCATGAAAGAACTTGTCAACAATGATGAAATCCGGAAATCGTATTTATCGTTTTAGAGTCCTGTCGGTCGACGTTGACGGGCGCCGTCGTGTGTGATTTCGACATGGGCTGGCATGGTCTTATGCCGGCATGGCGCTTAAAATTGTCTGAAGTGTTCTGCTAACGTGTGTTTCCAATAAATGGCTTGCCTTCTCGGCATCGCGTGCAAGTGTTGCTGTCAAAATGGCCTGGTGTTCGCTTTTGATGTCGCGGTCACGAGGGTTGGCGGAAAAAAACAACCTGCGATAGCGATCGCTAATACTATGAAGATGCGAGCAATACTGCATAAGTAAAGGCGAGCCGCAGCCACTTATCAATGCTAAGTGGAATTTGTCGTGCCATTTTTCCCACTCTTCAAGTTGTTCTGAATCCCAGCCAATAGACTCCAGCTTGTTCAAATGATGATGAGTCGCGACCAGGTCTCTTTCCCAGGCGTCGTCGCCATTTTGAATGGATGCTCGCAAGGCTTTGACCTCGAGTGTAATTCGTATATCAAGAACATTTAAGAGCTCGTTGCGGGAAATGGGGGCTACAAAATAGGCGCGCCCTTCTTCTGAAACGATTAGTCCTTCTGCGACCAATCTGGAAAGACTTTCTCTTAGCGGGCTCCAGCTAACCTCAAATTCTGTTCGCAGATCTTCAAGCCTTAGTCGTGTTCCGGGGGGCAATCGTCCATGAAGGATCGCCGCCTTGATTTTGTCGCTTATCTGTGTGGCGCGGGTGGCGCCAGCACGTTTCGTATTAGACGAGACGTGGTTAACCGCTTCACTGAGTTCTAGCATTGTCAAAAGGATCTGCCTAGGGTTTTTCCCGAGTTGGGATACTAAATTGTACTGCACTCATTACGGAATTTATTATATTATATCGTTAATTTGAAAATTAACGATAACTTAGTTGGCAATATGATTCGGAGGATGTGATGAGTAGTATTGAGAATTTTCAGACATCGGAAGTTCGGGATGGGATGCACATTACGTGGCAAATACCAATCGTGATGGAAGATGGCGTAATACTTCGTGCCGATTTGTTCCGGCCCATTGACTCGGGCCCGGTGCCTGTGATCATGAGCTACGGTTGTTACGCTAAAGGACAAGCGTTTCAAGACGCATACGCTCCTCAGTGGGATTCTATGGTTGCAGAGTTTCCTGACATTACGAAGGGAAGCACCAACAATTATCAGTGCTGGGAGCTGACTGACCCGGAACGTTGGGTTCCTCATGGCTATGCGATCTTGCGTGTTGACTCACGAGGGGCGGGGTGGTCCGAGGGCACGCAAGACCTTTGGTCTGCACGCGAAGTAAAGGACTATCACGATTGCATTGAGTGGGCTGGTACACAGTCATGGTGCGACGGGAATGTTGGGTTATTGGGCATTTCGTACTATGCGGCCAATCAATGGCTGGTTGCGGCATCTCAGCCTCGTCATCTGAAGGCTATTATCCCTTGGGAGGGCGCGTCGGATTGTTATCGCGAGTTGTATTTTCATGGGGGCATTCGTTGCACTTTCCTTGACTCATGGTTGCCAAAGCAGGTCGCCATGCAATATGGACAAGGGGAACGCAGCCGTCGCCATCCTATTACCGATCAACCTTGCGCTGGTCCGGTTACATTGTCGGAAGACGAGCTGCGCAAGCAACGCATTGATAAGCGCGCAGTGGTCAAAGCGCATCCATTGCTGGATGATTACTATCGTCCGGTAATTACCGATTTCAGCAAGGTGCAGGTTCCGTTCCTGTCTTCGGCCAACTGGGGAGGTCAGGGCCTACATTTGCGTGGAAACATCGAGGCGTTCACCCAGTCCTCCTCCGACGACAAGTATCTGGAAATTCATGGTCTGGAGCACTGGACGCATTTTTATACCCCGTATGGTCTGGACTTACAGAAACGTTTTTTTGATCGTTACCTTAAGGGCGATGCTTCAACATGGGCGCAGCAGCAGCGCGTACAGCTTCAGGTAAGACATATCGATCATTTTGAACAACGCGGCGAGAATGAGTGGCCACTTGCGCGTACGCAATGGACTCCCTGGTACCTGGATGGCCGTGAACAAAGTATGTCAGAGGCGCCCGTCCAGGCTGCATCACAAAAAAGCTATCAGGTGAATACCGAGGGATTGACTTTCAGGTCGGCGCCTTTTGCCGAATCGACTGAAATCACTGGGCCGCTTGCTGCTCGCCTTTACATCAGCTCGTCGACGGCGGATGCGGATTTGTTCGTCATTGTCCGGCTGTTCGACCCGGAAGGGCAGGAAGTTACATTCCGTGGCGCCATGGACGCGCACACACCGATCGCACAAGGCTGGTTGCGTGCCTCCCACCGCGAGCTGGACGAGAGTCTGAGCACTCCGTGGCGGCCAGTATATAAGCATACCCGTCAATTACCCTTGCAGCCGAATGAAGTGGTTCCCCTCGATATCGAAATTTGGCCGACCAGTATTGTTGTGCCAGCTGGATACCAGCTAGCGTTTACCGTGAAGGGAAGTGATTACGAATATTCTGGCGTTATCGACGCCGAGCGCAACTCGCGTCACAGGTATCCGTCAAAAGGATGTGGACCGTTTTTACATGGCGATTCTGATGACCGAAGCAGTCCTGATCTAAATGGTTCGGTAACGGTATATACGGGTGGGAAGTATGCCAGCCAGATTTTGCTTCCGATTATTCCATGAAATAAACAAAAGAGCAGCTAAGTAAGGTGTCCTATTCCTCTTGCTGCTTTTAATTGTTGAGTTTATAAAAATTGATACTGGAGATTTACATGACATTTAAACGCATTTTTTTTGGCGCCCTTGCAGGGCTCGGTCTGGTCTTTGCGCAAGCAGGTATCGCCCAGGCGCAAGACACCACGTTTCCTACCCGGCCAGTCAAAATAATTGTTCCATTTTCGCCGGGCAGTGCTCCGGATCTGGTGGCACGCGCTTTGTCTGAACCGCTGGGGAAAAAATGGAATCAGGCTGTCGTGGTGGAAAACAAGTTGGGTGCGGGCGGAGTGATAGCCAGCGAAACAGTCGCCAAGTCAACTCCTGATGGCTATACATTATATTTGGCCACAATGGGAAATCTCGCGCTTGCGCCCACGATGTTTGATACCTTGTCGTACGATCCGAAAACGGCCTTTAAAGGAGTAAGTTTCGTGGCAGAGAATCCCTTTGCGATTCTGCTGGGGAAAAATGTTCAGGCCAACTCATTGCAAGAGCTGATCGCGTTATCGAAATCGACAACCAAAGGTTTGGATTATGGGTCTGCGGGTACTTTGGGACCGCTGGTGGGTGATCTTATTAAACAAGAGACAGGAGCAAACATCTCCTATATTCCTTATAAAGGGGCTCAGCCGGCTATTATTGATTTGCTTGGGGGTCAGATCGACATGGTCATTGCCGACCTTCCCAGCTTGTTACCCTATCATGCGCAAGGCAAGGCTCGCGTTTTGGTACTGACATCTGAATCCAGGTCTGATCTGGCCCCCGAAATACCCACGATGTCCGAGGCTGGTTTCAAGGATTTCGATATTTCAACGTGGTATAGCGTAGTGGTTCCATCGGCTACACCCAAAGCTGTAATCGACAAGCTCAATGCCGATGTTTCAGAGGCGCTTAAAACCCCCGCGTTTACCAAGCAATTGTTGACCTTGGGTATGGTTCCAAAATCATCAACACCCGAGTTTATGGACCAGTTGATTGCACGCGATATGAAGCGCTGGGGTGAGCTAATCAAGAAAAGCAAATAACCCCCCAGGCACAAATTTAAGGTATAAGTGCCAGCCCCAGGCGAACTTGTGAGCTGCTTTTCTGGTTGTAGCCTAGCAGCGTTTCACCATAGCCCTTGAAGTATTGAAGGTGTACGTAGCCGTTCATATTAAGAAAAGTACGTTTCAACGGCCAGGCGGCTTCCAGCTGTGTGGCCGTACGGCCTTTTTTGCCTTGCTGATACAGGCCCGTCAATACCAGGCCGTTATCTTGCGCCCAGCGCAGCTTCCAGTCGACATAGCCCAGGTAGTTGGAGTAGTTTTGGCCAACGCTTTCAGCAAAGTAGGTTTTTACGCGCGGCGCAAACGTAAGGGTACTGCCGCCTGCGAACCGGTAGTTGAATTCGGGCTGGATATAGACGTCGTTTAGCGAACGGGAGTCGTCACCGCTTTTGCCGTTGGACTTATGTTCGATTCCGGTATTCAGCCCGACAAACCAGGGGTTGTCGGGCGACTCCCATAGCTTGTCTTTTTGCCAGAAGAGGCTGGGGTTGTAGGTGGTGTCGATGAAAGGTCGGGAGTCGCCCGACAAGTCCCATAAGGCAGTTTGGGTGTAGCCCAGGTATAGGTTGTCGACGAAAGCAGGTTTTTTAGGATCGGCCGGGGTCGATAAACGATACTTGAAACTAACTTGAAAGCGCGCGTTGGTGCCGCCTTTGGCGCCTAAATCGAAATACGTGGGCTCGTAAGGTGAAATGGCGTTTCTAAAGTTATCGAACGGCGAGGGGGCCGCAGCCGAGGGGGCTGTTGCTGCGGGGCCTTCCGAGACCGAGGCGCCTGTTGCTGCGACGATATTGGCGGGCAGCGGGGGATCGGTAAGCTGATTGCCGGTTGCGGCCCCGGCGTCAACCACCGGTACCGTGGCCGGCGAGCCGGCGACCAGGCTTTTTTCCAGGGGGGTGGCGTCCAACGCCAGAAGAGTTTGTTCACTGCCTTCGATGTTGATGGCGACCAGCCCATGCACCCCGGTCGGTACAACTGCCCGCCAGGCGAAGGCTACAAAGTTGTTGACTGGCACCGTCACTTGCCGTGAGTCGGTTTTCAGATAAGCCAGCGAACGAGTGGCCGTGCCTTGTTCGTTACGCCACTGCAATACCAGGTTTTTTGGGGGGCTAGAGTTAATGGCCGTGTCGGTATCATTGAACAATACGCCTTTGATAACGATAGCCTCGCCAGCAGCGGCATGCACCTGATCTAATTGGTAGGTCATGCCTGCCGATGAGCTGGACATGCCTGCCAGGCTGGCAAATATTAACGCAGACAGTGAAGCAAGAAAGGTAAATAGCGTCCGACCACGGCTAGAGTGATAGGGTATTTGTGCTGATTGACGTGGGTTGATCAGTGGGCGCATAGGTAAGTGAACAAAACAACTTGAATGTTCTGCACTTTAGCATTGTGCAGCGGCACCATTGCTACGTAATGTAAGCAAGCTGTTTCAGTTCTTTTAAGTGGATGTTTTTACGCGGTTTTCTGCTTTTGTGGCAGGCAAGGTAAAATGCCACCCGTTGCTGTCTCCGTAGCTCAACAGGATAGAGCACCCGCCTTCTAAGCGGGGGGTTGCGTGTTCGAGTCACGCCGGAGGCGCCATGTCTTCGCCGCCCGTAAACTGCGTGCGGACGTCACCACGGCCTTTGTCGCGGCCGCTCCATCTGGATCAGGTCGCATCCAGCCCGCAACATCCTCGGGTAATTCGCGTCTGCCAAGCGGAGTGCGGGCACGTTCGTTCACCTTAACGCTTTCGAGCTGTTCAGCCGACAGCATCATCCTCTCGGACAGGAAGTCGGTTACCAGCCTCGTCCATTGGTACGAGCGCAACAATATTAGTGATTCCTTGTCGCGCCATCTTGATGTAGGGGCAAAAACGCTCGGTATTACGGACCAATTCTTCGGCGATAGACCGCTTGACACCTGGCAGGCGGATGAGTGTTAAAACAGCGCCCAAGCCCCCGTCACCTCCGCCGCCGAGACCAGGCGCGGCGACCTTCAGCCTTTCGGTCAGAAACACGACCGAAAGAGGCTTTTTGTGCGTACTAACAAAACAAATATCCTGGCCTAAGCCGCCGTGAAACTCACCCCTCCCACTCGAGTCCGGCCTAAGCTTCTTATTACGAAAGAATACCGGCGCCTCGCGCTCGGCAACCTCAATGGGCGTTGACGAAATATTGCTGGGCCAAGACATGGCGGAAACACCGTCTTTTCCAGCCGTGGCACCCATACCACCGTTAAAGAACAGAACGGTGGCAAAAGGTTTACCATCGTCGCGCGTACCACTAAGATTAGCGATCCTGAAGCAATAATCAAGCCAGGCTGATCCTTGCACGAAGGGCGCTTTGTGCAAAGATCACGTGAACGCAGCAGACCTCCCGAATCCGCAGATGCATGCGGCACGGGGATTTGTTCAGAGCTTCCTTAAATGATTCACAAACAATTTTGCAGCCATGGGCAGCGAGTCGAATGAGCGCACGCAAATATGCAACCCTCTGCTTGCCCAGGGTTCTTTCAGTTGAATGATTTTTATCTTGAAAATTTTGGAATAACGCCTGGCTATATCCAAAGGCAGAACACCTATTCCCAAATCTGAATTGACCATAAAGCAAAGTGCGTCGAAGCCGGTGACCTGAACTTTGATCTTTACACTGCGTTTCAGGTTATTGGCTGCGCTGGAAATGATCTGATTAATGGCACTACCCATATGCAGGCCGATAAAGTCATATTCCAGGGCGTCTGAAAATCGAAAATCTTTCTTGTTGGTCAGCGGATGGCCCGAAGGCACTATCAGCGCCAGGGTGTCTTCCTTGTATGGAAAAATTTCAACTTCATGGTCGAAGGCGGTGCTGGAAAAAATACCGATATCCGCTGAGTTTTCGTAGACGGATTTTATGATTTCGGGCGATATCTTTTCTTCAAGATGAACCTGGACGTTCGGGTAGTCGTTGAGAAACGTTTTTATGTCCTGGGGCAAAAATTGGGTAATGGCCGAGATATTTGCAAAGATCCTGACAAACCCTCGCAGACCGCCCGAGTACTCCCTCATGTGGACCGAGATCTCGTCCAGCTCATGCAAGATACGCCGCGCCATGGTCGATAGTGCTATTCCCGCAGTAGTCGGTTTAATTCCTTTATTGGTCCTGATCAGCAAGCTGGTTTTTAGTATTTCCTCAAGCTCGCTGATTCTTTTGCTGACGGCAGCCGCGGCAATATGGTTGCGCTCAGATGCCGCGGCAATAGTGCCTTCTTCAATCACACTGATAAATAGTTTCAAAGAGACAGGATCAAGATGCATAGTGGAAATTTGGCGTTATTAAGGAGTATCTGATCAAGTTTTCAGTTGTCTGAATTTGAGCAAGCAAACCAAGCAGACAGCACACTAGCTTAACTCTTCCGGGTAAATTGCCATCGTATTTCGCGATGGCGGCATCATGATCTATTGCTTTAGCTTCCCGAACTGGATTGTTAGACTCAAAAAAAAATCGACCTGTGACCTGGTTACAGGGCTATATAACTACGGAGTATAAGACAGATGGATTTGCAAAATAGTGCGCTCCTTAAGCAGCAAGCCTATATCAATGGCGTCTGGTGCGACGCAGACTCAAAAAAAACAATTGATGTTAAGAATCCGTTCGATGGCAGCTTGCTGGGCACTGTCCCGAATATGGGCGAAAAGGAAACCGCCAATGCAATTGCCGCTGCCGACAAAGCATTAGCTGCGTGGAAAACGAAAACAGGCAAAGAACGTGGCGCTATTTTAAGAAAATGGCAATATCTGATCGAGCAAAATAGCGACGACCTGGCGCTGATTTTAACAATGGAACAAGGCAAGCCGCTTGCTGAGGCAAAAGGCGAGCTTAATTATGCTCTTTCATTTGTAGAGTGGTTCTCCGAAGAGGCAAAGCGGGTATATGGCGATGTCTTGCCTGCTACCCGAAGCGACCAGCGTCTGCTGGCTATTAAACAGCCCATAGGTGTTTGCGGCGCGGTTATTGCATGGAACTTTCCGTCTGCGCTGGTTACGCGCAAGGTGACTCCTGCCCTGGCGGCGGGATGCACCGTTGTCTTGAAGCCGTCGGAACTGACACCATTCACCGCGCTGGCATTGGCCTACCTGGCCCAGGAAGCAGGTATTCCGCCTGGTGTGTTCAATGTCGTTACAGGCGATCCGGTTCAGATCGGCAAAGAGCTTACCGGCAACAGCACAGTCAAAAAGCTGACATTCACCGGGTCGACCGAGACGGGCCGTCTGTTAATGCAGCAAAGCTCTTCCAATATTAAAAAGCTCTCGCTTGAGTTGGGCGGCAACGCTCCCTTTATTGTGTTTGAGGATGCCGATCTTGATGATGCCGTCGAGGGGCTGCTGGCGTCCAAGTTTAGAAATGCCGGTCAAACTTGCGTCTGTGCAAATCGGGTTTATGTGCATTCGAACGTGGTGCAGGCGTTTTCTGAAAAACTGGTAGCCCAGGTAAAGCAAATGAAAGTAGGAAGCGGGCTTGAAGAAGGGGTGACGCAAGGTCCGTTAATTGACCAGCGCGCAGTTCAGAAAGTAAGCCGCCTTGTGAATGATGCTGTCGCCAAAGGGGCCACACTGCTTGCCGGCGGCAAGTTGCTGGTTGATAACAGCCTGCTTTACGAGCCGACCGTTTTACTGGGTATTACGCCCGACATGCAAATATCGGGCGAGGAAATTTTTGGGCCGGTCGTCAGTATCAGTACGTTCGATTCGGAACAGCAAGTGCTGGCCATGGCCAACGACAGTCCTTCAGGTCTGGCTTCGTATTTTTATAGCGAAAATCTCGAGCGCGTATGGCGCATGATGGAAAGCCTGGAATACGGCATCGTGGGCATTAACACTGGAAGCGTGTCAAACGAGGTTGGCCCATTCGGCGGAATAAAAGAATCCGGCGTCGGGCGCGAGGGATCGAAATACGGCATTGACGAGTTTCTTGAAATCAAATACGTATGTTTGTCCGGAAAGTCATTCAACGCATTGCCACTATAAAAGACAGCCGCAGAGAATCTTATGAAAAATACCTCGTTGGCAGTCGATGATAATGGCGCCGAGCGTTTTGATTACGTTATTGTGGGATCAGGAGCCGCGGGATCCATACTTGCAAATCGCCTAAGCGCCGACGGCTCGACGGTTTGTCTGCTTGAAGCGGGGCCGCCCGATAATAATCCGTTTCTGCATATACCGGCTGGCTTTATTAAGGCAGTCTTTAATCCGAAATATGCCTGGCAGTTTTCAACTGAAGCAACCGACAAAACGAATGGGCGCCGCATACCCATACCGCAAGGCCGCACCTTAGGCGGGTCTACCTCGATTAACGGCCTTGTTTATAACCGCGGGCAACACGCCGATTTCGACCACTGGGCCAGCTTGGGAAACGAGGGCTGGGCTTATAAGGATGTCCTTCCTTATTTCAAGTCCATGGAAAAACGCGTCGGCGGCGATGATTATTATCGTGGACGCACCGGCGAGTTGCCCGTTACCGACATTGACTGGATTCATCCGATTTGCGAGGCGTTTATACAAGGGGCCGTTGAGCAGGGTATTCCAAAAAATCCGGACTATAACGGCGCCGACCAGGCTGGGGTTGGATACTTCCAGCGCACGATTCATAACGGCTGGAGAATGAGTACCGCCAAGACGTTCCTAAAGCCTGCAAGGTCCCGCTCGAATCTGGCGGTGAAAACCTACGCGCAGGCGACCCGAATTCTGTTCAAGGACAAACAGGCGATAGGGGTGGCTTATGTTCATCCTTTGCATCCATCGCAAGCCGGCAAGGTCATGGCAATCAAAGAGGTCATTATCGCTTGCGGCGCCATTAACACGCCTAAGCTGCTTCAGCTTTCCGGCATTGGCCCGGCTGCTTACCTGCAGGAAAGAAATATTGCCGTCATACAGGATTTACCCGGTGTCGGAGAAAACCTGAGCGATCATTATTCCGTTCGCGTCGTGGCCCAGGTAAAAAACGGCGAGACCATGAATGAGCTCGTCAAAGGAATGAAGCTGGGCGGCCAGATCTTTAAATGGTTAACGAAGAGGCCCAGCATCATGGCCTTGAGCCCGTCGCTTATTCATTATTTCTGGAAGTCGTCGCCCGATTTGTTGTCGCCGGACCTGCAGGGGGTTTTTACACCCGCCAGCTATAAGGAAGGGTATGTGGGCCTGCTGGACGATTTTCCCGGCATGACCGCAGGCGTATGGCAACATCGTCCTGAAAGTAAAGGCTATGTAAAGATCAAATCATCGGACCCCTTTGAAGACCCGATTATTCAGCCTAATTATCTGGAGCATCCTGACGATCAGCAAGCGCTGATCCGGGGCATAAGGCTGGCGCGCAAGCTGTTGCAGTCAAAATCGCTGGAACAGTATTTTCACAAAGAAACGTTGCCGGGCGAGCTATGTCAGTCCGATGACGAGCTGCTGGACTTCGCTAAAAAATTTGGCGTGTCTTCTTATCATGTAACGGGCACAGCCCGCATGGGGCCAAGCAGCGATAAAAGCGCGGTAGTCGACCGCGAGCTACGCGTATATGGAGTTCAAAATCTGCGCGTGGTCGATTCATCCATTATGCCGTCCATACCTTCAGCAAACGTATGTGCCGCCACGATGATGATCGCAAACAAAGCCGCGGAGTTAATACGGGGCAAGTAGTTTTTTCATAATTTTTGGTTTTTTGATGACGAAGGGTATTTGGAGACGATATGTTTAAATTTAATCATGTAATAACACTTAAAACGATATGCGCATTGGCACTGACCAGTGCAAGCCTGGTTGCTCAGGCCGAGGATATAAAAATTGGCTTTAATAGCGATATGTCGGCTACCGGTTCGGCGGACTTCGGCATTTCAGCTTTGGCAGGCGCCCGCCAGGCTGCCGCCGATATTAACGCCGCCGGCGGCGTTTTAGGCAGAAACGTTACGATCGTAGAACGCGATGACACTGGGTCGCCGCCAAAAGCCATCCAAAATACCAATGAGCTGGTCAACAATATTAAAGTGGATGCTTTGTTGGGGGGCGTGAACTCTGGAAACATGCTGGCCTGGCTGCATATTGTTCAACAGAAAAAGATCCCGACTATTTCTCCGGTTGCGACGGCAACGGATATAACTGGGCGCTACGCGGCTGAACCGCAAAATTATATCTTTCGCGTCTCGATGCGCGATCGCGATCAAATCGCACTTTTGGCCGCTTACGCTGCGAAATCAACGAAAAATCAGAAAGTAGCGGTTATTGCCGATACAACCGGTTATGGTCAGCAGGGCGTCAAAGATGCTTTAGCCATTCTTGAGCTGCATAACATCAAGCCGGTCGCCAACGAGAAATTCGGTCCTAAAGACACCGACATGACGTCCCAGCTAAGCAAAATCAAGAACTCGGGCGCCGACACTTTAATTGTGTATGCCTTGGCCGATTCGAACGCGCATGTCATGCGCAGCCTGGAAAAAATCAATTACTTTCCTACAACGCTTGCGTCATGGGGAAATTTGAGCTCGCCGTTTCTTAGGATCGCAGGCCCCGAGCTGGCGAAAAAAATGATTTTCGCGGCGTCAATTACGGAAGACTCCTCCGAGAAATCCAAAGCGTTGTACGAAACACTATTAAAAACGAACAGCCGTTTGCCTACTTATGTAATGGCAGCGCATGCTTATGATTCCGTAAAGCTATTGGCTGCTGCAATGACGCAGGCAAAATCTGTGGACGGCGAAAAAGTTCAGCAGGCGCTCGAAAACCTGACACAAGTAAAAGGTGTTATCAAGGATTACGAGCTGCCGTTTAGCAAAGAAAACCATGAAGCGTTATCGGTAAAGGATTTTCGTCTGGTTCGCTGGGTTGACGGAAACGTTGTTTCATTAGTTGATGAAGTGACCAAATCCATTAAGCCTGAAGATCTGAAGCTATAACAGGCAAGTAGTTCATTACCTATAAATTTTAAAAAGTGGATCTTTGCATGACGCTAACGTCATGCAGGGATTCCGTGCTCAAAGGTCAGGAGCTATGGATATTTTTCAAGCTATATTTAGCGGCTTGGCAATGGGAAGCGTGTATGCACTGGTTGCATTCGGCTTCAGCATTACCTATATCACGACAAAAACATTTAATTTCGGCCAGGGCGCATTCATAGCGCTTGCCGGATTGGTTGGCGTAAGCGCGGTTTTGTTATTTAGCCAGGGACAGTTAATTGGCCTGCCGGTTAATGAAGACGTTACCTGGGGTTCGTTTATTTTTGCGCTGGTTGCCAGTGCCTTAATAATGAGTCTGCTAGGTTATGTTTTATACATTACCGCCATCAGGCATTTTGTAGGCGAGCAAGGTTTGTCATGGGTAATGAGCACGATTGGCTTCGGCATCATCATTCAAAACCTGGCTTTACTTATATGGGGTCCCGCGCCCATCGCATTAGCGTCTCCGTTGGGCGACGGTGTATTAACGATTCTTGGCGCAGGGGTTCGTCCGCAGGAAATACTGGTATTTGTTACGACCCTGGTGCTAATGGTGGTTTTTGACTGGGCGCTGCACAAGACCAAAATGGGCAAGGCCGTTCTGGCTGTCGCTTTCAGCAAGTCTACCGCCAGCCTGATGGGCATTAATGCCGGCGCAATTGCCATTGCCGTTTTTGCCTTGAGTTCGGCGCTTGCCGCCATTGCAGGGGTGATGATTGCGCCCATTGCAACGGCCTCTGTATTTGTCGGAACGTTGCTGGCGCTGAAAGCATTTTCGGCCGCTATTCTAGGTGGCCTGGAAAATCCCCGCGGCTGCATTTTTGGCGGCTTCATGATTGGCCTGATGGAATCAGTCATCGGCCTGTGGTATTCCAATCTGCGTGAAATCGCCGTGTTTGGGTTGATTATTGTTGTTTTGTATTTCCGCCCTGCCGGTTTGCTAGGTCGTGTACATGTGGAGAAGGTATGAAAATAATAAAAATTTTAACGCCTCTTATTATTGCTGGCCTGGTTTTACTGTACGCATACTCGGGAATAAACGATTTTTACTTGCTGATTTTATTCAATATAGGCATTTACTATATTGCAGCGACTGGATTTAATATTCTTGTAGGACAGACAGGGCAGAAATCCCTGGGGCACGCCGGCTTGTTTGGTATTGGCGCGTATACAGTCGCTTTGTTAACGGTCAACTATCAGGTAGATCCCTGGCTGGCTCTGGTGGCTGCCGCGGTTGTGTCAGCGGTATTCGGGGTGATCATTGCGATTCCCGCCTTGAAGGTAAAAGGCCCGAGCCTGGCAATGGTGACGATTGCGTTTGGTCTGCTGATCGAAAAAATCGCCTCTGAATGGACCGATGTATTCAAAGGGCAAGAAGGTTTTTACGGTATCAGCGCATTACATTTCAATGGAACAGCGCTCGACAGCCGCCAATGGGTTGTAGTGGTGGTTGTACTTGGTGTGGTTCTTCATGCATTGACGACGTTACTGTTGAAGGGCCGGTTTGGCAGGGGCTTTGCTGCTGTACGGACGTCGGAAATCGCAGCGGAAAGTGTTGGTATAAGTGTTTATCGCTTCAAGATACTGGCCTTTGTTCTAAGCGCAATTACCTGCGGCATTGCCGGAGCGCTGGTTGCGCAGCAAAACCAGTATATAAATTCCGATTTCATCAATTTCAATTTATCGGTTTTCTTTCTGGTCCTTGTGCTTTTTGGCGGGAAAACACCGGTAGGGTCTTTCCTGGGGGCGGTTGTCCTGACGCTGATCGACGCGTTCCTGGCACGCTGGCCGGAAGTCCAGCATTTTGCATATGGGGTTATTTTGCTGTTTGCCTTGTATGCCATGCCCGAGGGGCTTTCCGGTTTACTGGACAAACTCAAATCCAGGAAGGTTCGCACTGGCGCCGAACTACAGGCTTTGTCTTCCGCGGAAGAGTGGTCGCCGCGCGATATGAAAGCCGATGTTCCCGCTGTGCAAGCGCCTTTGCTGCTGGAAGTAAAAGATCTGTACAAGGCTTTTGGTGGTGTCGTTCCGACTAATAAAGTGTCTTTTTCGCTGAATAAAGGCTCTATTGTGTCGCTGATCGGCCCTAACGGCGCGGGCAAAACGACAACATTAAATCTTCTGTCGGGGCTGATCGACGCAGACGAGGGAAGTATTGTTTTTAAGAACAAGCAACTGATCGGCCTGTCACCCAATGAAATCGCGGCATCCGGACTTGGGCGCACCTTTCAGAACTTGAAGCTGTTTGAAGGTTTGAGCGCCCTGGAAAACGTAATGGTCGGTTTCTACCGTGTCCAGAAATCCGGTTTTCTTTCGAATCTTCTTGGCCTGCCCAATAGTTTGCGGGAAGAGCGTCAAATAAGAAAAGAAGCCTATTCCATTCTTAAGTTTTTCGATCTTCATGATTACGCCGATGATGAGGCAACCAGCTTGCCGTATGGTTTGCAGCGCCGGCTGGAAATTGCCCGGGCTGTGGCAACCTTGCCCGACTTGCTTCTGCTGGACGAACCGGCCGCCGGCTTGAACCCCAGCGAAACCGACCAGCTTACCGAATTGATCGTGAAGCTTCGCGATAAGGGCCTGACCATCTTGCTGATCGAGCATCACATGGATTTGGTCATGGCTATTTCGGATCATATTGTCGTGCTTGATTACGGAATAAAAATAGCTTCCGGACTTCCTAATCAAATACAGCAGAATCCCAAGGTAATTGAGGCTTATTTAGGTACAGCCGCATAGGAGAAAAATAATGAGCCGATTACTAGAGATTAAAAATCTGTCAGTCAATTACGGTGCAGTTCAAGCATTGAAGCAAGTTTCGCTGCATGTTGAACCCAACGAGATCGTGACTATCATTGGCGGCAATGGCGCTGGAAAAAGCACGTTAATGCGGGCCTTGTCGGGTATAGAAAACTCGACGGGCGACATTCTTTTTTCCGGCGAGAATATAAAAAGCGTCGCTGCACACAAACGTGTCCAGCGTGGCATTGCCCACGTTCCGGAAGGCCGTCAGGTTTTTCCGGATCAGACGGTTTTCGACAATCTGATGCTTGGGGCTTACCTGCGGAAAGAGTCTCAGTCAGAGCTTCTGAAAGAAATCGAGACATGTTTTTCGATGTTCCCCAGACTGAAAGAGCGGCGGGATCAATTTGCGGGAACATTGTCGGGCGGCGAGCAGCAAATGCTGGCCATATGCCGGGCATTAATGAGCAAGCCCAAAATTCTGATGCTCGATGAGCCTTCGCTTGGGCTGGCTCCTATTATCGTTGCCGATATTTTCAAGATCATTAAATCTTTAAAAGAACGCGGCATGACCATTTTGCTGGTTGAACAGATGGCAAATCAGGCGTTGGCAATTTCAGATCGCGCCTATGTGCTTGAAGTAGGTTCAATTGTCATGGAAGGTACAGGCCAGGAACTCCTCGTCAGCGATCGGGTTCGTGAAGCATACCTGGGTAAACAAAAAAATTAGCGAGATGTCTATGTCCAAGCCATTAAGTGGAGTTCGCGTTCTGGAATTAGGCCAACTAATCGCCGGGCCTTTTGCCGCGAAAATGTTGGGTGAGTTTGGCGCCGAAGTCATCAAGGTGGAACCTCCGGTAAAAGGCGATCCATTAAGAAAATGGCGTCTTATACATAATGGAACGTCTGTCTGGTGGGAAGTCCAGTCAAGAAATAAGAAGTCAATTACTTTGGATTTGCGCCAGCCCGAGGCCCAGGACGTTATTTTGTCCTTGGTTAAAGAAGTCGATGTGGTAATTGAAAACTTCAAGCCGGGAACCATGGAGGGCTGGAAACTCGGTTGGGAAGACTTGAAGAAGGTTAATCCGAAGCTGATTATGCTAAGGGTGTCTGGGTATGGCCAGACAGGCCCTTACCGCGACTTGCCTGGTTTTGGGGCCATTGGCGAGGCAATGGGCGGGCTGCGCCATTTAAGCGGTGAACCGGGAAGAACGCCCGTACGGGTTGGAGTATCTATAGGAGACTCTTTGTCTGCGCTGCATGGCGTAATAGGAATTCTGCTGGCCTTGCGGGCTCGCGACCAGGAAAACGGCAAGGGGCAGATGATAGACGTAGCCCTGTATGAGTCCGTATTCAACATGATGGAAAGCTTGCTGCCCGAGTATTCCGTGTTCAATGAAGTTCGGCAGGCGGCGGGAAGCAGCCTGCCGGGGATTGCTCCAAGTAATGCCTACCGCTGCCAGGACAATAAATTTGTCCTCATAGCCGGTAACGGCGACAGTATTTTTAAGCGGCTGATGCTTGCCATTGGCCGTGAAGACTTGGCGAACGATCCCGCTTTGGAAAATAATATTGGGCGTGTCAGGCAGGTGGATATGATTGACGATGCCATTTCCGAGTGGACCGGCCAATACAAGTTGGACGATGTCTTGAAAACGCTGAATGAAAACCACATTCCCGCCGGCAAAATCTACGATGTCGCCGATATCGCGAACGACCCGCATTATCAAGCCAGGGGCATGATATTGGATGCATCGTTATCCGACGGAACCCCTATCAAACTGCCGGGCATCGTTCCGAAATTAAGTGAAACTCCGGGCGAGGTAACGAGTAGCGCTCCGGCCCTGGGCCAACATACCGATGAGATCCTGGCTGGATTGGGTATCGATGAAAGCACACGTGATGCATGGCGCAAACGTGGCATTGTCTAACGTTTATGCAAAGGGATTAACATGACGGACAGCAGGAAACGAATATATATTCAAGAGGTTGCGCCACGTGACGGTTTTCAGAACGAAAAAAATTTCATAGAAACCCACGAAAAAATAGATTTTATAAATCGTTTGTCGGAAAGCGGTTTCGCCAAAATCGAAGCAACGTCATTTACGTCGCCCAAAGCCATTCCTGCATTAAAGGATGCGGATATGGTGATGCACGAAATCAAAAGGAACCCAGGCGTCGTTTATACGGTGCTGGTGCCGAACGCGCGGGGGGCGGAAAGGGCTTTGTCGTGCAATGTGGACGAAGTCAATCTGGTTATGTCGGTCAGTGAAACACATAATCAGGCTAATTTACGGATGACACGAGAGCAGTCATTTACGCAACTTAGCAACGTTATTGATGTTGTGCGCGATACCGATGTGGCTATCAATGTATCGCTTTCCACTGCGTTCGGCTGCCCTATGGAAGGCGATATCAATACTTACGAGCTGTTCGAACTTATTGATCGTTTTGTGCAACTGGGTGCACATGGAGTCACCCTATGCGATACCACCGGCATGGCTTATCCCACGCAAGTAGCGAAAATTGCAAAGCAGTCAAAAGATCTGTTTAAGCAGGTCGAACTGACCATGCATTTCCACAATACCCGTGGAATGGCGCTGGCCAATACGACGGCAGCCATTCATGCAGGCATCGATCGCTTCGATGCTTCGTTAGGGGGTTTGGGCGGCTGTCCATACGCGCCGGGAGCCAGCGGTAATGTCTGCACCGAAGAGCTGGTGCATATGCTGGAACTTATGGGCTATGACACCGGTGTCGATTTGGAAAAAATATTGAGCATTTCGGGACGGCTTCCGCAAATGATTGGCCATGATGTTCCTAGCCAAATATTAAAAGCGGGCCCGCGAACACGATTGCATCCAGCGCCATAAGACGGTTTTTCGTTGCGTGCTTGCGAAAACGCAGTGAATCGGAAAATACTCAGCCTTTCGATTGCCATAATTTTATGTGCCTCGAAAGGCTGATTTTCTTGACCGGCAATGGGTAGTGCGGGTATACCTGACGACTGTAATCTGATGGGGAACATCTATGGGTAGCACACTCGACTCGTTGTCGACACGCCGCACGTTCGCTCTTGAAAGCAGTCATTTTCAGTACTACAGTTTGCAGGCTGCCCAGGCCAATGGCGCCGGCGCCATCATGCAATTGCCGCGCTCGCTGAAAGTATTGTTTGAAAATATTTTGCGCCACGAGGACGGCCTTACCGTGACGCGGGAACATGTCGCCGGCTTCCACGACGCGGTACGAAACCGGCTTCTGGACCTGGACATATTTTTTTATCCCAGCCGCATCCTGATGAATGACTCGGCGGGAATTCCGCTGATGGCCGATCTGGCTGCGCTACGAGCGGCTATTGCACAGGGCGGTGCAGACCCCGCGCAGATCAACCCGTGTATTCCCGCGGATATGGTGGTGGACCATTCTGTGATGGTCGATGCGTACGGGTCGCCGGCGGCGTTCGAGCTTAATCTTGACATGGAGTTTGAACGAAACACCGAGCGCTACAAGTTTCTGCGTTGGGCGCAGCAGTCTTTTTCCAACTTTCGGGTGGTACCGCCTGGCACTGGCATTTGCCATCAAGTTAATGTCGAGTATCTGGCCCGGTGTATCTGGACAGAGAAGGCTGGCGAACAGACGCTGCTTTACCCTGAAACTCTCTTGGGCACCGACAGCCATACTCCAATGGTCAATTCCCTTGGGGTATTAGGCTGGGGCGTAGGCGGTATCGAGGCTGGCGCAGCCATGCTGGGCCAGCCTATTACCATGGTGGCCCCACGTGTTGTGGGATGTCGTTTGCATGGTGTTTTGCGCCCCGGTGTAACGGCAACCGATCTGGTCCTGACGCTTACTGAACTCTTGCGCGCTCACAAGGTCGTGGGCGCCTTTGTCGAGTATTTCGGTTCGGGCCTCTCTGCCTTATCGTTTTCGGATCGAGCCACGATTTCCAATATGGCGCCCGAGTACGGTGCAACGATGGGTTTCTTCCCAATCGATGCGGAAACCCTGCATTATCTTGAGCAGACCGGCCGGGGCGGCGCTTTTCTTGGGGTAATAGAGCATTACGCGCGGTTGCAGGGGCTTTGGCATGATCCGTCAGAAGAGCAGCCTGTTTACGACGAGGTGGTCGACGTTGATCTAAGTAACATCGTGCCCAGCATTGCCGGGCCGCGGCGGCCGCAGGATCGCATAGCTCTGGATATGGCTGGTGTGCGTTTCGACGAGGATGTGTTCAAGCCCGCAACGCCATTGCCGCCGGGCGGAGCGCCTGTCGAAGGAAAGGATTGGACGCTTGAGCATGGGCATGTGGTTGTTGCGGCAATAACCAGCTGCACCAATACGTCGAATCCATCGGTGATGCTTGGCGCGGGCCTACTGGCCAGAAACGCGCTCAGGCAAGGCCTGTCTGTCAAGCCGTGGGTCAAGACTTCGCTTGCCCCGGGGTCTCGTGTTGTCGTTGATTATCTTCAGGCGGCAAAGCTGCAAGACTCGCTTGACCAGCTCGGCTTTAATCTGGTGGGGTTTGGCTGCACAACCTGTATGGGCAATTCCGGCCCGCTTCAACCCGCCGTTGCCGCAGCCATCGAGAAGCATGCCGTCGTGGCAACGGCGGTGTTGTCCGGCAACCGGAACTTCGAAGGACGTATACACCCGTTGGCGAAAGCCAATTATATTTGCTCGCCCCCGCTGGTGGTGGCCTATGCATTGGCGGGCACGATGCGTATTGATTTTTCCCGGGAGCCGGTCGGTACGGGGCTGAACGGCAAGCCGGTGTATCTGGCCGATATCTGGCCAGATCCGGCAGAGCTTGCTGCGTTAGTAAGCGCCTCATTGAGCGCCAAGCGCTTCACGGATCATTATAAAGATGTGTTCGAAGGCGATGCGCGCTGGCGCGCACTGCCCGTGGGCAGTACCGAGACGTTTGAGTGGGATGCACGCAGTAATTACATGAAGCCGCCTCCATTTTTCGAGGGCATTTCGTCAAGCCTGCCTGCCGTATCCGATATTCATGCGGCACGCGTGCTGGCGATGTTCGGTGATTCGATCACAACAGATCATATTTCACCGGTGGGGGTCATTACCTCCGACTCGGCTGCCGGGCAGTATCTGGTCAGTCTTGGAATTGAACAGGCCGATTTCAATTCATTTGCGGCGCGACGCGTGAATCACGACGTGATGTTGCGTGGAGTTTTCGCCAATATTCGTATCAGCAACGAGTTGGCAGGCGGTCGGGAAGGAGGCTGGACGCGCTACATTCCCACGGGGGAAATAGTGCCGGTGCACAAGGCGGCCGAACGTTACCGCAGCGAAGGGGTGCCGTTAATCGTTGTCGCAGGCAAGGACTATGGCGCAGGCTCTTCGCGCGACTGGGCGGCAAAAGGTACCTATTTGCTGGGCGTGCGGGCAATTATTGCCGAAGACTTTGAACGTATCCACCGTTCGAATCTTGTCGGGATGGGGGTACTGCCTTTGCAGTTCCCTCAAGGGATGTCGCGCAGCACGCTTGGTCTGGACGGGACGGAAGAGTTCAGTATCACCGGGCTGAAGAACGCATTGCCTCGCGGCTGGCTTTCCTGCGTGATTACACGCGCAGACGGCAGCCAGGTAAATATCAATTTGCTTTGCAGGCTTGATACGCCCCTTGAGGCCGCTTACCATCGCAATGGTGGAATATTGCACTATGTTGCGAGGCAACTGCTCGCGGATGGATTGCAACAGGGCAAGCACCCGGCATAAGATCAGGGGGATAATGCTGGCAGGTTCGTGCTGAAGGGCACAGAGGGGCTTGATAACAACATAGCTGGCTACGTACGGTCGTGGGTATCAACATAATAATAATTTTAGGAGATGTGCATGGAAATCAATAAACAGAAACCGTCGGCAGGGTCGCTGCGGGGACTTTCAAAGAGCCGCTTTGTTCTGGCCGGTGTGGCATTGCTTATGGGCGGCTTGTCAACGGCGTGGGCGGATGCGTGGCCCACAAAGCCCATTCAATTGGTCGTCGCTTTCCCGCCAGGGGGCTCGGCAGACCAAATGGCGCGATTGCTGGCGCCGCAGTTGTCTCAAAAACTGGGTCAAAGCGTTGTTGTTGAAAATCGAAGCGGCGCCTCAGGAATGATTGGAACAGGCTTTGTTGCCAAAGGGGACGACCATACGTTTGGACTGGTGTTCGACACCCACGTCACAAACGCTAAGTTAATGAAAGACACCATTCCGTTCGATACAATGAAAGACATCACGTATGTGACGCTTTTGGGGACGGCGCCAATGGCCATTTTTACGGGGTCAAAGTCCGATTACAAAAGCTTTAGCCAGCTTGTCGATGCTTCAAAAAAGGGGGCGCATGTCAGTTACGCTACGGTAGGTACGGCGGGCCTGTCGCACCTGGCATTGGCCAGCTTGTCCAAGAAAGGCGGTTTTGACTGGCAGCAAGTGGCGTATCGGGGGGGCGGCCCCATCCACATAGACGTTGCCGCCAACCATATTCCACTGGGCATCAGCTCGGTGCTTGCCATCAAGGGCTTGGTCGATGGCGGAACCCTGGTTCCGCTGGCGGTTACGTCGCGTACGCGTTCGGCTATTTTCCCCAATGTACCAACTGTGGCCGAAAGTGGCTTTGAGGGTTTCGAAGCCTCTACGTGGTGGGGCATTATTGGTTCAGAAAAAATGTCTGACAGCATTGCGCAAAAAATGCACGAAGCCCTTGCCGAGGCGCTGAATACGCCGGCGACAGCCGATAAGTTAAAGTCCCAAGGCGTGGAAATTGTTGCGGCCGGCCCGCAGGAGTTTCGTTCTTTTGTCCAGAAAGAGATCAGTATCTGGGGAAAAGTTATTGACGAGAACAACATCAAGCTAGATAAGTAATTCCATTTCTATATTAAACGTGAACTTTGTCGACGCAGCAGCCGCACACCAGTAATGTCTGCGCTTCGCCTTCGCGTTCACGCTTGATCTAGAAACGGAATAATATCGTTTCCAGGAAACTCTGAACAAGTCGTGTGTGGCCAGATGCAGGTGGCGCGGGGACTTGTTCGGGGCTTCCCGGCGGGGCTGCCGTTAGCCTGCTCATGGGTATCAGGGCATCGGTCGGTTAGGCATTAATGTCATTGCTTTTCGTTTCTTTCACAAACAGCATCCCGATCACCAGAGTGATAATGGCAATGATAATCGGGTACCACAAGCCGTCGTATATGTTGCCGGTTGCCGCTACGATGGCAAAGGCCACGGGCGGCAGGAAGCCTCCAAACCAGCCGTTGCCGATGTGGTAGGGCAGGCTCATGGACGTGTAGCGGATACGCGTGGGAAACATTTCAACCAGCATGGCCGCGATCGGGCCATAGACCATGGTAACCAGGATCACCAGCAGCGCCAGCAGTAAAACCACCATGATGTAGTTGATTTCCGATGGGTCGGCCTTTTCGGGATAGCCGTGGCTGCGAATGGCCTGCGTGAGCGATTTCTTGAGTTCGGTTGACTGCGCGGCGAAATCCCCTCGGCTAAGGCCTTTGCCTTCAAACGAAGCAAACTCGTCCTGGCCTATGCGCACTTTGGCGACGGTGCCGGCAGGTGCGGCTTCGTTGTTGTAATTGACCGAGTTGCTGGCCATGAAGGCTTTGAGGACATCGCACGAGCTGGTGAATGCCGAGACGCCAACGGGGTTGAACTGGAACGAGCACGTTGCCGGATCGGCAACCACGGTAACCGGCGCCGTGGTCTGTGCCCGCTCGAGGGTGGGGTTGGCAAAATGGGTCAGTCCCATAAATATCGGAAAGTAAGTCAGGGCAGCTAGCAGGCAGCCGGTCATAATGATGGGCTTGCGTCCGATCCGGTCGGAAAGTACGCCAAAGACCACAAAAAAAGGCGTACCTAAAAGCAACGCCAGAGCAATCATGATGCTGGCTGAGTTGGCTTCGATGGCCAGCGTTTTAGTCAGAAAAAACAGGGCATAAAACTGGCCGGTGTACCAGATGACGGCTTGGCCGGCAGTCAGGCCGAACAGTGCCAGCAAGACGAGTTTCAGGTTGCTCCACTTGCCGAATGAGTCTTTGATGGGAGCCTTGGATCCCCCGCCTTCCGCTTTCATTTTTTTGAAGGCAGGAGATTCATTGAGCTTCATGCGTATCCATACCGAAATACCCAGCAGGCCCGCGGAAATCAAGAAGGGAACACGCCAGCCCCAGTCTAAAAAAGCTTCCTCGCCCAATACCGTACGGATGCCCAATACCAGCAGCAATGAAAGGAACAGCCCCATGGTGGCTGTCGTCTGAATCCAGCTGGTGTAGAAGCCGCGGCGGTTCTGTGGAGCGTGTTCTGCGACATAGGTGGCGGCGCCGCCGTATTCGCCACCCAGGGCCAGGCCTTGCAACAGGCGCAGGACGATCAGCATGACGGGGGCCGCAATACCGATGGAGCCATAGGACGGCAATACGCCGACGAGAAAGGTGGACATTCCCATGATGATGATGGTGATCAGGAAAGTGTATTTTCGTCCGACCAGGTCGCCCAGCCGGCCAAAGACTAATGCGCCGAACGGGCGTACTGCGAAGCCGGCGGCAAACGCCAGAAGTGCAAAAATGAAGCCGGCGGTAGGATTTACGCCCGAGAAAAAGTGCGATGCGATGACCGCAGCCAGCGATCCGTACAGGTAAAAGTCATACCACTCGAATACAGTGCCAAGTGAAGACGCAAACACCACGCGCCGTTCTTCCTGGGTCATGGGACGGTACGTCGCCGCAGGCGCGCCAACGAGGGCGGCCGCTTTTCGTGCGGCGGTGGTTCCTGTGTTCATCCTGTCTCCTGTGTCGGTTTGGCCTCTAAGAGGTTCAGGTTTTATCGCATGCGCAATGCACGAACGTGCAGCGTAAGGTATGGGATTACTCTGACATCAAACTGACGCACCGGGAATAGCGGTACTATAATTGTTAAAAAATGTATCTTTTTCGTGGGTGTTGCAGTCAATAAACCGATTTGCGGTTATGCATCATCAAGTTCTATCCGGGTAAACGTGATCCGCAGGCAGGTACCGCCTGGTATGCCTTTGCGCTGACCGGTCGGCATGAACTCAATGCTTGCATCGTGGCTTTCGGCAATTTCTTTTACGATTGAAAGTCCCAGTCCGCTGCCGTCTACCGTGCTGCCCAATACGCGGAAAAATCGATCGAAAACTCGCTCTCGTTCTTCGGCGGCAATGCCTGGACCGGAATCTTCCACCTCCAGGTAGGCGGACAGCGCGTCTCCGCCAACCCGTACGGTGACCCATCCTTGAGGCGGAGTGTAGAGCAGGGCGTTGTCGATAATATTGGCCAGCATCTCGGCCAGCATCATTCTGTTGCCGGCTACATGCATAGGCGTAGCTGCAGGCTCGAAGCCCAGGTCAATGCCTTTCTTCAGTGCCGCGTCGACCCAGCGCAAGCTTTTCCTATGGGCCAGTTCGTTCAGATCAATGCAGTCCGAGCTTGGATCGATAGGGTCGTCGGCGCTTTCAGCGCGTGCCAGGGACAGCAATTGATTGACCAGGCGCGTCGCGCGCTCGGAGCCTCGCACCAGTTGCTCCAGGCTGGCGTTCGTTTTTTCCGGGCTGTGTTCGCGCAACGCCAGTTCAGCTTGTGTGCGCATACCGGCGAGGGGCGTTTTAAGCTGATGCGCGGCATTGGCTACAAATCGTCGCTGTGTTTCGTTGGTTGCCGCCAGCCGTGTCAGCAAGTCGTTCATGGCGCCCAGCAGAGGGACGATTTCGGCGGGCGCCAGGTCGGCCCTGATGGGCGACATATCGTTTGCCCGCCGCGCCCGGATGCGTTCTTGCAACAAGTTAAGCGGTTCGAGGCCCTGCGTCAGACCGAGTCCCGCCAGTAGGGCGGCAAGGGGTAGAACGATTAATTGCGGCGTCAGCATGCCGGTCAGTATTTCCTGCTGAAGGGTTGCACGCATTTCATTGGACTGGGCAACGACGCCTAGAAACGGCAGGCCATTGAGGTCTCGGCCGCCCCAGATATTGGCTACGCGCACGCTTTGCCCTTCGAGGGTCTGGTTTCGAAAGCGTATTCGGTTTTCTTCGTAGGTCCAGTTGTCCGGAAGGGGAATATTGGCATTGCCGCCTATGGAGTTACCGTTGATGTCTCTGATTTCCCAGCGGATGAAGTTGGTTTTATCACCCTGCAAAATCGTGACCGCCGAGGTAGAGAGGTGAACGCCATCGACTATTTTTTGTTGTTCGATTTCGTGCTTGAGCAGCCGCAAGTGATCGGCCAATGCCCGGTCGTAAGGCGCGTTGGCAATGTTTTGGGCAATAAACCAGGTAATTACAAGGCCAATGGTCCATAGTAAAAACAAAGGAACGAACATCCAGATCATGATGTTGCCAAGTATTGTTCTATTGTTTTTTTTGCTAATGGATGGCTGTGCGGGAACTCCGTCGGTGCCGGTGCCGTTGTCGAGTTTGGGGTCTCTAAACATTGAAAAAGCGCGGGGCCGGCATCTGTCAGGCAACGATTTCGTCGTTGTGGGTTTCGGATTCCAGGCAGTACCCCAGACCTCTCACTGTTACGATTCTGGCTCCGCTGGGTTCAATTTTTTTGCGTAAACGATGTATATACACCTCGATTGCGTTCGGGGTAACTTCCTCGCCCCATTCACAAAGCAAATCGACGAATTGATTCTTACTGATCATGCGGCCGCATCGAGACAGAAAAATTTCGAGCAGGCTGGTTTCCCGCGCAGAAAGCTCAAGCGGCTGATTATCGATGTGGGCTATACGGCCATTAAGATCGAAGCTTAGACGCTTGTACTTGAGCAAAGTTGTGCTGTTGCCCGAACTGCGGCGTGTCAGGGCCCTGACGCGCGCCTCGAGTTCGCTAAGCGCAAAGGGTTTGGCCATGTAGTCGTCGGCCCCCAGGTCCAGTCCGGTTACGCGTTGCTCGACGGTGTCGGCAGCCGTAAGAATAAGGACAGGGATATGAGTGTGGCGCTGTCGGAGCTGGCGCAGCACCGACAGTCCCGACATACGGGGCAGGTCCAGGTCGAGGATAAGCAGGTCGAAGCTTTGCAACTGCAAAGCAGAGTCGGCGCTGCACCCATCGTTGACGACGTCGACTGCATAACCATCATAACGAAGAGAACGAGAAAGTCCGTCGGCCAGGATACTATCGTCTTCGGCGATTAGAATGTGCATAGCCCGTTCGTCCAGTCTGGAAGTAAGTAACTTATTCTGCCATGCTAATTCATGCTTGAATAGCCTGCTAATAGCTTTCACATGGCGGCGGAACCTTTCATCGGGATAACTCTCTCTTTGCCCATTGCGAAAAATTCGCCATAATTATTGTTGAAGGCCAAGGCCTTTGTACGCACATACTTAAAAGGCAGGCCTCGCTGCGTGCATTGTCCGGAAACAGCAGTCGTGAGGCCGCGACTTAACGGGGCTGTGGCCTCAACGCTCAGGAGCAGGTTCATGAATGCCGACACACGCACCCCAGCGCGAACCAAGGCTGATCCTCTTGCCCGGCCGGACGCCCCAGATGGCGGCTCCGCGGCCAGCCAGGCTCCCGAAGGGCTCATCGCCCGTCTTGGGCGGTGGTGGGACCGTGATCGTGCGCCGACCCCGGCCGAACTTAAGCCTTTGTATGTTGCCCGGCTAACCGATATAGGCGCCAATCGTGCTGCCAAGCAGTGGTGCGCGCGCTACACGGCGGCCGATGCAAAGGCGCGGCGCGACTTGTTGGCCGGCCTGGTGGCCGCAGCATCGTCTCTCGAGCCTCGCGCTGATTACGGCGTACGGCTGCTTAAACGCTTAAACGTGCAAGGCGGGAGCTTGCGTTTCATGGTGGAGTTGCGCGCCGACATGCTGCGTTGCCGCAATCAGATTGAAGGTTTGACGGTGCTGGAGCGCGAACTGGAAAACCTGCTGTCCAACTGGTTCGATGTGGGCATGCTCGAACTTAAACCCATCACGTGGGACTCGCCGGCGTCCTTGCTGGAAAAGCTTATTCAATACGAAGCTGTTCACGAGATTCGCTCGTGGGACGAATTGCGTCATAGGGTTGCCGACAACAGACGTTGCTACGCTTTTTTTCATCCCCGCATGAGCGACATACCGCTGATTTTTGTCGAGGTCGCATTTGCGCACGAAATGGCCGGTAATGTGCAGGTTTTACTCGATCCCAACACCCCGGCCGAAGCGTTAAACAAAGCACGTTGGGCTATTTTTTATTCTATCTCTAATACACAGCCCGGCTTGCGCGGCATAAGTTTTGGTAATTTTTTACTTAAACGTGTTGTCGACGAGTTGCTGCGGGAATTGCCCAAACTTAAATCGTTCGCGACGTTGTCGCCGATTCCGGGGTTTACCGCTTGGCTAGCCAAGCAAAAGGGCGAAGCGCTGCGTGAAATATTGCGGGAAAAAACCAATGGCCAGGAAACGAAAGACGATGCGCAAGCGGGGCTTAGATGGGTTGAGCAGCTTCAAAAAGCAGCTGCAGCCAGCGGCGATGTCTCCGATGAAATGCAGCGGGCTGGGCTGAAGCTTGCCGCACGCTACCTGCTAACCATGAAAGACGGGGTGCTTATCGATCCGGTGGCTCGCTTTCATTTAGGCAATGGCGCGCGTATCGAGCGTGTAAATTGGGCCGCCGACCTTTCGCCCAAGGGGTTAGAGCAATCTTGCGGCATTATGGCCAATTACTTATACGATCTTGACCAGCTGGATCAAAACCTGGAACACCTGGCTGCCGGCAAGCCCAGTGCGGGGCGCAACCTGAGGTGGCGATGACCGCGGGCAGCTCTCGGAACGTTGGCCAGGTCACCGTACAGTATGACCAGTCGCTGGCGTTCGTTACGCTTGTTCATACGGGCCGGCTTAATGCGATTACGGTTTCCATGTGGCATGAGCTCGCGCAAATCTTTACTGAATTGTCCGCTAATCCGCAATTGCGCTGCGTTGTGGTACGTGGTGCCGATGGCAATTTTGCCGCCGGTGCCGATATTCGGGAGTTTCCCCGCGAACGCGCCGATCAAGCCGGCGTTATCCGCTATCACATGGATATTATCGCCCCGGCATTGCGGGCTATCGAGG